>JAFMMO010000085.1 GCA_017859655.1 Pseudomonadota bacterium | reverse complement strand
GGAGGCCCTCGCTGAACCAGACCACCCCCGGTCGGAGGTGTCCGCCGCACGAGCAGAGCGGGACCTCCTCCCCCTCCTCCGCGAGCGGCCCCTCTCGATCGAGGGGGGTCTCCTCCCCGCAGTGGGTGCATCGCTCCACCCAGACCGACCCATGAAGCTCGAGGACCTCCGGGCAGCCGGCCCGCTGATGGAAGCCGTCGACATTCTGGGTCACGACGACGCGATTCGGTCGCCGCCGACAGAACGCGGCGGCCGCCCGGTGGCCGGCGTGGATCGGAGCGGCCGCCATCTGCCTCCGGCGCTCACGGTACCAGTCGGTGACGAGCTGGGGATCCGCGCGAAAGGCGAGAGGATGGGCGAGAGACTCCGCCCGGACACCTCGCCAAAGACCTCCGGCGCCGCGATAGGTGGGGATCCCGGAGTCCGCGCTCATCCCCGCACCCGTGAAGAGGACCACACCCTCGACCTGATCGAGCCGCTCTCTCAGCTGGGCGAGGGAAGGAGTCTCCGGCATGGCGCGTCTCCAGAGCGAGGGAACGGGGTCGAAGAAAAACGAAGGAAGGGGTGGAGGAGGACTCCCCCACCCCTTCCCGCGGGACCGATCCCGGAGGACCGGACCCACGATCCAGGAAGTCGAGAACTGCCCGCACGGCCGAGCCTTGGATCGGCTGGCGGGGGGATCGTCCTCTTCACTTCGTGAAGCCCCAGAAGTCGTACTTCGGCTTCGTGCCGGGGCTCGAGCTTGAGGACTTCTTCCCGGTCCGCCAGGGCCGATGTTCGGCGGCGGGCCTCGTCACTTTGACTTCTTGGCCGTCTTCTTCTTCGCAGTCTTCTTCTTGGCGGTCTTCTTGGCCGCAGGCTTCTTCTTGGCCGTCTTCTTCGCGGCGGTCTTCTTCTTCGCAGTCTTCTTCTTGGCCGTCTTCTTCTTCGCAGTCTTCTTCTTCGCGGTCTTCTTCTTCGCAGTCTTCTTCTTGGCGGTCTTCTTCTTCGCAGTCTTCTTCTTGGCCGTCTTCTTCGCAGCCTTCTTCGCAGCCTTCTTCGCAGTCTTCTTCTTGGCCGTCTTCTTCGCAGCCTTCTTCTTCGCGGTCTTCTTCTTCGCAGTCTTCTTGGCCGCCTTCTTGGCGGTCTTCTTCTTCGCGGTCTTCTTGGCCGCCTTCTTCTTCGCCATGATCGCACTCCTCCGGGGGTCGAGCCCCCAACCCTGATGCCTTGTGCCCCACCGAAGGGCACCGTCGATGATTCGGGCGACACCCACGCTGGGTGACGCTCCCTCTCTCGATCCGTAAGCCGCTCACCCGCGGGATCCAGGTCGGATCACGCGAGCTCAACGAAATCCCTTACTCGATTTTCACTCCGACGCGAAGAGACTTCTCGAGTCGCCTCCCCTGCGGGGAGCCGCCCTGAACGCGCCGACCGAAGTCTCGACGGCGCTCGGGCGAACGGTCGCAGAGCACCGAGGGGCCTGAGCCCGAAGTGCTCGACCCTGTCGTGGTGAATCCCGAGATGCGCGGTGCTGTCTTGAGGAGTTGGGAACTCCGCAGTTGGGAGCCCCCTGGTCTGGAGTCGGAAAGAAGGGGTCTGGAGTCGGAAAGAAGGGGTCTGGAGTCGGAAAGAAGGGGTCTGGTGTCGGAAGGAAGGGGCGAGGGAAGGACACGACCCCTGCCACGGACCTGCGCCCTCGGCGCGGTCTGCGGGGTCCTTGTCGGCTCGGTCGGGAACGAGGCCGCTCGGCGGCGCCCGGCGTTGCTCTTCAGCAACTCTCCCCCTGTGTTGCCCAACCCCTGAAGGCGTCCGAGGGGGCAACGCCCCGAGACACCTCGCAGCCACCCTCGCGGGTCCGGAGTCTCATCCCCCCTCTCCGCGAGGAGAGGGTGCACGGCTCGAAGCCTTGCACGCCGCATGGAGGCGACGCATGGGGCTTCGTGCGGTGCTGCGTGACGCGACTCCGCAATGCTGCTTCGCGGGCTCCGGCATTCCCCTGCGCCGGGAGCTCCCGCGGTCCGAGCCCTTCGACTTCCGGGGTCGTCCCGGCCTCTCGAGGAAGCTCGTCGGCGCGGAGGATCGACCTCGCGGTCGTATCTCCCGTCACCGTCGGGTTTATCGTAGCAATGGCAAGTTCGGGTTCAATGCCGAATCGACCCGGGAGGGGCCGAGGCAGGGTCGGGAGGAAGATGAAACGAGGGGCGGCATCGCCGATGGCGACGCCGCCCCTCGCTCGATCGCTCGCCTACTCGAAGGAGATCGAGGCGAGCATCGACTGGAGAGCCTCTCGGGTCTCCGGGGGGGTCGAGGCCTCGGCGTGGACACCGATCACCCAGACCGAGGCTCCGCTCGTGATGACATACTGCTCGACCTCACGCGGGGTCTCGCCTCCGCTGCAGGCCAGAGATTTAGCGGACATCCCGCCGATGACCCGATCGGCCACCGGAGTCGCGATGCACCCGGGGACCGAGGTGACCACCGCCCGACGGAGCGTCTCCACCGCCACGACGGCATCGACGCGACCCTCGGTCCAGCGGTCGATGGTGAGGAAGTCGCGCGTCGGCGACTCCGGATGCGCGACGGTGGCGCGCTCCTCCCCCGCGTGGGTGACCCAGTGCTCGGGGACAGTCATCGTCAGGCCGAATCCGGGTGAGAAATTTTTTGAAAAATCGGCGGCCGTGACACGCTCGACCTCGGCCACGGGGGTCTCGACGACCGGGTCCACGGCGGCTGCTTCATCCGTGGAGCGACTCTCCGCGAGATCGACGCCCGGGGACTCGACCGCGATGACCGGCGTCCGGCCCGGACCGAGAATGTCGCCGTAGCTCTCCGGCAGCTTGACCACTCCGGCGGCACCGAGCGAGAGGGCGGACTCGACGAAGACCGCCTCGTTCGCGCGCAGGCGGGCCTCCTCCTCCTCCAGGCGCCTGAGCTCCAGAGCCGCTTCCTCCGAGGGGTCGAGGAGCACCTCGTCGATGAAGCGATCCTCGATCGTCATCGTTCCGTTCTGCCAGCCGAGGACGACACAGCCCTCGCCCCGCTCGACGATCTTGCCCTGCAGGATGTAGCCGTTCTTGAGGAAGACGCTCCCCCCCTCGGCGACCGCCGGCACGGCGAGCGCGAGAGCGGCGATGAAGAGGGCGACGGGGGCGCGGTGGTGGATTCTCATGGTTCTTCTCGCTCCCTCAGTTGCTCGCACCGGGCGCGTCGACCCCGAAGTTGGTGGCGACGACATCCTGGATCCACAGGTCGAACTCGGCGGGGAGCGCGGGCGGGAACTCCACCCCTGCGGCGATCGCTCCACCCCCGGCGGGGAGGCTCTCCGGCGCGGCGACCAGCCCCATCGGAGCCTCGAGGCTCTCGGTGACGGTCAGCTCGCTCGACGCAACGACCGGCGCGGGGGCTTCTCCCAGGCCGGGGACGAGGTACAGGGCGCCGCAGGCGACGACGAGGGCCGCCGCGATCTTGAGGAGGACGGAGAGGGAGCCGAAGGGCGCCTCCGGGGCCGACTCCTGCAGCTCCTCGTCATCGGTCTCCGAAAAGGCGAGTTCATCGAGGTCCGCCTCCTCGACGAGGCTGGTGATGTCCTCGACATCCTCGATGTCCGGCAGATCGTCGAGATCCCCGACAGAGAAGGCTCCGACCGAGGGGAGGATCCCGTGGTCGGGGTGCTGGGACAGGAGTCCCACCTCCTCCGCGCGGACCGGGATGGCCCTCTCCGACGACGCGGCGTCCTCCTCGATGAGGAAGACATCGGTGACCTCCTCGGTGATGTCATCGATGTCCGTCTCCGCCTCGGTCGCCGACGGGGCGACGAGAATCGAGTCGAAGTCGATTTCGTCCTCCTCGGGGAGGAGGACGAGGACATCGTCGAGGTCCTCGAGGCCCGCCGTGGCGACCGTCTCCGTCCCCGGAGCCTCGCCGACCGGGAGGAGCGAGACCGTCTCGGCGCTCTCCTGGGTCATCTCACCGGTGCTCTCCCCGGTGGACCCGAGAGGCTCATCGTTCGGTCGAGGGTCGACCGACGGCTGCGGGTCCTGCTTGCGCTTCTTCTTGTCCATGGCTCCCGTTCCCGGTCCTGCCCAGAGAATGTGCCTGCGAACGAGACCCCTCGAAGGGCCCTCGGAAAAGACTAGGATGCGATGAGGAACACCGTCAAATCGGGCAACGATCGGGCCCGCTCCTCGTCTCTCCAGAGAAGCAGGGGAGTCGCGCGGCTCCCGCTGGTTCCGAGAATCCACCGTCCGGGCGCCCGGGAGGAGAACAATGCCAGCTGCCGGGTCCGACGCGAGGGAGAAAGACGGCGACCCCCCCTCTCCCCCTTCGGTGGCGGACCTTCGCGCCGCGTTCTCCGGAGATCGAGCGGCCTTCCAAGGGGTGGTGGAGCAGCTCTGGGACCTGATCTTCGTCTTCGTCCACCAACGGGTCTCCGACCGGGACAGGGCGGAGGACCTGACTCAGGACACCTTCCTCCAGGGGTGGGAGAAGAGGGAGACGCTGCGCGACCCGTCGCGCGCGGTCTCCTGGCTCCTCGCGATCGCCTCGCGCAAGGTGATCGATGCCCATCGTCGACGCGGCGCACGCCCGGAGTCTCCCCTGCGGACCGGGGAGGAGCCGGCGGAGAGAGACCGAGGAGAGGCCACCGCGGAGGAGGAGCACCTCCTCCTCCTGCAGGAGGCCCTCGGGAGGATTCCGGAGCTGTATCGGACCGTCCTCACGCTGCGGTACTGGTCGGGGCTCAGCCCCGCCCAGATCGCGCGGCTCCTCGGTGAGCCGGAGGGGACGATCCGCAATCGCATCTTCCGCGCACACCTGAGACTCCGCGGCGCGATCGAGGCGCAGCGGGGCGGACGGCGATCGGAGCGGGACCACGAGGACAGGAGCATGAGGTGATCGACGACGACTTCGGCGGTGAGCCGACCCTCCCGGAGGGCTGCCGACGCGCGCTCGAGGCGTGGGTCTGCGAAGAGCCGGACCGGGAGGCCCCCTCTCACATCGAGGAGTGCCCCACCTGCCGAGGCCTCGCGGAGTCGATCGCGTTCGACCGGGCGCTGCTGCGATGGCAGCTCTCCCGGGTCGCGCCGCCTCCCGCCCCGGTGCTCTCCCTGCGAGAGCCCCTGCGGGCCGCGAGCGGACACCCGCGTCGCGTCTCCCTCACCCTGCTGCCGTTCCTCCTGGCAGTGATCCTCGTGCTGCTCCTCGCCATCCAGCTGCTGCTGGGGACCATCGGCGGACGCGCCCGCGGAGCGGACCCGCTCCTGCGACAGGTGGAGCGTGCCGCGGTCGGGGAGCTGGGCACGCCGGACAGGGCCGAGGAGAGCCCCCCCTCCGGCTGGGCCTCGCTGCTCCTGCCACGGCTCGGCCCTGGCTGGAGCCTCGGCGAGCGCGGCCAGCTCCGCCGAGGGGCGCGGGGGGTCGAGCTGCGCCCCTCCTCCGGAGGAGAGGAGTGGGAGGCGCGCTGGAGTGCGTCCCCCGCTCGGACCGGGGAGTAGTCCTCACTCTTCGATCGGGATGTCGTCCGCCGGGACCGGGTCGAGGAAGAGCGAGGGGCGGAGCTCCCCGCCGCAGTTCGGGCACCGGTCCGCGGGGGGCTCCCCGGCGCCTCGCTCGAGGATGGCGGCGCAGCCGCGACAGGTGTCGAGGGCGAGCCCCTGCGCACCGAGGATCTCCCGCACCTGCGCGGTGACGAGCGCCCCCTGCCGCACGAGCACCTCCCCGACCCGAAAGTCGAGGCGGAGCCGACGGAGGCGGGCCTGCTCGAGGAGCGCGTGCTCGAGCTGCGCCCCGTCGATCCAGCCGCGATCGAGAGCGATTCGACCGAAGCTGCGATCGCGCTGCAGGCGCTCGCGCGAGGAGTCACGGAGGCCCCGGGCGCGATTGCGGAGGTGCGTGAGCGCCGCATCCGCCTCCGCCGAGTTGATCGTGCCGGCGGCGACCAGACGCCCGAAGACGCCCTCCACCGTCAGCCCCCCCGGGAACTCCGCGATCCAGCTCTCGAGGCGGTCCTCATCGATCCAGCCGCGGTGACGCACCAGCCGGAGAAGCATCATCAGGTCCGGTGTCTCCATCGATCCTCGCCTCCTCCCAGTCACAGCCATCCCAGAGCTTCAGGATCACGGCGTCGAGGACCTCGAAGCCTCGCTCCGTGGCCCGCAGTGAGTCCGTCCCTCTCACGAGGAGACCGTCTCCCACCAACTCGTCGATGGCGTCGCCGCAGATCGCGGAGAGGGAAGCACCCGCGCGCTCCTCGAACTCCGCGATGTCGAGCCCGCGCTCGAGCCGGAGAGAGAGGAACAGCCGCTCCTCCAGCGCTCCGACGGCGCCGATCTCCTCGACATCGACCCGCTCGGGTCGACCTCCCGCCCGAATGTAAGCACCGACATCGGCGAGGTTCCTCCACCTCGCCCCCCCCGCGAAGTTCGCCGCACCCGAGCCGACCCCGCGGTAACCCCCGCGCAGCCAGTAGTTCAGGTTGTGAAGCGACTCCTCACCGGAGCGGCAGAGGTTGGAGACCTCGTATCGAGCGTACCCCGCCTCCCGAAGTCCCGACAACGCGCGGCGGGCGAGGGTGATCACTTCGGGATCGGGGAGCGGCTCGACCCGTCCGGCTCGCCGCTGACGGTCGAGGGCGGTCCCCTCCTCGTAGCTGAGGTGATAGAGGCTCACGTGACCCGGGTCGATCTCGCGCACCCGACGGAGGTCCTCGTCCACCGCGGCGGCGGTCTGCCCGGGCCACCCGATGATCAGATCGAGGCTGAGACGCTCGAAGCCCGCCTCCCGGAGCAACGCATGGGCCCCGGCCACCACCTCGGGACCATGCTCGCGGCCGAGGACCTGGAGCCCTTCCGCGGAGAAGGTCTGCGCGCCGGTGCTGATCCGATCGACCCCGGCCTCCCGCGCGATCTCCGCCTTCTCCCGGTCGATGGTCCCGGGGTTCGCCTCCACCGTCCACTCCTCGAGGTCGTCACCTCCGAACGCCCGGCCGAGGAAGCGGAGGAGACGCCCCCAGGCGTCGGGGGGGAGCACGGAGGGGGTCCCCCCGCCGATGAAGATCGTCCGGGGCCGGAAGCCCTCCCCCTCCAGCGCGGCCAGCTCCTCGAGGAGGGCGTCCACATAGCGCTCCGCCACCGCGGCCCGGTACCCGGCGACATGGAAGTCGCAGTAGGAGCAGCGGACCGTGCAGAAGGGCACGTGGACATAGAGTCCGGGGGCCGTGGGCTTCAAGGCGGGGAGCTCCTCCCGTTGCGATTGGTCCGATCCGCCGGAGCAGCGTACTCTTCACTGAGATCGCTCTCGGTGATTCCGATCGTAACCCTCCACCGCGGAGATGGGGCTCCCATCCCGCGCGAGGGGCGGAACCGGGGAGGGGACGTCGCGATCTCCGGCACTCTCGCCCCGGTCCGGTGTGGGACACGGCGGGACCACCCGACCACGGCCGGGGACACGGGTATGGCGCTCAAAGGTCATCTGCAACACTTCGGGCTCGGGGAGCTGTTTCAGACCCTCGCCTGCAACCGCCACACGGGCACCCTCTACGTCTCCTCCCGCGCGGGCAGGAAGACGATCTACTTCTCCACCGGCTCCATCGCCTTCCTCACCTCCGGGGAGAACACCTCGCGACTGGGTGAGATCCTCCTCCGTCGAGGCAAGGTGGACGAGACCGGCCTCGCGGCGGCGGCGGAGCTGCAGGTGGGGACGGAGCGGCCGATCGGGCGCATCCTCCTCGAGCAGGGCGCCATCACGCCCGAGGACCTCCAGGCCGCGCTCCGCACCAAGATCGAGGAGGAGCTCTACGAGATGCTCCTCTGGGAGGAGGGGGACTTCGAGTTCGTCCCCGACTTCCGTCCTCCCGAGCTCCTCGAGCCGATGCAGCCCTACACCCAGGTCCGGGTCGATCCGCAGTCGGTGATCATCGAGGGGCTCCGCCAGCTCGACGAGTCCCATGTGATCCGCTCCCGCATCCCCGACACCCGGCTCTGGATCTCTCGCGAGGTCGAAGAGCTGCCCGCCGACGCCACGCTCGATGCCGATGAGGCCGAGGTGTGGCGGGCCTGCTGCGATCCGCGGCCGGTGACGCAGATCCAGTCCATCGCGAGGACCACCAAGTTCTCTGCGCTGAAGGCGCTCTACCGCTTCCTCGAGGAGGGCTGGATCCGCGTCCTCGAGTTCGAGGAGCACCAGGAGATCGCCCGCCGCATGCGTCGCCACAACGACCCTGAGGCGGCGATCGAGCTCTACCGTCTGCTGTGCGAGTTGAGGGGGAGCGAGGATGCGGAGCTCCTCGACGAGACCGGTCGCTACCTCGTCGAGACCGGTCGCAAGAAGGAGGGCGCCGCGACGCTGCGGCGCGCCATCGAGTGCCGGCGCGACCAGGGCGACCCCGCGGGCGCCTGGGAGATCGGTCGGGTCCTTCAGGGCATCACTCCCCACGACCTCGACCTCCTGTCACTCCTCTGGACCCTGCGCGAGCAGGCCCCCGCCCGCGCCGTCTCGGAGCTGCGAAGCACGCTCCTCACCGCTCTCCGCCGCGCCAATCGCTTCCACGATGCGGAGGCGCTCCTCGCCGAGCTCGAGGAGAGCGAGTCGGAGAGCCCCGAGTACTGGATCGACCGAGGCGAGATCGCCCGAAAGCTCGGGAGCTTCGACCGCGCCGTCGACTTCCTCCAGCGGGGGGAGCGCCTCGCCCAGCAGGGCGGGGATCCGGCGCTCGCGTTGGAGGCGGCCCGAGCCCTGCACTCGATCGACCCGGAGCTCCCCGGCATCCGGACCCTGATCGAGAACCTCACCCGACGGGAGGCCGGGGCTCGGCGGGCTCAGCGCCTGCGCCGGGGTGCCCTCGGAGCCTCCGCCCTCGTCCTCGCGCTCATCGCCATTCCGGTGATTCGCTACGAGTCGAGCGCTCGGCAGCTCTACCGGGAGGCCATCGCCCGGGTCTCCCCCACCTCCACGGCGGATGCCCTCGCCGATGCCCGTCGATCCCTCTCCACCGTGCTCGAGGAGTACGGGCTCTCCACCGTGGCGGGGCGGAGCGAGAGCGCCCTCGTCGCCGTCGACCGAAGGATCGCGGAGCGGGAGAGAGCCGAGCGCGTCGCCCGCGAGGCGGCCGAGGCGCGGGACCGCTCCCACCGAGCCGCGCTCCGATCTCAGGCGGAGGAGCTCCTCGAGGGAGCGATGAACGCCGAGCAGCGCGGGGAGTTCTCCCTCGCCCGGAGTCGACTCGATGCCCTCCTCGAGGGACCGTTCCGGAGCCTGCCCCCGGACCAGCGCGACGCCATTCTGCTCCCCCTGCATCTCCGCACCACGCCGGCCGGCGCGATGGTGAGCATCGACGGGGTCGAGATCGGAGCCTCCCCCGTCACGCATCGCTTCCGCCCGGGAAGCGCTCCGTTCACCGTCTCCGTGGCGAGAGTCGGCTGCGAGCCGCTCGAGTTCGTCCACACCGACGACGGGAGCGCCGTGCGGGACCTGCGCCTCTCCCGCGCCCCCGTGGCGGTGGGCGCCCTGCCGGGCTGGGTCGAGGACCCGGCCGTGGAGATCGACGGCCATCGGGTCGTCTCGTGCCGGGAC
Source organism: Pseudomonadota bacterium (assembly GCA_017859655.1). Lineage (GTDB taxonomy): Bacteria > Planctomycetota > UBA8108 > UBA1146 > UBA1146 > JAFMMO01. The sequence goes on along the minus strand of JAFMMO010000085.1, from coordinate 4,202 downwards.
GGCAGGGTCTACGTGCTCCCGCAGGGGAGACACGGCGTCTCCATGGCGGAGCGCGTCCTCATCGGCGGGACGCCCGGCCACCCCCCCGCTCAAGTCCTCCCGCTCGGCGAGGAGATCGTCATCGCCGGCCACGATGGACGCGTGCACTGCGTCGATCCCACCGGCTGGAGCATTCGCTGGAGCATCATCCATGACGCCCCGATTCTCGCCTGCGCCACGAGCGAGACCGCTGGCGTGGTGATCGGGGACGAGCTCGGGCGCGTGATCCTGCTCGACCCCGCCACGGGACAGGAGCGGAGTCGGAGCGCGATGGGTGCCCCGATCGAGCGCCTCGACACTCCGGGGCAGCTCGTCCTCGCCTTCGATCGCCTCGGCACCGCCCGAACGCTGACCCTCCCCTCCCTGGAGTCGGTCTTCGATCAGCGCCTGACGGAGCCGGTCCGGGATGTGCTCCCGGATGGCTCCCTGCTCCTCGCGAGCGGAGTCCGCGATGGGCTCCTCGGTCGCGAGCAGTGGCCTGCGCCGACGACCCCGGTCACCTGGCGGCAGGGGAGGCTCGTCTACGGCGGCGCGCGGGAGTGGGTGGAGATCCGGGAGGATCGCGCGTTCTCCCATCCGGCCCCCTGCCGTCTGTCGTGTCCTCCGCTCCCCCTCTCCGGAGGCACCTTCGTCGGAGACGCGGACGGTGCGATCCACGCGCTCGATCGGGGAGGGCGCACCCTCTGGTCGATCCGGACCGAGACTCCCCCCGTGGACCTGCGCCCCTGCTCCGATGGGGGTGTGCTCGCGATCCTGCGGAGCGGTCAGCTCCTCCTGCTGGAAGGACTCGGACCGTGATCCACTCCCTCGGAATCCTGACGATCTCCCTGCTGCTGACGGCCCCATCCGGCGACGGGGAGGCGCTCCCGCAGCTCGTCGCGGACGAGCTCGTTCACCTCCCCCCGGGAGAGGTCGCGGAGGCGTGGGTGATCGCCCGATACGGCGCCCGGGTGGGGAGCCGACTCGAGGTGGAGGGGAGCGAGCGCTCGTTCCTCATCGGACCTGAGGCGGAGGGTGAGCCGCTCGCGCGAGCGAAGGCGCGGCGAGGACTGATGCGCCTGCGGGTCGCCTTCACGGACACCGAGAACCTGGAGATCCGCGAGGTCCACTCGGCGCCCCCACCCCTGGGAGTCTTCCGGATGCTGTCGGCCCCGACCCGGAGCCGCGGCACGGAGCGGACCGAGGCGCTCCTGCGCTGGGCCCTTCGGGAGTCGGGGCGCGGGGACCCGCAGCTGCGCGAGGAGGCCACCCGCTCCTGGCGAGCCCACGCGCAGAGGCGCCTGGCCGACGGAGCGGAGACGGCGCTGCACTGGCTCGAGTTCCCCGCGCCGATGGTGGGCGAGGACCCCCGCTGGCTCGACTTCGCCAACGCGCTCGCGCGTCGCTTCCCCGCCGATCCTCAGGTGGAGGAGGGCCTCGCCGCGGCGGGGCTCACCGCGAACGCCGGGCGCTGGCTCCCCCGCGCGGCGTTCCTTCGGGAGCGAGGGCTGGTGGAGCAGCAGGGGCGGGTCGTGCCGATCGGACGCGTCGCGCTGGCGAAGGCGATCGAATCCTGGAGCCGCGAGCGCAGGCGCGCATCCCTCCTGCGGGGCAAGACTCGCGGACACTACGAGCGCAGGGTCTCCGCGGGTGAGGTCATCGAGGGAATGACCCACGACGAGATCATCCAGGCCTGGGGCTACCCTCCCGAAGTGACCTGGGAGCGACGGGGGGAGCGCATCTTCGAGGCGTGGATCTACGGAGCAGGCTCCATCTACCTCGTGGAGGGGCTCGTCTTCCTCGTGGAGTAGACCCTCCGCGCTCGCCGGCGGCGTTCGAGCGGGGGGTCAGTCCCGCGGCCGCCGATTCCCCGAACCGCTCCCGGAGCCCGGAGGCATGTCGAGCGCCCCCGGAGGAGCTCTCTTTCCCTCGTCGCCGTCGCCGCGGGGCACACCCGTCGGCTCCGCCTCTCCTCCGCTGCCGGCACCTCCGTCGGCGTCGCGTCCCCCCTCCGGGAGGGACTCCGCGGCGGAGCGAGCGTCGGTCAGCGGCTGCGCCTCGGGCGCGAACTGGATCCGATCCCGCGTGACGAGGAGCCACTCCCCCGCCCGAACCGGCATCGCGTCGCCACGAGCCGGACGCCGGCGCACCTCGACCGTCCCCTCCGCCACCGAGACTCGTGTCCGCTCCGCGGCGTGAACCACTCCGAAGCGAGTCCCCACTACCCGGACCTCGGCGAGGGGAGTCCGGACGACGAACGGCGCTTCGGGAGCCCGCTCGGCGACCTCGTAGGCGGTCCGCCCCTCCACGAGCTCGAGGATCACCTCGCCGTCGAGGCGGCGCAGGCGGAGAAGGCTCCCCGCTCCGAGGCGCGCGTAGCTCCCGTCCGCGAAGGAGAGATAGGCGTCCCCCCCATCGGGGACCGATATGCGCTCCCCCTCCACGACGGAGACCGCGCCGGTTCCGTCCCTCCAGGTCTCCCCCTCCCGGGTGCGGATCGTCACTCCCGGGGCGGAGTGCTCGAGGAGAGCGACCGGGGCGGAGGCACCCTCCGGCCCCCTCGCCCGCCAGTGGAGCGTTCCGGCCAGGAGCAGCGCCAGCGCCGCGGCGGAGACGAGCAGGCGCGCCCGACCGGACCGGGGCTCCGGCGTCGGGGGGAGCAGGGGAGAGTAGGGATCCGCCCCCTCGCCGATCCGATCGCGCAGGAGGGTCTCCACCTCCTCCTCCACGCCGGTCCAGTTCTCCTCGATCCAGTCCATGTCGACGAAGAGACGCTGACGCTCCTCGCGACAGCGGGGGCAGCCGTCGAGGTGCTGCTCGAGCAGCGACTCCTCACGCGGCGAGAGCTCCTCGTCGATCGATCGCGAGAGCCAGCGGCTCGCGAGCTCGCAGGTGAGTTTCAGGTTCATCGCCGGGACTCCTTCCGGGAGCGAGGCGGGATCGGTTGCGTCACTGGGGCGGTGGGGAACGGCGGCATCACTTCGGGTCCCCTCCCCGCTCGGGCTCATCCAGCAGTCGACCGAGCTGCTGGCGCGCGCGGAAGAGCCGAGACTCCACCGCCTTCGTGGTGGTCCGGAGCATCCTTGCGATCTCCCGGTAGGAGCGCCCCTCCACATGCTTCAGGTAGATGACCTCGCGGTACTCGGGGGGGAGCGCCGCGAGCGCTTCGCGGATCCTGTCTCCCCGCTCCCGTCGCACGAGCGCATCCTCGCCGCCGACGAATCCCCCCGACGGGCCCTCCCCGGGGGGGAGCTCCCCGTATCCCTGCTCATGGCCCGAGAGCCGGCCCCGCCGCCGCGCGACATCGAGCGCGGCGCGGGAGACGATCGCGAGGAACCACCCGGAGAAGCGCTCGGAGTGGCGAAGGGACCCCAGCTTCTGCCACGCCTTGAGGTAGGCGTTCTGCAGGGCATCCGCGCAGAGGTGAACCTCACCCAGAGTCGCATAGGCCTTCGCCGTCGCCACTCCCCGGTGATGCTCGATCAGCGCCCGGAAGGCCTCGGGGTCCCCTCCACGGGCTTGATCCACGAGAGCGCGCAGTCGCGCCGGGGAGAGCTCCGCCGGGACCGGGGCCGCCTCCCTCTCGGACGGAAGACGAGCCGGAGAGGCCGGGTCCGTGGAGACTGAGTCCGTGGAGACTGAGCCCGTGGAGACTGAGCCCGGAGAGACTGAGCCCGGAGAGACTGAGTCCGGGGAGGCTGAGCCCGGGGAGGGCAGCTCCCGAGCCTCAGAATCCCGGCGCGGGGGGCCGGACGAGGAGGTGTCCGCGCCACGATCTTCCGGGCTGGTCCGATCATCCGCGCCGGTCCCCATCAGGAGACTCTCCTCTGTCGGGGCGAGACCGCCCACCGAGCTCGGGGGTCGGGGCTCCTCCATCCCAGAGGAAGCCGTCCGTTCGGGAGCAGGGCCGGATCGGGCGATCGCTTCGTGCACGCGACCTCTCCTCCTCCGCGGTCCTCGCCGCAATTCTCACCGCGGCCGCCGCCATCGCCGCCGCTGGCGACGACACCCTGCAAACCCTGCAAACCCTGCAAACCCTGCAAACCCTGCCAACCCTGCGCTTCCCCGTTGGCGCCGCCCCCGATGGGAGGACGCCCCGGACCAGCCGATCCCGCGCGCGGATCCCGGGCGAGGCTCTCCGTCCCCCCCATGCTTCAGCCCCGCGCCGGTCGCTGCTCCTCGAG
>JAFMMO010000084.1 GCA_017859655.1 Pseudomonadota bacterium | reverse complement strand
TCACGCAGACCGCCGACGCCGGCCTCTGCACCACCGCCGTGACCTGGACCGAGCCCACCGCCGCCGACAACTGCGCGATCGACACCCTGATCCCGGACCACGCGCCGGGAGCCACCTTCCCGGTCGGAACGACGACGGTGACCTACCTCGCCACCGATGTGAACGGGAACACCGCCACCACGACCTTCAACGTGATCGTCACGGACGATGAGCTGCCGACGATCAGCGGCATGCCCGCCGACATCACTCAGGGGAACGACGCCGGACCGTGCGGTGGAGCCGTCACCTGGACCGAGCCGACCGCCGCCGACAACTGCGCGATCGACACCTTCACCTCGGACTTCGCCTCAGGGAGCACCTTCAACGTCGGAACCACCGTGGTCACCTACACGGCGACCGACACCAGCGGGAACGTCACGACCGCGAGCTTCAACGTCACGGTCACGGACGCCGAGGTCCCGACGATCAGCGGGGTGCCGGCGGACATCACGCAGACCGCCGACCCCGGCTCCTGCGACGCCCTCGTCACCTGGACCGAGCCGACCGCCGCCGACAACTGCCTGGTGGACACCTTCACCCCGGACGCGGTCTCCGGCAGCATCTTCATCGTCGGCACAACCCTCGTCACCTACACCGCCACCGACACCGCGGGCAACGTCACCACGGCCAGCTTCAACGTCACCATCACCGATGACGAGCTGCCCGTGATCAGCGGGACCCCCGCCGACATCTCCCAGACGAACGACGCCGGGCTCTGCTCCGCCACGGTGAACTGGACCGAGCCGACCGCCGCAGACAACTGCGGCGTGGCCTCCTTTGTCGGGGACGCGGCGCCGGGTGACTCCTTCCCGGTGGGCGCGACGACGGTCACCTACACCGCGACGGACATCCACGGGAACAGCGCCGTGACGACCTTCGTCATCACGGTCACCGACGACGAGCTCCCCGTGATCAGCAACACCCCGGTCGACTTCAGCGTCGACAACGAGCTCGGTCTCTGCACCGCGGTGGTCTCCTGGACCGAGCCCACGGCCGCGGACAACTGCGGGATCGTCACCCTGACCGCGGACGCCGCGCCCGGGGACACCTTCCCGGTGGGCGACACGATCGTCACCTACACCGCGGTCGACGGTCACGGCAACGTGGCGACCACCAGCTTCACCCTCACCGTCGTCGACGACGAGAACCCGACCTTCGGCTGCTGCCTCTCCGCCGACCTGTTCCTCACGAACGACGCCGGCGCGTGCGGCGGGGTCGCCACCTGGTCCGAGCCGACGGCCAGCGACAACTGCGGGGTGGCCTCCCTCGTCTCCAACTTCTCTCCCGGCGACTTCCTTGCGGTGGGCACGACGGTGATCATCTACACCGCCACCGACATCCACGGGAACAGCAGCACCGCGACCTTCTCGATCACCATGTCCGACACCGAGGCGCCGACGATCAGCGGCACTCCCGCGGACCTCTCCCTCGTGAACGATCTGGGGAGCTGCGCCGCGGTGGCCACCTGGGTGGAGCCGACCGCGGCCGACAACTGCGGAGTGGCGAGCCTCACCTCCGACGCCGCGCCGGGTGACACCTTCCCGGTCGGCGCGACCACCGTCACCTACACCGCGACCGACATTCACGGGAACACCTCGACCTCGAGCTTCACCGTCACCGTCGACGACACCGAGACCCCCCTGATCACGGGGACTCCGGCCGACATGACCCTCGTGAACGACGTCGGGGTGTGCGGAGCGGTCGCCATGTGGACCGCCCCGACCGCCACCGACAACTGCGCGGTCGACACCCTCACCGCCGACGCCGCCTCCGGTGACACCTTCCCGGTCGGCACCACGGTGGTCACCTACACCGCCACCGACATCCACGGGAACAGCTCGAACGCGGTCTTCTCGATCACGGTCAACGACACCGAGAGCCCGGTGATCAGCGGCATGCCCGCTGACATCAGCCTCTCGAACGACGCCGGGCTCTGCTCCGCTGTCGCCATGTGGACCGCCCCGACGGCGAGCGACAACTGCCAGCTCGGCACCCTGACCGCGGACGCCGCCTCCGGCGACGCCTTCCCGGTCGGGACGACGGTCGTCACCTACACCGCGACCGACATCCACGGCAACAGCGCGACCGCCGCCTTCAACATCGTCGTCACCGACGACGAGCTGCCGGTCATCAGCGGCACGCCGACCGACATCGCCCTCAGCAGCGAGCCGGGGCTGTGCAGCGCCGCCGCGACCTGGACCGACGCCACCGCGGCGGACAACTGCGCGGTCGATACCTTCTCGGCCGACGCCGCCTCCGGGGACCAGTTCCCGGTGGGCACGACGACCGTCACCTACACGGCGACCGACATCCACGGCAACACGGCGACCTCGTCCTTCACGGTCACGGTCTCCGACATCGAGAACCCGACGATCGCCGGCATGCCGGCGGACATCGCCATCGCCACCGCGCCGGGTGCCTGCACCGCGATCGCCACCTGGATCGAGCCGACCGCAGCGGACAACTGCTCCGTGGCCAGCTTCACCTCGTCCCACGCCTCGGGCGATGCCTTCACCGCCGGAGTCACCACGGTGACCTACACCGCGGTCGATCCGGCCGGGAACAGCGTCAGCGCGAGCTTCACCGTCAGCGTCGACGACGGCGTCGGACCGGTCTTCACCTTCGTGCCGGCCGACATTACCGTCCCGAACGACCTCGGGATCTGCGGCGCGGCGGTCACCTGGACCGAGCCCACCGCCGAGGATGCCTGCGGCACGACGACCCTGTCGAGCACCCACGCCAGCGGAGCGACCTTCGCCTACGGCACCACCACCGTGACCTACACCGCGACCGACGGCGTCCAGTCCACCACCGCGAGCTTCACCGTCACCGTCGAGGACACGGAGGCCCCGGTCCTGACGAACTTCCCGTCGAACTTCACCGTCCCGGCTGCGGCGGGCACCTGCTCCGCCGCCGTGACCTGGACCGCGCCGACCCCGGTCGACAACTGCGGCTCCGCCACCCTGAGCGCCAGCCTGGCCCAGGGCACGCTCCTGCCGATCGGCAACCACCCGGTCACCTACTTCTCCTCCGACCCGGACGGGAACACGACGATCCAGAGCTTCGTCATCACCGTCTCCGACGCGCAGGCTCCGGTGATCAGCAACACGCCGTCCGACATCGTGATCGCGGCCAGCAGCGGGAACTGCAACGCGGTGGTCTCCTGGACCACGCCGACCGTCACCGACCTCTGCTCGACCGTGAACCTCAGCGTGAACATCCCGTCGGGGACCTCGTTCCCGGCCGGCCAGACCACGGTGATCTACACCGCCACCGACGCGGCGGGGAACACGGCGACTTCCAGCTTCGACGTCTTCGTGATCGACCAGAACGCCCCGACGATCGTCGGAGTCCCACAGAACCAGACCCTCGCCGCCTCCGCCTCGACCTGCGGCGCGGTCGCGGTCTGGTCCCAGCCGGCCGGCTTCGACCCCTGCGGCCCGGTCACGATCACGGGGAGCCACGCCTCGGGCGACACCTTCCCGGTCGGGACCACGACGGTGACCTTCACCGCGACGGACCTCTCGGGGAACCAGGCGATCGCCAGCTTCCAGATCACCGTCAACGACGGAATCGCTCCGGTCCTGACCGATCTGCCCGCGGACCTCACCGTCGAGGTCGCCGCGCCGGCCTGTGACGCGGTCGTCACCTGGACCGAGCCGACCTTCACCGACAACTGCTCCGTCAGCCAGGTGACGCAGACGCACACCTCGGGCGCGACCTTCCCGCTCGGGACGAGCACCGTCACCTACACCGGCACCGATGCCTCCGGCAACTCGACCAGCGGCAGCTTCGACATCACCGTGGTCGACACTCAGGGCCCGACCTTCTCCGGCGTCCCCGCCGACTTCTCGGTCGCGCTCAGCACCGGGGTCTGCTCCGGCAACGCGAACTGGACCGCCCCGACCGCCAGCGACCCCTGCGGCGTCGCGACCCTCACCTCGAACTTCGCGCCGGGCAGCCTCTTCGACGTCGGCGTCCACACCGTGACCTACACGGCCACCGACACGAACGGCAACGTCTCGACCGCGAGCTTCGATGTCACCGTCTACGACACGGTCGACCCGGGCCTCGCCGACCTCCCGGCCGACCTCACGGTCCCGACCGACGCGGGCACCTGCACCGCGGCGCCGACCTGGACTCCGCCGACCGGCACCGACAACTGCGGCGTCGACACCGTGACCGCGGATGTCGCCCCCGGGACCACCCTCCCCCTCGGGACCACCGTCGTGACCTACACCGTCACCGACACGAGCGGGAACACCTTCAGCCAGAGCTTCAACGTGACGGTCGAGGACCTCGAGGCTCCGGTGATCGCCGGCATGCCCTCGAACTTCACGACCGCGCTCGACGTCGGGACCTGCTCCTCGACCGTGACCTGGACCGAGCCGACCGCCTCCGACGCCTGCAGCCTCGACACCCTGGTCGGGTCCGCCGCGCCGGGCGACTCGTTCCCGGTCGGCACCACCACCGTGACCTACACCGCCACCGACCTGAGCGGCAACGTCGCGACCGCCACCTTCGATGTGACGATCGTGGACAACGAGTCGCCCGTGTTCACCTCCGGCGTCCCGGCCGACATGACCGCCACCGCGGACATCGGCCAGTGCGGCGCCGCCCTGACCTGGACCGAGCCGACCGCCTCCGACAACTGCCCGGGGGTCGTCCTCACCAGCAACTACGGCCCCGGTGACCTGGTTCCGGTGGGCGCCACCACGATCACCTACACCGCCACCGACGCCTCCGGCAACACCGCCACCGAGAGCTTCACGATCACCGTGAGCGACCTCGAGGCGCCGACCCTCACGAACATCCCGGCGGGCGTCACGGTGAACACCGCGAACAACCAGTGCTCCGGCGTGGGCAACTGGACGCCGCCGACCGCCGCGGACAACTGCGCGGTCGCGAACGTCACCTCGACCCACTTCCCGGGCACCTCCTTCCCGGTCGGGGTCACCACCGTCACCTACACCGCGGTCGACGCCACCGGGAACAGCACCAGCGCGTCCTTCGACGTCACCGTGGTCGACGACGACGCCCCGATCGTCTCGGGCCTGCCGGTGCTCCTCAACATCACGGCCCAGACCGGGCTCTGCGGCGCCGCGGTGACCTGGCCCGCCCCGACCGCCACCGACAACTGCGGCGTGGTCGACCTGACCAGCACGCACGCGTCCGGCGACTTCTTCCCGATCGGCTCGACCGACGTGGTCTACACCGCGACCGATTCGAGCGGGAACACCGGGACCCGGACCCTGACGATCGTGATCAACGACGCCGAGGAGCCGGTGATCTCGGCCATGCCAGTCTCCCTGAGCATCAGCAGCGACCCGGGGGCCTGCTTCGCGAACGCCACCTGGACCGAGCCGACCGCGACCGACAACTGCTCGGTGGCGAGCCTCAGCTCGACCCACAGCCCGGGGGACCTCTTCGCGATCGGGACCACGCTCGTGACCTACACCGCGGTCGACCCGAGCGGGAACTCGTCCACGGCCTCCTTCTCGGTGACCGTCACCGACGATGAGGACCCGGTCCTCACCGTCGGCGCGGACATCACGGTCCCGCCGACTCCCGGCAGCTGCATCGCCGACGTGACCGTGCCCCTGCCGACCGCGACCGACAACTGCAACCTCGACTCGGTGCTCAACGACTACAACGGCCTCGGCGACGCGAGCGGGACCTACCCGATCGGCTCCACCGTCGTCACCTGGACCGCGATCGACGAGTACGGCAACTTCGTCACGGCGACCCAGACGATCACGGTGGACGCGAGCGTCGGGGACGACTGCGACGGCAACGGGATCAACGACCTCTGCGACATCGAGCTCGGCAACGTCCCGGACTGCAACGAGAACGGGATCCCCGACTCCTGCGACATCTCGTCGGGGGCGGGCGCCGACCTGAACCTGGACGGGGTGATCGACGAGTGCGAGCTGCCGTTCATTCGGGGCGACACCAACGACGACACCGTGATCAACGTCGCGGACGCGATCTTCTCCCTCTCCGCGCTCTTCGTCGGCGGCACGACCCCGGTCTGCCTCGACGCGGCCGACAACAACGACGACGGCCTCTTCGACATCTCCGACGTGATCTTCGGGATCAGCTACATGTTCGGCGGAGGGCCGGCTCCGGCCGCGCCGTTCCCGGACTGCGGCGTCGACCCCACCGCGGGCGACGCCCTGAACTGCGAGGGCAACAGCAACTGCCCCTGATCGGGGCCTCCAAACTCGGTATGAACTCCGGCGAGGGGTGTGCGGTGGGGACCGCGCACCCCTCGTTTCTCATCCTGCGGGGGCGCTGGACACCCGCCGCCGCGGGCGGCACTCTGGGGCCGCACCCTGGGGCGGGCCGCCCCGGAAGGGAGATGGGCGATGTTCACCGGACGAGCGATCATCCTGACGATGAGCTGCGTCGGCATCCTGCTCCTCGCGGGGTACGAGGTGCTCCGGCGCGGGGCCCTGCCGGGCGAGGTCACGCGGGTCGAGGATCTCGGAGGACCCGGGACCTTCGATCGGCTCTACACCTTCGGCGGCTCCGACTACCGCGTCCGGCTCGGCGAGGGAGAGCCGATCGGCGGGGCGGGGACCTACTCCGTGAGCCGGACCGGACCTGAGGGCGGAGCGGCCATCGAGGGTCGGTTCGCCCGGCCCGGGTCGCTGCGGGAGGTCCACTTCCTCGATGTCGATGCGGAGGCCCCCCCGTCCCTCGTGGTGATCCTCGAGGAGCCCTCCAGCCCCGATCGGGCGACCGGCGTGATCCTGACCCCCGACGGGGACCGTTGGCGGGAGGAGCCCCTCGGAGGGCTCCCGGAGAGCGTCGCGCCCCGGCACCTCGGGAACGACTCCTACGAGAAGCTCGGTGCGTTCCTCTACCGGACCGCCACCTTCGGCCCCCGGATCGAGGGGGACGACCCGGAGGAGCTGCGCTTCTTCCTCGACTGGCGCGCGCGGCGCTGGGAGCTCGCCGACTAGGATCCGGATCTCCCCGGGTTCCCCGCAGCTCGCCTCGCGCGAAGCGGGACCGGCCCGGTTATGATGGGGGCTGGATCCGATTGTGCTCGCTCGCCCCCCCTGAAGGTCATCCGGGAGGTCCAAGCCGATGAAGAACCGGTCGAAGCGGAGCCGGGCCCTGGTCGCCCTCCGAGCTCTCGGGGTGTGCCTCGGTCTCCTGAGCATCGCGGTTCCCGCCGCGGCGCAGACGCTGCCGATCCCCACCACGATCGATGACTTCTTCCAGCCGGGCACCCAACCCGGAGGGGTCACCGACACGGTGATCGCGGGGACTGCGTGCAGTCTCTGTCACGCCTACTTCGCGGCCCAGAACTCGCCGGGAGATCGGTGGTCCACCACCATCATGGCCCAGTCCGCCCGCGACCCCCTCTTCCACGCCTGCCTCACGATCGCCGAGCAGGACGCGCAGTTCGTGGGGGACATCTGCCTCCGCTGCCACACCCCTTCGGCGTGGCTCTCCGGGAACTCCACCCCGACCGACGGCAGCGCCCTGAGCGGCATCAACGACTGGGATGGCGTGACCTGCAACCTCTGCCACCGGCTGGTCGACCCCGACTACGTCGCGGGCGTCAGCCCCGCGGTCGATCAGCAGATCATCAACTCGATCCCCGCGGTCCCGGTGAGCCCCGGCAACGCCCAGTACATCGTGGATCCCCTCGACCGCCGACGCGGACCGTACGCGCTCGGAGCCGGCTTCGGATTCCACCCGTGGTTCCAGTCACCGTACCACCGCGAGGCCGCGCTCTGCGGGAACTGCCACGATGTCTCGAACCCGGCCTATGTGAGGATCGGGGATGAGTACGTGCTCGACACCCTCGGACAGCCGCACCCGACGCACGACAAGTACGACCAGTTCCCGGTGGAGCGGACCTTCAGCGAGTGGTCCCAGAGCTCGTTCGCCATCGCCCCGGTGGACATGGCCGGGCGCTTCGGCGGCAACACTCCCGCGGTCTCCACCTGCCAGGACTGCCACATGCCGAAGACAGTCGCCTCCGCCTGCTCGCTCGGCGGGGTGGTCCGGCCCGATCAGGCGCTGCACGACTTCGCCGGGGCGCAGACATGGGTCCTCGATGCGATCAACAACCTCGACACCACCGGGCTGATCTGGGACACGCCCGCCTACATGGACCCGGTGCTCCTCGAGCAGACGAAGTCGCGGAACATCGCCATGCTCGAGGCGGCGAGCGACCTCGAGCTGATGAAGGAGGGGACCGAGCTGCGCGTCCGGGTCATCAATCACAGCGGCCACAAGCTCCCGAGCGGCTACCCCGAGGGGCGGCGGATCTGGGTCAACGTGCGCTACCGGGATGGCGCGGGGACGGTGATCCACGAGCATGGGCACTACGACTTCGACACCGCGATCCTGACCACGGCGGACACCAAGGTGTACGAGGCGAAGCTCGGCCTCAGCGAGGCGGTCGCCGCCCAGACCGGCCTGCCCCCGGGCGAGAGCTTCCACTTCGCCCTCAACAACGTCTGGATCAAGGACAACCGCATCCCCCCGAGAGGCTTCACGAACGCCGGCTTCGCCTCGGTGCAGGCGTCTCCCGTCGGGTACACCTACCCGGACGGGCAGTTCTGGGATGACACCGTGTACCCGATCCCCACCGGCGCGGTGGAGGCCGAGGTCCGGGTCTACTACCAGACGGCATCCCGCGAGTACATCCAGTTCCTCCTCGATGCGAACACGACGAACAACCGAGGGCAGATCCTCTGGGACCAGTGGCTCGCCACCGGGAAGGGCCCCCCGGTGATCATGGACGCTCAGACGATCGACCTGCAGAACGACGACTTCTCCCGCGGGGACTGCAACCGCGACGGGGACCTGAACATCGCGGATGCGATCTTCCTGCTGGAGGAGCTCTTCTCCGGCGGCGAGGCCTCCACCTGTCCGAGCGCCTGTGACGGGAACGACGACGGCGGGAAGGACATCTCCGACGCCGTCTTCATCCTGGCCTACCTCGTCGCCGGCGGTCCCCCGCCGGATGCTCCGTTCCCGGGCTGTGCCGCGGATCCGACGCTCGACCCTCTCATCTGCCCGCTGTACACCTGCCCCTGACGAGGTTGCGAGGGACGAGGTCTGCGCCCTTGAACCGCCTTGACGCGGGTTCCACAATGCCCTGCGGTCCCCGGCCGGAGGGTGGGGACGACGAAGTCGGCTCGTGCCTGAGAGTGGTCCCCCTTGCCCGGAGAGAGCCCGTACGACGTCCGCCTCGACCGCGATGCGATCGACCGGGCCTTCCCCTTCCACTTCGCGATCCGCACCACCTCCGAGAGCTGGGGCGAGATCGTGGCCGTCGGCTCCCGGCTGGCCCGCCTCCTCCCGGATGTGAGGGTGGGCTCCGCCTTCCGCGAGACCTTCCGGGTGTCCGGCCCGGGCGCGGACGGGGTGGAGCTGGCCGACCCGGATCCGAGCGCCCTCTACATCCTCCGGCCGGTCCGGCGAGAGGACGACCTGAGGCTCCGGGGCCAGCTGGTCCCGCTCGCCGAGACGGGAGTCTGGCTCTTCCTCGGGGCTCCCTGGATCGATGACCTGAGCGAGCTCCAACGCCTGGGTCTCTCCCTCACCGACTTCCCTCCGCACGAGTCCCTCGGCGACCTGCTCCTCCTGATGACCACCCGCAACCTCGCGCTGCAGGACCAGAAGGAGCTCGCGGTGCGCCTGGGCGAGAGCAACCAGCAGCTCAAGCAGGAGCTCGACCGTCGGGTGCGCCTCGAGGCGCGCCTGCGTCAGGGCCAGAAGATGGAGGCCCTCGGGCTCCTCGCCGGGGGAGTCGCTCACGACTTCAACAACCTGATGACCGCGGTCCTCGGCTACGCGACCCTCGCGCGGGAGAGCTCGCCGGAGGGCTCCCCGATGCACCGCTGGCTGACGGAGATCGAGAAGGCGACCCACCGGGCGAGCGCGCTCACCACGCAGCTCCTCACCTTCTCCCGCCAGCATGTCGTCCAGCCGCGGGTCGTGGAGCTCGAGCGGGAGTGCCGCGATGCGGAGTCGATGCTCCGCCGACTCGTGGATGACGAGATCGAGCTGAAGTCCGACTACTCCCCGACGGCCATCCGGGTCCGCATCGACCCGAACGCCCTCCATCAGGTCATCGTCAACCTGGTGGTGAACGCCCGCGACGCGATGCCGGTCGGCGGAACGGTGACCCTGCGCACACGCTCGGTCGGCGCCGGTGAAGATGGGCCGGAGCCTCCCGAGAAGGGGCGCTTCGGCAGCCTCCTCGAGGTCGTCGACACCGGGATCGGGATGAGGCCGGAGATGATCGAGCGGATCTTCGAGCCGTTCTTCACCGACCGACAGGATCGCAAGGGAACCGGGCTGGGGCTCGCCACCGTTCACGGCGTGGTCCATCAGGCAGGAGGCGAGATCACGGTCGAGAGCGAGCTCGATCGCGGCACCTCGATCCGGGTCTGGTTCCCACCCTGCGAGGAGGAGCCCGACCCCGGCCCCGAGGTCGACATCGAGCTGCCGCACGAGCGGCGTCTCACGGGGACGGTCCTGCTGGTGGAGGACGAGGATGCGGTCCGGGAGCTGCTGGGGCAGGCCCTCATGGCCACCGGACTGAAGGTGCACCTCGCCGGCGACCCCGCCGAGGCGGAGGGGCTCGCCTCCCAGCTCCCGGAGCTCGACCTCCTCGTCTCCGATGTGGGGCTCCCGCGCCAGAGCGGTCCGGAGCTCGCGCGGCGGATCCGCGAGCTTCACCCCGGGGTGCGGCTCCTGTTCATCTCGGGGTACGCCCAGGACGAGGAGTTCCGGCGGAGGGTCCGGGAGGGGGAGTTCGCCTTCCTCCAGAAGCCCTTCCGGCCGCGGGAGCTGATCGAGCGCATCATGGAGATCGAGCCGCCGCGCGGCCCGACGGATGGGAGTGATCGATGTACGGGATGATCAACCGCGCCGTGAAGGACCTGGTCCTCCAGGACCACGGTCAGGAGGTCTGGACGCGCGTGTGCACCGAGGCGGGGCTCGAGAGCGATGAGTTCGGCTCCATGGAGCAGTATCCGGACGAGACGACCTACTCCCTCGTCGGGGCCTGCAGCCGGATCCTCGGCGCCAGCGCGGAGGAGATCCTCATCGCGTTCGGAAGGCACTGGATCACCTACACCTCCCGCAGCGGCTACGGTGAGCTCCTCACCGCGACCGGGTCCTCGCTCGGGGAGTGCCTCGCGAACCTCGACCAGCTGCACACCCGGATCAGCCTCGGCATGCCCCACCTCAACCCGCCGAGCTTCCGGGTGGAGGAGGACGGCGAAGGTGGACTGCTGCTCCACTACATCTCCGACCGCGAGGGGCTCGCACCCCTGGTCATCGGCCTCGTCGAGGGCCTCGCCGAGCGCTTCGAGGAGCGCGTGGAGATCATCCACGACGAGGGGCGCACCCGCGCTCAGGACCACGATGTCTTCCGGATCGAGAAGGTCGCCTGACCCCGATCCCCCCGACCCTTCACCATCGGATCGGAGACTCCACGATGCGCAGTCGGCTGCTCCCCACCTCCTTCCCCCTGCTCTCCATCCTCCTCGGCGGCGGACTCCTCTGCGGCGGACTCATCGGCTGCGCTCCGGGAGTCATGACCGAGGATCCGACCACCCCGCCCGCCGGCTTCCGTCCCCTCTTCGACGGCACGAGCCTGAGCGGATGGTGGGGGCTCTCCACCGTCGATCCCCGGTCGATCGCCGCCCTCTCCCCCGAGGCGCGGGAGCGTCGGCGGCAGGAGAGCCTCGCCGACATCCGGGCGCACTGGTCGGTGGAGGACGGCATCCTCGTGAACGACGGTGAGGGCCTCTTTCTCACGACCGAGGAGGAGTTCGGGGACTTCGAGCTCCGGCTCGAGTACCGGACCGTGGCGGGAGCGGACTCGGGGATCTACCTGCGGGGGATCCCGCAGGTGCAGATCTGGGACACCACCGAGGCGGGCGGGAAGTGGGAGCTCGGCGCGAACCTCGGCTCGGGTGGCCTCTGGAACAACCCGCCCGGGACCCCCGGCCGCGACCCGCTCGTCCACGCCGATCGCCCGTTCGGAGAGTGGAACCGGGTGCGGGTGGTGATGGTGGGCTCGCGGGTGACGGTCGAGCTCAACGGTCGGACCGTCGTCGACCACGCGATTCTCTCGAACTACTTCGACCGGGAGCGGGCGGTCCCCGCGCGGGGACCGATCCAGCTCCAGACCCATGGCGGGCGGATCGAATGGCGGCGGATCTGGGTGCGGGAGATCGAGGCGGAGGAGGCGAACGCCCGTCTCCTGCGCTGCGAGGACGACCCGCGCTCCGCATGGGCCTCTCTCTTCGACGGCACGAGCCTCGCCGGCTGGCGAGGCGCCACGGAGGGCTACGAGGTGAGGGACGGAGCGCTCTCCTGCAGGAAGGGCTCGGGGGGGACGCTCCACCACTCGCGGATGCTCGAGGACTTCGAGCTGAGCCTGGAGTTCCGGCTGCCCCCGGGGGGCAACAACGGCCTCGCGATCCGCTACCCCGGGGTGGGCGATCCCGCCTACTCGGGGATGTGCGAGCTGCAGGTCCTCGACTCGACCCATCCGAAGTACGCGGGGCTCGACCCGCGGCAGCATCATGGCAGCGCGTACGGCCGCGCGGCCGCCCAGCGGGGATACCTGCGACCGGCGGGGGAGTGGAACCACCAGTGGGTGCGCGTCGCGGGCACTCGAATCCAGGTCGAGCTGAACGGGGCTCCGATCCTGGACACCGATCTCGCGCGGATCGAGGATGGGCTCGCCCCGATCGAGCAGTACGCGGGGCGGGATCGGCGAAGCGGCCACTTCGGGCTCGCGGGGCACAATGACGCCGTCGAGTACCGCCGGATCCGGGTCCGGGACCTCCCGGTCCGGGACGGAGGAGGCCCGGAGTGATCGACCTCAGGGCGGAGCAGTCCTTCGGACGCTTCTGGCTGCCCCTCATCATCCTCGGGCTCCTCGTCCTCGTGCTCTTCCCGAGCTTCGGCCCGCGCCAGGAGCGGATCGCCCGCGAGCGATGGGACGGGCTCATCGTCGTGCTGACCCTCGCGGAGCCCGCCGAGGAGCCCCTCCGGGTGCTCGCCACGATGCCCCTGCGCGCCCGCCCCCGCACGATGCCTCTGGGCCCCCTCGAGGAGGAGCGCAGCCTCGCCCGGGAGCGCCTCGTAATCGGGGAGGCCCGGATCGAGACGGGAGCCCGATCGGTCCCGCTGCTCCTCGCCACACCGACCGCCCATGAGCGACACGCTCGGCTGAACCGCAGGGTGCTCCAGGATCCATCCTGGATGCACGGGGTCGTCGCGGACTTCGAGATCCGACGGGAGACCGACCTCACCCCCGCCGCCCAGCCGTGGTTTGGAGCGGTGATCGGACCGGGGCAGGAAGGGGACCGCGAGCGGATCGACACGCCGGCGGTCACGGGGGAGGCCGCCTCCCCCCTCCTCTCCTTCACCCGCTCGGTCACCATGAGCCCGACCGCGGCGGAGCTGCGCTGGATCGGGGATCCGGCCACCTTCCTCCAGGACTGGGCCCGCTTCCAGAGGGAGGAGGTGGGCAGCCTCAGCCGATTCATCCACGAGCGTTGGAGCCTCGCTCCCCGGTCGGAGTGGGCCGCGCAGGCCACCGACGGCGCGGCGGCGGAGAGACGCTGAAGAGGGGGTCGGATTCCACCCCGGCCCGCTTTCCCGGATCGGGGCCTCGGGATACGATCCGGGGACCATGACGAAGTCGAACGACCCGCAACGCAGCCCCGATGC
>JAFMMO010000291.1 GCA_017859655.1 Pseudomonadota bacterium | reverse complement strand
ATGACATCGAAGTCCTGACCGGTGAGCTCCCAGAGCGCATCCCGCACCTGATGGTAGAGGACATCCCGGCGCTTCTTGCTCAGCTCCTCGAGGAGGGTGATCAGGGGACCGATCGCCTCGTTGCGCAGACTCTTGGCGAGGTGCTCGACGGCGGCTCCCTTGACGAAGGGGGAGTCATCCTGAAGGAGCCCCGCGAGCTGCTTCGTCGCGTCCCCCCCCGGCACACGGGCGAGGATGTCCGCGATGTAGACCCGCTCGCGGAAGTCGCCCTTGCTGTCGATCTTGTCGTAGCGCTCGCCGAGGAAGGTCAGGATGGCATCGCGGCGGCCGAGGAGCTGCAGGGCCGCGTCGTAGGTCTCTTCCGTCACCGCGTACTCGAGGCCGATGTCGTAGAGGGCCTCGAGGGCGTCCTCGCCCTCGAAGTCGGCGATCTCCCGCATGAGATCCTTGACGGCCCCCTCGTCCTCGGAGGCGGCGGCGCGGGCGATCTCCTTCTTGAGCTTCTTGATCTCCTTGGAGTCGGCGAACGCCGAGCCCGCCACGGCGACGAGGAGGAGCAGCGCGAGGGTGATCGGGCGCTTCCAGATCATTCCCGGTCCTTTCCTTGGCTCTGACTTGTCAGGCTCTGATACTTTCGGCTCTGAGTCTTCAGGCTTTGGGTCGTCTCCCGGGGGCTCCCCCGCTCCGTCGTGGAGTGGGGCGGAGAGCCTCCGGCCCCTCCACCGACGGGCGAGGGCGCGCCCGATTCTCAGCGAGCGGCTCTGGGCGAGCGGCCCAGCTGGCCCTCCCGGGGCACGATCCTTCGCTCCGGTGCGACCTCGGGCACTCTAGCAGTCCGAAGCCGGGGGAACCACTTCTCCCGGGGACTCCTGAGAGGGGCCGACGTCATCTACGCCGCGGAGAGGCCGTTCGTTTGCGCCTGGACAGGACGGATCGACCTCCGGGCACGATTCCGGAACAATCCGGGAGGGATCGGAGAGGAGACCACGTGACCGACAAGATCGACTGCGCCCAGAACGTTCTCGACGGCGAAGGCCGCCCCTACCACATCGGCGTGGGACCCGGAGAGGTCTCCCCGCTGGTTCTCCTCGTCGGAGACCCGGCCCGGGCGGAGCGCGCCTCCCGGCGCTTCACCACCCTCGAGGGGACCTGGAGCCATCGGGAGTTCACGACTCACACGGGGCTCTTCGAGGGAGCGCGGGTCTCCGTCATGGCGACGGGGATCGGCTGCGACAACACCGAGATCGCCGTGATCGAGCTGAGCCAGCTGCTCGAGCGCGCGACCCTGCTCCGCGCAGGCACCTGCGGAGCGGTGGATCCCGAGCTCTCGATCGGCGACCTCGTCGTCACCTGGGGAGCCGTGCGCCTCGAGAACACCTCGACCCACTTCGTCCCCGAGGGCTATCCCGCCGTGGCTCATCCCGACGTGATCGATGCCCTCCGGCGCAGCGCGGAGGAGAGTGGCGCGCCGTGGCGCCTCGGCATGACGGCGACCGCGTCGGGGTTCTACGGCGCTCAGGGGCGGTCGATCGATGGATTCCCCCCGCGGCGGCCGGAGCTCATCGAGGAGCTCGCGAGGGTCGGGGTCTCCAACATCGAGATGGAGACGAGCACGCTCCTCACCCTCGCCTCCCTCCGTGGGTTCCGCGCCGGAGCGGTCTGCACCGTCTTCGCGGAGCGCAGTCGGAACCGCTTCGTCTCGAAGGATGAGAAGCACGACCTCGAGGACCGCGTCGTCGATGTGGCGCTTCGGGCCCTGGTCGCCCTCGACGGCGGGGAATCGGCCGACTAGCCGACCGGCGCCTCGCGGACGAGGTGGGTGACGACTTCCCCCCAGTGCGCCATCGCGGCGCGCCCCGCCTCCACCACCTCGTCGTGGCTGAGGGTCCCATCGCCCCGACCCGCCGCGGCGTTCGAGATCAGGGACATGCCGAAGACGGCCAGGCCGACCTGTCGGGCGACGATCACCTCCGGCACGGTGGACATCCCCACGGCATCCGCGCCGATGCGCTCGAGGTGATCGATCTCCGCGGGGGTCTCGTACTGGGGGCCCAGGCAGGCGGCGTAGACCCCCTCGCCCAGGCCGACCGCCATCGCGCCGAGCGGTCCGCGGACCCGCTCCCACCACGCGGCATCGTAGGCCTCCGTGAGATCGACGAACCGGGCTCCGAGAGACTCATCGTGATCCCCCACGAGGGGGGAGTCCCCGAGCAGGTTCAGGTAGTCGCGGATCCGCATCAGGGTGCCGGGGGTGAGGTCCGGGCGAATCCCCCCGGCGGCGTTGGTGACGATGAGGGCATCCGCCCCGAGGGCCCGGATGAGGCGGACTCCGAGGGTCCCCTCCCGCAGGGAGAGCCCCTCGTAGCGGTGCACACGCCCGCCGGCCACCACGACCCGCCGCCCGGCGAGCCTCCCGAAGGTCCAGACCCCGCGATGGCCGACGACGGTGGGGGCCGGCAGGTGGGGAATCTCCTCCACCGGGACCTCGACCGCATCCTCCAGGGGCAGGCTCCCGGCCGAGAGCCCGGATCCGAGGATGAGCCCGACCTGCGGCCCCTCCCCGGGGAGGCGGGCCTCCAGCGCCTCCCGCGCCTCGTGGACGCGGCGACTCAGGCTCGCGGCATCGATCAAGAGAGCACCCCCACCACGCAGGCGGTCGACATGGCGGCGAGCGTGCCGCCGATCATCGCCCGGAAGCCGTACTTCGCGAGGGTCGGCCGCAGCCCCCCCTCGAGCGCGCTGATCCCCCCGATCTGGATGGCGATCGAGGAGAAGTTGGCGAAGCCGCAGAGCGCGTAGGTCGCGAGCATCTCGCTCCGCGGGGAGAGGGTTCCCCGCGCCTGCGCGAGACCATCGTAGGCGAGGAACTCGTTGAGGCTCAGCTTGATCCCCAGCAGCGAGCCGATCGAGAAGGTCTCCGCGGGATGGATGCCGAGGAGCCACGCGAAGGGGGCGAAGAGGTAGCCGAGGAGCCGCTCGATCGACCAGATCCGCTGCGCCAGGAGCGCCTCATCTGCGAGGACCTCGGCCGGCAGGAACCACTTGCTGATCTCGCCGATCCCGAAGTTGAGCAGGGCGATCAGGGCGATGAAGGCGATGATCATCGCCATGACGTTGAGGCTGAGCTTCAGACCCTCGGAGGCGCCGCGGCAGGCGGCGTCGAGGACGTTGGCGTCGGTCCGATTCACCTCGAAGGGGACATGGGCCGCGGTCGCGGAGGTCTCCGTCTCGGGGACCATGATCTTCGCGATGGCGAGGGCCGCCGGGGCAGACATGACGCTGGCCGCGAGGAGGTGCCCCGCG
>JAFMMO010000290.1 GCA_017859655.1 Pseudomonadota bacterium | reverse complement strand
TCGTCCTCCTCGACGGAGATCCGCTCCTTCCGGGCACCTCGGTCCTCCACATCTTCGTGGGGGGACGGGGGACGACGCCGCACTCCCCGACCGAGCGACCGCAGATCCCGACCCTCGATCACGAGGAGGAGATGAGATGAGCCGAACGAGAATGGCGAGGGCCCCGCGCCCTCGAGCCAGCCGAGGCCCCCTGCTCCTCGCGGCGCTCCTGCTGCTCGGCGGCGCACCCGGCGCCGCTCAGGCGGTCGATCGCTTCATCCGCGCGGACTCGATCCATGTGGGGGACGGTCGCACCATCGAGGACGGGGTGGTCCAGGTGCGCGATGGGCGGATCGTCGCCGTGGGCGCGGGGCTCCCGATCCCGGCGGGCGCCGAGGTGATCGACCTCTCCGGGCATCACCTGACCCCGGGGCTGATCGACGCGAACTCGAAGGTCGAGCCGGAGAGCCTGCTGCGGCCGATGGCGAAGTCTCCCGAGGAGATGGTGCGCGAGATGTTCGGGCTCCCGCCCGAGCCGGTGCAGCACTTCCACGATCCGCGGGTCTGCCCCGAGTACGCCTCCCACGAGGAGGAGGTCATCTGCCCGATCTGCGGGGGAGAGTCCGCGGATCCCGACCACCACGGCGAGGTCGGGGTGAGCGGCGTCTCCGGCCCGAGCGCGATCTCGGAGCAGTCGAGCGAGGTGATCCCCCAGACCGCCTGGCTCGATGCGATCGACCTCGATTCGCCTGATTTCCAGCGCCTCCTGCGCGACGGAGTGACGACGATCTACGCGGCGCCCGATCCGAGCGCGGTGATCGGCGCCCGCGGCGCGATCCTCCGCACCGCCGGAGCGGAGCGTGTCCTCGAGCGGGAGGCGGCGGTCAAGGCGACGATCGGGAGCGATCCCTACCGCTTCGGGACCTTCAACCGTCGCCCCTCGATCCGGTCCCTCACCCACTTCTCCCGCCGTCCGCAGTCGCGGATGGGGGTCGGTTGGATCTTCCGGAAGGCGTTCTACGACACGCTGCTTCGCGCCGAGGGGGGCACCCCGAGCGGAGCGGACACCGCGGACCCGGCGGCCCACGCGGTCCTCGCCGAGGTGCTCGCCGGCACCGTGCCCCTGCGGGTGCAGGCCCGCACCTCCTCCGACATCGAGAGCGCGTATCGCCTCTGCGGGGAGTTCGGGGTCCGGTTCACCCTCGTGGATCCGGTCGAGGGGTACCGCGTGCTCGAGAGGATCGAGCGGGACCCGGTCCCGATCGTCTTCGGCCCGATCTACGACGACCCGAACGGGCTCTCCGCCCGCACCTCCGAGTCGTCGCGCTCCCGGCTGCACACCCTCCGGGACCTCATCGCGACCGGAGCCCCGGTCGCCCTCAGCGCCCAGGACCTGCGCGAGGAGGATGGCCTCGGGCGTCAGGCGATGATGGCGGTGCGGTTCGGGGTGGATCACGCCAAGGCGCTCTCCCTCGTGACGAGCGCTCCGGCCCGAATGCTCGGGCTGGCGGCGGAGGTCGGCACGATCGCCCCCGGGCGCCGGGCGGACCTCGTCGCGTGGACGGGCGTGCCTTTCGCCGCGACCTCGGCGGTGCAGAAGGTCTTCGTCGACGGCGCCCTCGCCTTCGACCGTGAGGAGGACGAGTGATCGCTCGACGGACAGGAGTCCCCGCGGGGGACCGGAGTCGCCCGACCGGGCGGCAGGAGATGAAGGAGTCGCTCGTGATGTCTCGACCTCACCAGGATGCCGGCTTCGCGCGACGCCTCGTCGTCCGACTCTGGCTGCTCGTCCTCGGGCTGCTGCCGACGGCGGCGTACGCGGACGGACCGCCACCGGAGAAGGTCGCCCTCGTCGGGGGACGGATCATCCCCGTGGTCGGAGAGCCGATCGAAGGTGGGACGGTCCTCATCGAGCGGGGACGGATCACCGCGATCGGCGCCGAGGTGAAGCTCCCCTACGACGCGGTCGAGATCGACTGCTCCGGCAAGGTGCTCTTCCCCGGCATGATCGATCCGTTCAACTGGCGTGGGCTCGACATCCCGAACGAGGCGGTGGCGGTCGCGCCCTACCTCGACGTCTACGACGCGATCGACCCCTCTCGCTCCTTCTTCGAGGAGACGCTTCGGAACGGGATCACGGCGGTCCACATCTCGCCCGATCACAACCTCGTCATCGGCGCGGTCACCCGGGTGATGCGCCCCATCGGGCTGACCCCGGAGGAGATGACCCTCCGCTCCCCGGTCGCGATCCAGATGGCGACCACGCCGCGCTCCGGGAGCGACCGCATGACCCAGCTCGTCGAGCTGCGGGGAGCGTTCGCCGAGCTCGATCGCTACCTCGCGCAGCGCGCGGAGGAGCGATACGCGGAGGAGCGCAAGCGCAAGGGGGAGGAGGTCGACCTCCCGCCCGCCGAGGCGAGGGAGAAGGGACGCGAGCTCCTCCGCGATGTCGACCTCGACGATGCCCACCGGAACCTGCATCGGCTGCGCGAGGGTGCGATGGAGCCGTGGCTCTACGCGGGGACCGCGACCGATGTCGCCTCCGCCGTCGCGATCGCCCGGGAGCAGGGGTTCCTCGAGCGGGCGACCTTCCTCATTCAGCCGGACACGATCCGCGCGGTCGGCGAGCTGGCCGCGTCGGGGAGGCCGGTGGTCTGCTCCGACGATCTGCTCCTGCGCACCCGCGACCCCTTCACGGGGGAGATCGACGAGGTGTTCCTGCCGAGCGCCCTGCACGCGGCCGGGGTCCCCTTCGCGCTCCGGCCGAATCCGAGCGGCTCCCTCCCGGAGCGCTACCTGACCTACCAGGCGGCGCGCTGCGTCCGGGCGGGGGTCCCCCGCGGCGTCGCGCTGCGGGCGATCACCCTGCACCCGGCCCGCTTCCTCGGGCTTGGCGATGAGCTCGGCTCCCTGGAGGTGGGGAAGCGAGGCGATGTGGTCGTGCTCTCCGGAGACCCGCTCGACTTCTCGAGCTGGGTCGAGGAGGTCTACATCGATGGAATCCTCGCCTACGACCGGGACCGCGACACACGCCTCGGCGAGCTGCTCGGGCCGATGGCGGAGGCGACGACCTCCACCACCGAGACCGCGGAAGCGCCGGCGGAGGAGGCGTCCGGCGAGCCCTCGCCCGAGGGCGGGGACTCCGATGGTGGAGACGACGATCGGACCGGAGATCCCGACGAGGGGGGCTCGGACAATGGGGGCTCGGACGAGGGAGGCTCGGACGAGGGAGGGGAGCGCCGGTGAACGCACGCCTCGCCCCGCCGTCGGGTCGGTCCGGGAGAGGAGCCCCGCGCTCGCTCCCCCTCCCCGAGCGGCTCCTTCTGGGGTTCCTCCTTCC
>JAFMMO010000083.1 GCA_017859655.1 Pseudomonadota bacterium | reverse complement strand
GCGCGGCGGCCCGCCGTCACGCCGCGATCCTCGGCCTGCTCTTCTCCGGCGCCCTCGCGACCGGGCTGACCGGGTGTCGGCTGGGGGCGGACCCGATCCCCGCGGCGGAGGCCGCCGCGGCCGATGAGGATGTCGGGGCCTCCGCGGCGGTCATCGATGCGGCGGTGACCGAGCTCCGCGCCGCGGACCGGGCCCTGAGGAACGGAGACTATCCGGCCGCGATCGAGGGGTACCGCGAGATCCTCGCCCGGGTCGAGAGCTCCTCTCCCGCGGTGGAGGCGATCCGGGTCTCCCTGATGGAGGCGCAGTGGCAGGCCCGCCTCTACGAGGACGCGCTGCTCAGCAGCGACCTCGTCCTGCAGGGGGATGCCTCGGCCTCGAGCCTGCAGCGGGCCCTCGACTGTCGCTACGAGATCGGGCTCGGCTTCCTGAACGGGAACACCCGGCGGATCCTGGGCCTCTCCGTCTCCTCCGAGCGACGGGGTCTGCAGATCCTCGATGATCTGGTCGAGCGGTATCCGTTCCAGGCCTTCACCCCCGATGCGATCTACCACATCGCGAGCTGGTACCTCGGTCGCAAGGAGTACGCCGAGGCGGAGCTCCTCTTTCAGCGGCTCCTGCGCGACTATCCCGACAGCGCGTGGTGCGAGATCGCCGAGTACAGGATCGGGGAGACCTCCCTCCGTCAGTTGAAGGGGGTCGAGTACGACCTGGGCTCCCTCGACTCCGCGGAGCGGCGCTTCCGGCGCTACCTCAAGTCGAACCCGACCGGAGATCAGGCCGGGCGCGCGCGGGAGAACCTCGTGGAGATCGAACGCATCCGGGCGCAGCGGTGGCTCAGCGTGGCTCGCTTCTACCTCGAACTCGAGAAGGGGGACTCCGCGGATGTGTATCTCCGCAAGCTGCAGGAGACCTATCCGGGGAGCGCGGAGGCCGCGGAGGCCGCGGTGCTCCTCGAGCGCCCGAAGGGAGGGGCGGATGGGACCCCCTGAGCCGCTCCGACTTCCCCTCCTCGCGCTTCTCTTCGGAGCCCTGATCCCCCTCCTGGGGTCGGGATGCGGCTATTCGAGCGGTTTCCGGGCCCCGGCGGGGATCCAGAGTCTGGGTGTCCCCATCATGGACAACCAGACCTTCCCCCTGAGGCGCGGCCTCGAGGTGGATCTGACCCGTGAGCTCAAGGCGGAGCTGCGGAGGCGCAGCGACCTGACCCTCCGGGCGGGTCCGGAAGGCGCGGATGCGGTCCTCTTCGGAACGATCCTCGAATTCCGTCAAGGTGTACTGGTGGAGGGAGCCGATGATGAGGTTCAGGAGTCCGGGATCTCGATCCGGGTCCGGATCCGCCTCATCCGCAGCCGGGACGGGGCGGTCCTGATCGACCGGATCATCCAGGACCATGCGTCGTTCTCGAACCTCGCGGGAGAGACGATCGACACGGCCCGGGCCGAGGCGGTCCGGGAGATCGCCCGTCGCATCGTCCCGCAGATCGAACCTTGGGAGAGTCGCGGAGACTGACCGCGAGCCTCCCTCCTGGGAGGCTGTTTCGTGACTCGCCCCAACCGACCCGAGCCGGCACCGACGACTCCGGCCCCCGCTCCATGGACCCTCCTCCTCCTCGCGTTCGGCGCCGTGCTCATCTCCCTCTTCGTGTGGGTGCCGACCGGCTCGGCGGGGGTGGAGGATGACTTCGCCGCGATCCGCCGCGAGGTCCGCGATGGGAATGTCCAGACCCTGCGGATCCAGTCCCGCGAGCTGCGGATCGAGGGGGAGTTCCGCGGGCGCGCCCTCACCTCGATCGGTCCGTCCTTCCAGACCTACGTCGCCACCGAGGACCTCCTGAACGAGCTCGTCCACTCCGCCGAGGCGTGGAACGAGGCCCACCCCGGCCTCAAGACACAGATCTACGTCCAGCCGGTCGCCAGCCCCTACGCGATCGCGCTGATCCAGCTGATTCCCTGGCTGCTCTTCATGGGACTCATCGTCTGGTGGTGGACCCGCCGCGCCCCCGGCGCGGGCGGAGGCGCCATGGGGCGCTCGCGGACGCCGCTCGTGGCCGCCGAGCTCCCGGATGTGACCTTCGATGATGTCGCCGGGATCGAGGAGGCGCGGGCCGAGGTCGAGGAGATCGTGGAGTTCCTCCGGAACCCGGCGCGCTTCACCCGGCTCGGCGGCCGGATTCCGCGCGGAGTCCTCCTCGTCGGCCCCCCGGGCACCGGGAAGACCCTGCTGGCCCGCGCGGTCGCGGGGGAGGCCCGGATCCCCTTCTTCAGCATCTCCGGCAGCGACTTCGTCGAGATGTACGTCGGCGTGGGCGCGGCCCGTGTGCGGGACCTCTTCAAGCGGGCCCGCGAGCACTCCCCCTGCATCATCTTCCTCGACGAGGTCGATGCGGTGGGGCGCCGCCGCACCTCGAACTCGGCCGGAGGGAGCGAGGAGCGGGAGCAGACCCTGAACGCGATCCTCGTCGAGATGGACGGCTTCAGCCCGGAGAGCGGCGTGATCGTCATCGCCGCGACGAACCGGCCGGACATCCTCGATCCCGCGCTGCTGCGGCCGGGGCGCTTCGACCGCCAGATCACCGTCGACCTGCCCGACCGGGCCGGGCGTCGGATGATCCTCGAGGTGCACACCCGGGATGTCTGCATCGAGGAGGAGGTCGACCTCGACGCCCTCGCGCGCGGCACCGCGAGCTTCTCCGGCGCGGAGCTCGCGGCGATCGTCAACGAAGGGGCGCTCATCGCCGCCCTCGACGGTCGGGAGAAGATCGGGCAGGCGGACCTGGAGGAGGCGCGGGACAAGGTCCGCTGGGGTCGGGCGCGGCGCAGTCGGGTGCTCGAGCAGGAGGACCGCATCATCACCGCCTACCATGAGGCGGGGCACGCGATCCTCGCCCACCTCCTCCCCGAGGTGGAGCCCCTTCACAAGGTCACGATCATCCCCCGGGGGCCCTCCCTCGGCTCGACGATGCAGCTCCCCGAGAAGGACCGCTACTCGCTCACGCGCGAGCGGGCCTTCGGCATGCTCCTCGTCCTCTTCGGAGGGCGGATCGCGGAGCAGCGCTTCTGCGGTGACATCTCGAGCGGAGCGAGCTCGGACCTGGAGCGGGCCTCGGACCTCGCCCGGCGCATGGTCTGCGAGTGGGGGATGAGCGAGCAGGTCGGAGCGATCTCCTACTCGGCGGGGAACGGGCTCGATGGCGCGCAGCTCGAGCCGCTCGGGGAGGAGACCCGACGGGACATCGACAAGGAGATCCGCCGCATCCTGCAGGCCGCCTATGACAAGGCGGAGCGCAAGATCGACGAGCATCGGGACGATGTCGAGGCGATCGCGCGGGCCCTCCTCGAGCGCGAGACCCTCGACGGCGCCGAGGTGGACGAGCTCCTCGCCGCTCCCTTCGATGGCTCGGGAGTCCCCGCGCTCGATTCGTGATCTTCTCCTCCGGGTTTGGTTACAATCCGCCCCGACCGACCGTCCTGCCGGGAGGGTCGGAGAGTGCCGGCGCACCGGGAAGGGCACGATGCAGGGGAACTCCAGTCGAGCGCAGGTCGAGACCCGACCGGACGGTCGCGGCGGGGGCATTCCCCCGGCCCGCCCCTGCGCGGTGATGGGGATCCTCAACGTCACCCCGGACTCCTTCAGCGATGGCGGGAGCTACGACCGCGCCGAGGTCGCGATCGGACAGGCGCGCGCGATCGCCGCCGCGGGCGCCGCGATCCTCGATGTCGGCGGCGAGTCGACCCGCCCCGGCTCGGACGAGGTCCCCGTCGCGGAGGAGCTGGCCCGGGTCCTCCCGGTCCTCGATGGTCTCGCGGGCTCCTACCCCCTCCCCATCTCCATCGACACGCGGCGGGCGGAGGTCGCGGCGGCGGCCGCGGACCGCGGCGCGACGATCCTGAACGACACCGCCTCCCTCCGCGACGACCCGGAGCTCGCGGCGGTCGCCGCGGAGCGCGGGATGACGGTGGTGCTGATGCACCGACGCGGCACCCCGGCGACGATGCAGCGCGGGATCGATGACGGCCCTCCTCCCTACGCCGATGTCGTCGATGAGGTCCGCGCGTTCTTCGAGGAGCGGGTCGCGTTCGCGGTCGAGGCGGGGATCCCCCGCGAGCGGCTCGTCCTCGACCCGGGGATCGGGTTCGGGAAGCGCTTCGAGGACAACGACCGACTCCTCGCCGAGCTCGGACGCCTCCGCCTCCCGGGGGTGCCCCTGCTGGTCGGCGCGAGCCGAAAGGCGTTCCTCGGCCGCTTCGCGGCGGCGGGAGGCGGAGATCCCGAGGATTCCGCGGCGCGGCTCCCCGGCTCCCTGGCGGTCGCGGCGGTCTGCGCCCGCGCCGGGGTCGAGATCCTCCGCGTCCACGATGTCGCGGAGACGGTCGCGCTCCTCGAGGCCCTCGCAGCCTTCGGCGTCGAGCCGGTGGGCGGGGAGGGGGCGACATGGACCTGATGCGCGAGGCTCTCGACTACCTGCGCACCGTCATCGACCTCGTCGTGGTGATCGAGGTGGGGCTCCTGTGGGTCCTCATCTACTACTTCATCAAGTTCTGCGAGGGGACGCGGGGGGCCGGCGTCCTGAAGGGGCTCGCGTTCCTCCTGCTCGTGGCCGCCTTCGCCTCGACCTTCCTCACGCAGTCGCTGGGCTTCGACCGTCTCGGCTACCTGCTCACCTCGATCGGTCCCGCGACGATCACGGGGCTCGTGGTCATTCTCCAGCCGGAGCTGCGCCGCGGGCTCGTCCGCCTCAGCCAGACCCCGATCTTCGGCGAGTTCATCAAGGACGAGCACGAGATCATCGGAGAGGTGATCCGGGCCTGCTTCCGCCTCTCGCGGAACAAGATCGGCGCGCTCATCGCGATCGAGCGGGAGCAGCCGTTGAACACCTACGCCGAGAAGGCGACCCGCATCGACGCCGAGGTCCGCAGCGAGCTCATCACGACCCTCTTCTACCCGGGGACGGAGCTGCACGACGGCGCCATCGTGATCCAGAAGGGACGGATCACCGCAGCGGGATGTCTCTTCCCCCTCTCGGAGAACCCGGAGCTCGGGAGCTGGGCGGGGACGCGGCATCGCGCCGGCGTCGGGATCAGCGAGGAGAGTGACTGCGTGACGGTGGTGGTCAGCGAGGAGACCGGCCAGGTCTCCATCTGCGCCCAGGGGGTCGTCTACCGCGACCTCGATCGCGAGGAGCTCACCACCAAGCTCCGCGCCTACTACGCCCAGACCGAGCCGAGCGCTGCGCCGGAGTCTCCCGCGGCCGAGCCGGGGAGGGTGGGATGATGCGCAAGCCCCGACCCTCGCTGCTCCATCGGCTGCTGCGGGAGAACGTCCGGAACAAGCTCGTCTCCCTCCTCTTCGCGATCACCATCTGGGTCTTCGCGTTCGGGAACACCGGGCAGGAGGAGACGATCGAGGTGCAGGTCGAGATCGCGCCGGCGAGCCCGGAGCAGGTGATCCTCAGTCAGACCGCCGACTCGAAGGACGGCCCCCCCTTCGATGGGTTCGCGAAGATCACCCTCAGCGCCTCACGGAGCCTGTTGAACAGCACCCTGCGGGGAGTCGACCGGACCGCTCTCGTGGGGCGGATCGTCGTCACCGAGGATGGACTCATCGATCTCGCTGATCGCGCTCACTTCCCCGAGATTCCCCCCGCCATGACGGTGAAGCAGACGGAGCCGGTGCGGATCCATGTCTCCCTCGACGAGCTCGAGACCCGGGAGCTGAAGGTCAACCGCGGCTCGCCGAGCTTCTCCACATCGCGCCGCTTCCTCCCCCCCAAGCAGGGGGACTTCCTCTTCGAGCCGAATCAGGTGGGGGTCACGGGACCGAAGTCTCTGCTCGGCGGGGTCGAGGTCCGGCTCGGACCGCTGCAGGTGACGGAGTACGACGCGCCCGCCTACGACAGCCCCCATCCCATCGTCCTCGAGAACGCGGGCCACCCCGCGATCCGGTTCGCGGAGGGGGTGGAGCCCGAGGTGAGGGTGCGGGTCACCCTCCGCACCGCCCTCGAGCAGAGGGAGTTCCAGATTCCGATCCACTACTCCTGGTCCGCGGCCCGGAAGCCGGGTCCGTTCGACCTGCCGGTGGGGGATGCGGAGATCGGGATGACCTGTCGCGGCACCGAGCCCGCGCTCGACCAGCTCGCCGAGCGGGTCCGAGACGGGGAATTTCGCATCCTGATCACGCTGGAGGACTTCAGCGGCGCCGTGCAGTCGGTAAGATCCGACGAGTTCACCTGGCCCGCCGGGAGTCTCCCCCCGGGCATCGAGCAGGGGTCGATTCAGTTCTCGCGCGGCTCCGTCGCCTATCGGGTGGAGCGCATCGTGGATCGCAGCAACGAGGAAGACGAGTGAGCGACGCTCCGTCGAACATCTTCGGCACCGATGGAATCCGGGATCTCTGCGCCCCCGACGGCCGCTCCGACGGCTGGTTGAACCCCGCCGGGCTCGACCGCCTCGCCGTCGGCATGGCGCGGCTCCTCGGGCGGGCCCGCGACGCGGGAGGGATCGCCGCGTCGCCCCCCCGTGTGCTCATCGGTCGTGACCCCCGGACCTCGGGACCGGCGATCGAGCGGTCCCTGACCGCCTCCCTGGAGAGACGGGGGATCGCGGTGCGCCACGGAGGTCTCCTCCCCACCCCCGCGGTCTCCGTTCTCGTGGAGGCGGGCGAGGCGGAGCTCGGCATCGTCATCAGCGCGAGCCACAACCCCCCGGAGTTCAACGGGGTGAAGTGGTTCGGTCCCGACGGGGCGAAGCTCTCGGAGGAGGAGGAGCGAAGGATCACCTGCGATGTCCTCGCCGCTCCCGTCGACCCCGAGGTCGACCCGGGACCCTCCACCCTCCCCGCGCCCGCCGCGCCCGAGGAGGAGGCCCTGCGCTCCCTCTACCTGGATCGCCTGCTCGCCGGGTTCGGAGAGGCGCGCCCCCTCGATGGCCTGCGGATCGTGCTCGACTGCGCGCGGGGGGCGACCGCCCCCTGCGCCCGCGAGGCGTTCGAGCGCGCGGGCGCATCGGTCGTCGTGATCCACGGCGAGCCGGACGGCGAGCGGATCAACATCGACTGCGGCAGCACCCACCCGGGGAGTCTCGCCCGGCGCGTCGTCGCCGAGGGCGCGGACCTCGGGGTCGCCTTCGATGGGGACGGAGATCGGGCGATCCTCGTCGACGAGGCGGGGGGGACCGTCGACGGCGATGAGATGCTCGCGATCTGGGCCCTCGACCTGCGGGCGCGTGGCCGCCTCCCCGGAGACCGGATCGCCGTCACCGTCATGTCGAACGCGGGCATGGAGTCGCACCTCCGCGAGCGCGGGGTCGATCTGGTCCGGACCCCGGTCGGGGACCGGGAGGTTCACGAGGCGATGCGGGCGGGAGGGCTCGCCCTCGGCGGTGAGCAGTCGGGGCACATCATCTGCGAGGACGCGATGACCGGAGACGGCATCCGCACCGGGCTCGCCCTGGCGGAGATCGTCCGGCGCTCGGGTCGGCCCCTCTCCGCCCTGCGGTCGGAGATCCCGCGCTACCCGCAGACCCTGGTCGGGGTGCAGGTCGGGGCGAAGCCTCCCCTCGAGATCCTCCCCGGAGTCCAGCGGGTCGTCGCGGCCGCGAAGAAGGCGCTGGAGGGGCACGGTCGCATCCTGCTCCGCTACTCGGGGACGGAGCCTCTCGCGCGGGTCCTCGTCGAGGGGCGGGATGCGGAGGAGAACGCGGACTGGGCGGAGCGGATCGCCGACTCTCTCCGGACCGATCGCGCCCTCGCGTCGCCGGGGGAGCCGCAGGGGGAGCCTCGGGACTGAGCTGCCTCAGGAGTGGGCCGCCCGCGTCCGTTGGGGGAGGATCGGAGAGGACGGGGGACTCTTGGGGGAGATGCTCAGCGGCCTGTTCACGGCGCTCGTCACACCGTTCGGTGGCGCGAGCTCCGGCGGGGAGGCGATCGATTGGCCGGCGCTGGAGGGGCTCGTCGAGGAGCAGCTCGAGGCCGGGGTGGACGGCCTCGTCCCCTGCGGCACGACCGGGGAGGCGAGCACCCTCCGCACCGAGGAACAGCTGCAGGTGATCCGGTTCGTGGTGGAGCGCGTGGCGGGGCGGGTTCCGGTCCTCGCCGGGGCGGGCGCGAACAGCACGCCCGAGGCGCTGGCCCTGACCCGCGGAGCGCAGGAGGCGGGCGCCGACGGGGTCCTCTCGGTCACTCCCTACTACAACCGACCCCAGATCGCGGGGCTCGTCGCTCAC
Source organism: Pseudomonadota bacterium (assembly GCA_017859655.1). Classification (GTDB taxonomy): domain Bacteria; phylum Planctomycetota; class UBA8108; order UBA1146; family UBA1146; genus JAFMMO01. Next base: position 5,699 of record JAFMMO010000083.1, on the reverse strand, counting down.
TACCGCGAGCTGGCGTCGGTCGGGCTCCCGGTGGTCCTCTACAACATCCCCGCGCGGACGGGCCTCGGGCTCACCATCGACGACTACCGCCGCCTCGCCCGGATCCCCGGGGTGGTCGGGACGAAGGAGGCGAGCGGCGACGGCGCGCTCGTCGATCAGCTGCTCCTCGATGGGGAGCTGACGGTGCTGTGCGGCGATGATGCGGCGCTGCTCCCGATGCTCGCCCAGGGAGCCGCCGGCGCGATCTCCGTCGCGAGCCATCTCGTGGCGAGGGACCTGATCGACCTGATCGATCTCATGCGGGAGGGGGCGGTCGCCGAGGCGAGGGAGATCCACCGCCGCCTCGTGCCGCTCTTCCGCGCGCTCTTCCTCGAGAGCAACCCGGCCCCGCTCAAGTCCGCGCTGGCGAGGAGGGGCCGGATCCGCAACATCCTCCGACCACCCCTCGCGCCGGTGACCGAGCGGACCTTCCGGGTGGTCGAGGAGGCCTGCGCCGCCGCGGGGGTCCCGCTCCCCTCCGCCTGAGCATCCCCCTCGGAACGGCCTTCAGAACGGCAGGGAGCCGCTGTCCGGCGGGTCCTCCGCCCGCGACTCCTCGGGGGCGCGGGTCGCCCGCACCGGGGCGCCGCGGCGAGCGGGCTCGCCGTCGTCGAGCCTCGGGGGGAGGAGGTCGTCGGAGAGGCCGTCGAGGCGGCGCGGGAAGTACGGACGGACCTCCAGCATGAAGTTCTGGTCCCCGAAGCGGCTGTCCTGCGGCCCGGGGTTCGCCTGCCGGAACGCCTGCCAGTAGCCCGCGAGCTTCGCATCGAGGTTGTCGATGAAGTGCATCGCGAGGGCCTCCGCCGTCATCGGCTTCTTCGGGGAGCCGAACTCGAGCTTCCCGTGGTGCGCGAGGACGAGGTGCTCCAGCTGCAGGACCGTCTCCGGATCGACATCGCCGAGGGTCTCCGCCGCCTCGCGAATCCACCGGGAGACGAGGACGATGTGCCCGATCAGCTGACCCTCGTCGGTGTACCCGAAGCCGGTGTCGAAGCTGAGCTCCGCGGTCTTGGCGATGTCGTGGAGGACGACTCCGGCGATGAGCATGCTGCGGTCGAGCCACCGGTAGTGATCGCAGATCCGCTCCGCCACCTGCGCCAGGGAGAGGACATGCTCGAGCAGGCCCCCGACATAGGCGTGATGCATCGTCTTCCCCGCGGGCGCGTTGCGGAACGAGCGGCGAAGCCCGGGGCGGTCGAGCACGGCGAGCACGATCCGCCGGACCCCGTCGTCGCTGATCGACGCGATGATCTCCTCGAGCTCCTTCTGCATGGCGTCGAGGTCGAAGCGGCTGCGGGGGAGGAACTCGGCCGGGTCGACGCGGGCGTCCTCGGCCCCGACCGGCTCGAGCTGGTCGACGATGATCTGGGTGTTCCCCTGGTACTCCTCGACGCGACCGGAGACGCGGAGGAAGGGGCAGCGCTCCACCCCGCGGAACTCATCCCGGTTCGAGTCCCAGCGGACCGCCTTCACGGAGGCGGAGTGGTCTCGGAGGACGAGCTGGAGGAAGTGCTTCCCGTTTCGCGTCTGCTTGAAGTTCGCGGTCTCGACGAGGAAGACCCCCTCGATGCGCGCTCCCCGCTCCAGATTCTTCAGGAGGTGTTCCTGCATCGTCTCCCCTTCGTTTCGGCGGTCGAGGCCCGGCTCCGGCTCCGGCGGTCATCGCGAGCCCGAGAGCGATCATCACGGATCGCCTCCCCGTGACAACCCATCCGGCCCGGCGCGAGCGATCGGGGCCGAGTTCCGGGGGAGGCCCGCGGGAGTCCTTGCCCTCGGGGGGTGAGGGAGGATGATCTCCGCATGCAGGACCCATCCTCCCATCGGCCGGGAGAGTCGACCGATCCTCCCGGGCCCCTCCCGCCGCGCGACGCTTCTCCCTCCTCGCCGGAGCCGGAGGGGGGGCGTGAGACCCTGCGCATTCTCCGGCGGGACCCCGGAGGCGCCATCGAGCGCTTGAGAGCGCGGATCACGGGGGGGGAGGCGGACGAGCGCACCTGGCACAACCTCGCGATCGCCCTCGACCGCTCGGGAGAGCGGAGTGCCGCGGTCGAGGCTGCGGAGGAGGCGCTCCGACGCGCCCCGGACTCCGTCCCGACGCTCCTCCTCCTCGGCATCCTCCTCCGTCAGGCGGATCGCGCCGAAGATGCGCTCGACCGGCTCGACCGCGCCGCGGAGCTCGAGCCGGGTCACCCGCGGCTCCCCGCGATCCGCGGGGTCGCCCGCTTCCACCGCGGCGAGCACGAGGCGGCGCGGGCGGAGCTCGAGAGGGCGGTCGAGGTCGATCCCCGCGACACCGGCAGCTGGTTCAACCTCACCCTCCTCCATGTCGCGACGAAGGACTTCCCCGCGGCGCAGGAGTGCATCGAGCGGCTCATCGGCCTCCGTCCGGATCGCGCCGCGGAGTACCACCGCTTCCTCATCGAGCTGGGAGAGGTCCGCGCCCTCGACGAGACCCTCACCCAGGCGCATCGGATCAAGAACCTGCTCGGGGTGGCAGGAGATCGCCTGCGGCGTTTCCACGCCGATCACCGCTCCACCCTCGACCGGGAGTCGGAGGAGGACCTCGCCGCGATCCGGGATGATCTCGGGTCGGTCTACGAGGACATGGTCGGTCTCCTCGGGGTGATCCGCCCGCGTCCCACGGAGTTCGCTCCGGCCACGCTGCGACGCATTCTCGATCGCATCGGCTTCGTCGCGATGACGCGGGCGAGGGGAGTGGCGATCGATGTCGATGTCGATGCGGACCTGCCCGAGCTGCACTGCGATGTGGAGAAGCTGCAGGAGGGGCTCCTCAACCTCGTGCTCAACGCGATCGACGCGGTCGTCGAGCGCCATGGGGAGCGGGCGGAGAGGATCGGCCGGGTGCGGATCCACGCCCGCGCGGTCGGAGAGCAGGTCGAGATCTTCGTGGCGGACAACGGCGGGGGGGTGCCCGAGGGAGACCTCGATCGGATCTTCGGGATCGGCTTCACCACCAAGCGGCTCGGCTCGGGGATCGGGCTCGCCCACACGAGGCGCACCATCGAGGAGCACGGCGGCCGGGTCGAGGTGCGGGAGACGGGGCCGACCGGCACCACCTTCCGCATCGAGCTCCCCTTGCGGCCCCGACCCACGCAGCGTCTGATGCAGGCGCGCCAGAGGGCGCGACTGCTCGCGGATCCCCGCGAGCTCCTCCTCGACGAGCCGGGCATCGACCTCGGCCTCTGAGTCGGGCGGGCTCCGCGGGGGACGCGGTGAGAGGGAGTCGAGCTTGAACGCGAAGGCGCGAACAGCCGGGACGATCCTGGTGGTCGACGACCAGGCGCAGCTCCGCACCTACGTGCGTGGGGTGCTGGAGGAGATGGGGCACGAGGTCCTGGAGGCGGAGGGGCGGGACGATGCCATCGCCGCCTTCCGCGAGGCCGCCCCCGAGCTCTTCCTCGTCCTCCTCGATCTCGACTTCGGGGGGCGGAAGATCGGCCTCGGGATCCTCGAGGAGCTGCGCGGGATCGACGACGGAGTCCCGGTGATGCTGCTCACCGGCGAGGGCTCCGCCGCCGACGGCGCGGAGGCGATCCGGCTCGGCGCAGCGGAGGTCCTCGAGAAGGACACCAGCATCGAGCGGAGCCTCGGGGTGGCGGTGGAGAAGGTCCGCCGCATGCGCTCGATCCTGGACGAGAACCGCGGCCTGCGCGCCCGGGTCGAGCTCTACGAGGAGGCGTTCCGACGCCGCTACGAGCTGGTGGGGGAGAGCCCGGCCTTCCGCGGCCTGATCGAGGAGGCGCACCGCGTCGCGCGGGTGCCGCGTCCGATCCTCGTGCGCGGGGAGCGGGGGACGGGCAAGGAGCTCGTCGCCGCCTACATCCACTATCACAGCGACCGCGCCGAGAAGCCCTTCGTCACGGTGAACTGCGCCGCCTTCCACGGGAACCTGCTCGAGTCGGAGCTCTTCGGGCATGAGCGGGGAGCGTTCACCGGCGCGGACCGCCGGAAGATCGGGCGTTTCGAGCAGGCGAACGGGGGGACGCTCTTCCTCGACGAGATCGGCAACATGGCGCAGGAGTTCCAGGAGAAGATCCTCCGCGTCCTCGAGTACCAGCGATTCGAGCGGGTCGCCGGCTCGGAGACGATCGAGACCGATGTCCGGATCGTGGCGGCCACCAACGCCGACCTGGAGGCGATGATGGCGGACGGACGCTTCCGCCCCGACCTCTACGACCGCCTCAGCTTCAAGGAGTTGCACCTCCCCCCCCTGCGTGATCGTCACGGGGACGTGCCCCTCCTCGTGGAGCACTTCCGGCGCCGACTCTCGGCCGAGGTCCCGTGGGTCACCGAGCGGACCTTCTCCGACGGAGCGCTGAAGCTTCTCGGGCGGCACCCGTGGCCGGGGAACGTCCGGCAGCTGAAGCATGTGGTGGAGAGGCTCCTCTGCGCCGGCGACGATCCGCGGATCGAGGGGGCGGAGGTCGCTCTCGAGCTGGAGGACCGCGAGCAGAGCGGCGGCGGGCTCAAGGACCGGATCGAGGCCCTCGAGAAGAAGCTCGTGCTCGATGCCCTGCTCCGCAGCGGCGGGAACCAGAAGGCGGCGGCGGAGGCCCTCGACCTGACCTACGACCAGCTGCGCCATCTCTACAAGAAGTACTCGATCAAGGATCTTCTGGCGGAGGGGGCGGGCTAGAGCCCTCTCCCGCCCGTCGTGACCGAGGGATGACGGTCGAACGCCTCAATGGTGGGGTGGAGTGACCCGCCCCGACCGCGGGCGTGCCCCCGCGACCGCTCGCGAACCTCGCGGCGCGTCTCGGGGACCCTCCGCAGGGACGGCCCGCCGCGTCCCCTCGGCATGCTCCCCCTGGAGCAGTTGGTTCCCGGAGAGGACCCCCCTGCCATGCGACTTCGTCAGCTGATCCTCTGTGGAGGGATCCTCGCCCTCGCCCTCCCCTCGGCGCTCGAGGGGGCGGACGAGCGGATCCGACTCGTCCTGCGCAACGGGCGTCGACTCGAGGGGCGGGCCTACGACCTTCGCAACCAGTACATCGAGCTGAACCAGTCCCTCGGCTCGACGCGGCTTCCGAAGTCCGAGATCCAGGCGTGGGGGATCCTCCCCGACGAGGGGACCGAGGGGCAGGCGCCGAACCTCCTCATCGTGGTGGACAGCGGCCATGAGATCGCCGGTCGCTCCACCTACGAGGAGGACACCCTCGAGTGGGTGATCGAGCTGCCGACCGGGCAGGCCCGCTACCCCGAGGAGCGGGTCCAGCGGACGATCTCCCAGTCGGGCCTCACGAGCGATGAGCTCTTCACGCCGAGGCGCGGCTTCGAGGAGCGGGTGGCGAGCGCCATCGCGGAGGTGCGGTCGGGGGACTCCCCCCGGGTCGCCCGGGGCCGCGAGTATCTCGAGCAGGCGGGCTTCTTCGCCCTGAAGGCGGTCAGGAAGTCCATCGATGAAGAGGGACCGAACGAGGTCCTCCGGCGTCTCTCCCTCGAGGAGCGCCTCCGGATCGTGGTCCCCCTCGGGCTGGACCACACCTTCCCCAACCTGCTTCGGGATGCGACCAGCGGGCTTCCGTCCCTGCGGGTCGAGGCGCTGCGCACCGCGCTCATCGAGATCGGCGCGGAGCTCTACCCGCTCCTCGGCCTGCTCCTGCTCGACCGGGACCAGCCCGCGGAGGTGCGCTCCTTCG
>JAFMMO010000289.1 GCA_017859655.1 Pseudomonadota bacterium | reverse complement strand
TCCCCGTCGAGGTCCGCCGCGACGAGGCCGCGGCTCACTTCCTCACGGGAGGTGAACGGGCTCCCCTCGTCGAGCGCGAAGCGGCCGGTCCCGTCGTTGAGGTAGATCTGGTTCGTCTCCGCGTAGCGGGGCCACGGGTCGATGAGGCCCGGCTCGCCCCCGTCCTCGTCGTGGTGGTTGACCGCGCCATTCGCGATGAGGAGGTCGAGGTCCCCGTCCAGGTCGAGGTCTCCCGCCGCGGTGCCGAAGCCCGTGAACTTCATGCTCGACGAGGCGAGCCCGCTCATCCCGGTGGCATCCTGGAAGCCGCGACCCGCGCCGAGGTTGCGGTACAGGGTGTTGCTCTCCTTCACCAGGTGGGTCATGAAGAGGTCCTGCCATCCGTTCCCGTCGAAGTCCTCGCTGACGACCCCCATCCCCGCCTCGGCCTGGCTGTTCAGGTTGAAGGCCGCGCCGAGCGCGATCGCCTCCTCCCGGAAGGTCCCATCGCCCTGGTTCATCCAGAGGTGGTTGGCGTAGGCGTCGTTCGTCACGTAGAGGTCGATCCAGCCATCGTGATCGAAGTCCTGGCAGACCACGCCGAGCCCCGCGGCGGGGGAGCCGGCCGCGATCCCCGCTGCCTCGGTGACCTCCTCGAAGGTGCCGTCTCCCCGGTTGCGGAAGAGCTGGTCCGGGACCGGCGGGCAGGAGAGGGGCCCGCAGAACTCCGGCTTCCCCACGCCATCGTCGCAGCGCTGGTCGGGGTCGAAGTCGATGTAGCGCACGATGAAGAGGTCGAGGTGACCGTCCCGGTCGTAGTCGAAGAAGGCCGCCGAGACGGAGTAGGCATCGTTCTCGACTCCGGCGGCGGCGGTGACATCCTCGAAGGTGCCATCCCCCCGATTGCGCAGGAGCTGGTCTCTCCCGTAGTTCAACGCCAGCAGGTCGAGGTCCCCGTCATTGTCGTAGTCCCCGACGGCGGCTCCCTGGCCGTATCCCCGGAGGTCGATCCCGCTCCGGGCGGTCGCGTTCTCGAACGCGAGCGGGGCGGTCTGCAGGTAGAGCCGGGCGGTGGTCGCGTCGGCGAGCCCTCCGACGACGCCCTCCGGGCTCCCCTCCGTCAGGAACAGGTCGAGATCCCCGTCCCCATCCGCATCGAAGACCGCCACACCGCCTCCCATGACGGTGGGGGTGTGCAGGAGCGTGCTGGAGACAAAGGTGCGGCAGGTGTACGCCACCCCGGAGCTCTCCGTCACCTCCGTGAGGATGAGGGCCGAGCCCGCACCGGTCCCGGATCCCGCCTGACCGGCGGAGGCAGGAGAGCCTCCCGAGCCCTCGTCGCCGCTCCCGCATCCGGGAACGAGAAGGCTGAGGCAGAGGAGGAGCCGGGCTCCGGCGCGCGGGAGGCGGATCGGCAGTCGGGGAACAGGTGGCTCCGGAACTGGGTGCAGCATTTCGGTCTCCCTGAGGGGGCGTCCGTCCACCGATCGGCGCGAGCTCCCCGTGGGGAGTGCGCCCGAGGTGCCGCCCGGCCGGATGGGGTCCGTCCCCGGCTCGCGCGACCTCCGCTCCCCGATCGGATCGGGGGCACGGGCCGACCGCCGCATGATACCCGGAGGGACCCCGGGTCCAAGGGAACCGACCCGCGGTAGGCGGGGACCGGATGCTCGCTAATATAGGGTGGGGGCAAGACCTATCTCCTTCGCCCCGACTCTGCGGCCACCGTATCGGGCTGCTCTCCGAAGGGACCCCCATGCCGGCATCCCCGCTCCCCGCCCTGCTCCTCGTGGGGCTCACTCTGCTCGCACCCGGCCCCGGGCTCGCGCAGCCGGGGGGAATCGGAGCCGGTTTCGACGACCTGATCCTCGCCCAGGAGGGTCTCCTCGATGGCGGGGACCCCGGGCTGGTGGACAGCGCCGCAGCTCTGGAGGCCGCGCTCCTCGCGCTGGGGAGAGCGGTCCTCGTCCTTTCGCAGCCCGCGTTCGAGAGCCTGACCCTCGCCCCCGCGGGGGTCACCCATGTCTGGGTCCTGACCGGGACCTATCCCAATGACTATCGTCTCTCCGCCGCCGAGCTGGAGCTCCTCGCAAGCTGGAGCGAAGGGGGCACCGGGATCTACCTGGAGGGCGCGGATCACTGGGGGTTCAACCATGTCCCCAGCAGCTTCGATGATCGTGACGGTGTCGGGCTGTCGGGGGACGGGAACGACACCTTCACCGCCATGGTCCCCGCGGGGAGCCTCATCGGGCTCGTCCCGGCGACCTCGAGCTACGCGCAGGACCAGCCGGGCAGTGACTGGACCGATCAGCTGAATCTCGCGCCGGAGGACCCGGGGGTCGCGTCCGCCGAAGTTCTCTTCATCGAGCCGCTGTTCGGCTACGCCACGACGATCCACGCCTCTCCCATTCTCGGATCCTCAGTATTGGTGCAGAGTTGGGAGTTCGGTGGCTATCCGGCGGGGGACCGGGTGGCGCTCGTCGAGGCCTATCTGGGGCTGCTCGCTCCCGCGCCGGGCTTCCCCTTCGTCCGTGGGGACGCCAATGGAGACGGGGACCTCGATCTCGCCGACGCGGTGCGGGTCCTCGAGGCCCTCTTCGAGCCCGGGGCGATGCCCCTCACCTGCGAGCTCGCGGCCGATGCGAATGACGATGATGCGGTCGACCTGGCCGACGCCATCCACCTCCTCGCGGTCCTCTTCCCGGTCGGGACGCCGGTCGCGATCCCTCCGCCGACTCACTGCGGCCCGGATCCCACGCCGTGTCCCGACGCGCCTCCGTGCTCGCACTTCCCGGGGTGTCCCTAGCACCCCCTGCCCCGGGCGGGGGTCACCGGAGGTAGCCCGGTCCGCATCCGGTGCTAAGATAGTCCGATTCCGGGGGTGAGGAGCGCACCCTGCTTGTGGGTTCGGCTCCTCCCCGCGGCGTCATATCTCGGCATTTCGTCTCTGAGCGGGGCACTCCAACGGCGCCGGTTGAATCGCAAGTCTCTTCTTTATGGGGGTTTGTGGCCGAGCCCTCCCGCTCTCAGGGTTTTTGAATCGGGGAAGAACCAGCGGCCGGCTCCTCCGGCGACTGGTCGAGGAAGATCCATGGACCCACTGATCGCGCCGACTTTGGTCCAGCTGCTCGCCGGGGTCGGCCTCTACCTCTTCTTCCGCCGGCGCTCTTCCCGGCCCGACCACCCCGCCGTCCGGCGGGCCGCCCTGTCGGCGATCTTTGCATCGCTGATCCTCTACCTGGCGGCGGTTCTCGCCATCCCGGCCTCCGGATCGGCGATCCTCGGCTGCCTCACCCTCGTGATCCTTGTTCACGCGCCCACGATCTCGCTCCTCATCTCGAGGGAGGCGGCCACGATCCTCCCCGAGGAGGTGGAGCGGGAGGCCGC
>JAFMMO010000288.1 GCA_017859655.1 Pseudomonadota bacterium | reverse complement strand
CGAGGGCTCGATCGGGGAGAGCGTCTCTCCGCGGCCGGTGCCGAGCCAGTGGGCGATGTGGAGGGCGATGAGGACATGGACCGCGAGCAGGGTCGCGACGCGCCAGCGCGCCGCGCTCGACCTCCGCCGAGGACGGGCGACCCCGTCTCCCGGGCACGGGGTGGTGGGAGCTTCCGCGGACCTCACCTCGCTCAAGCGTCCTCCTCTCGCGCCCGAGGATACCCCGGATCGACCGCGGCTGCGCACCAACCGGGTCCGGTGGGAGCGGATCGGCGCCGGCCCTCCGGGGGCGGTGAAGTCTCCGGAAAGAAGAGCCGGGGAGGCCCGCCGCTGGCGCGCCCCCCCGGCTCCGATTCACCGCACGCCCGACCGATCAGCGGTGGTCGTGATCGTGATCGTGATCGTGATCATCGTGGTCATGGTCGTGGTCCCCCTCGCCCGGCGTCTTGCCGTCGCGGAGCGCCTCGATCTCGGTGATCTTTCCCTTGAAGAACTCCATCGCCCGCTCGTTCTCCTGGGCGCCGGGGTCGGCGATCGCCCGCTGGAGCAGGCCGAGCGCGTCATCGTACTTCTTCTCCGGGACGAGGTGCCGCTCGACGGTGGCGAACACCGCCTGCAGGAAGTCCATCCCGCTGAGGTGCTTGGAGTCGATGAGGAACTGGGTGAACTCCGCCCAGTCCGGCTCCTCGGGGGTCTGCATCCGCTTGGTCAGCTGAGCGTTCTGCTCGATGCCGGCGACCGAGTCCTTCAGCGCGGGGATGTCCTTCGCCGCGGTGAGGTACTTCTGATAGCCCGCGTAGCCGAAGAGCTCCTGAGCGCGCAGCGGCGGGAACGCCTTCTCGATCAGCTCCGCTTCCTTGCTCGCGTCGGTGTTCGCGATGAGGTTGCGGATCGGCTCGGCCATCGTGCGGATCCCCCGGAGGTGCTCGACGTAGGACTCCGGGCCTCCCGGCTGGTACCCGGTGCGACCGTAGGGGTTCCCCTCATGGGTGGCGAGGATGATGGAGGGGTAGCCCGCCACGCCGTACTCCATCGCGAGGCGCTGGTTGAGCTCCGGATCGACCACCTTGGCCCGCGCCTCTTCGGCGTTCGGGAAGTCGAGGTAGAGGAGGACGAAGTTCTTCCCGGCGTAGTCGAGGAACGGAGTGTGCTTGAAGACCTCCCCCTCGAGGCGCTTGCACCAGATGCACCAGTCGCTCCCGGTGAAGTTGATGAGGAGGTCCTTCTTCTCGGCCTTCGCCTGGGCCTTCGCCTTGGCGACATCCACCATCCACGGGATCGAGACCTCCTCGGTGGCCTCCGTCTCCTGGGCGAGGAGGCCGGTGGAGACGGGCGCGAGGGCGAACACGGCGAGCAGGAGCAGCGCGAGGCGCCACCGGCTGGAAACGGTCTGCATGGGATCTCCTTCGGGTTTGCGGTCCGGGGACCGGGGTCGGACGAGCATCGTCCGATCCGGGATCGTAGCGGCAGCGGTCGGGAACCGGAAGGGAACGGGCGCAACAACAGCCCCGGGGTTCCCTTGCCCGGGTCCCGGCGGGGGCGAGAATGGCCGAGAGGGTCACCAGACCCTCTCCCCCCCGCCCCGAACGCCTCGAGAAGGAGGACGCCCTTGGTCGACCGGAATTCAACGCGGGCTTCGGATCCCCCCCGCCCCGGTGGGGTGGGGCGGGTGGAGGCCTGGTTCCTCCCCCTGCTCCTCGCCACGACCGTCCTCTTCGCGGGGGCGGGGCGTGCGCCGGAAGCGGGCTCGCCCGCCGGTGAGGCGGCCCCGCCCCGAAGCGTGATCCTGCTGATCGCGGACGGCATGGGACCACAGCAGCTCGGTCTCCACCTCGATGTCGCCGACGCCCTCGGGCGTGAGACCGCGGTGGAGCGGGCCTACCGCGTCGGACGCACCAGCACCGTCCGCACCGGGAGCGCCAACTCTCCGGTGACCGATTCCGCCGCCTCCGCCACCGCGATGGCCACCGGTCGGGACACCGACAACGGCCGGGTGGCGGTCGATCCCACCGGGGCTCCCCTGACGACCTGCCTCGAGGACGCGGTTCGCACCGGCCGCCGGGCCGGCATCGTCACGACCACCCGCCTCACCCACGCGACGCCGGCGAGCTTCTGCGCCCATGTCCCCGACCGCGACCTCGAGAACGAGATCGCCGGCCAGATGCTCGAGCAGGGGATCGACATCCTCCTCGGCGGCGGCGCGGTCCACTTCCTCGGCGGGCTCGGCGGACAGGACCTCGGGGGACGGATCCGCGCCGCGGGGTACACCCTCGTCCGCTCTCGCGCCGAGCTCGACGCCGCTCCCCGAAAGGGACCGCTCCTCGGGCTCTTCCACGGCGACAACCTCCCCTACCTCGTCGATCGCGATGGGGGAGAGGGGGAGCCTCTCCATGTCCCCGGCCTGCCGGAGATGACCCGCGCGGCCCTCGAGCGCCTCGAGGGGGCGGATGGCTCCCTCCTCATCATCGAGGCGGGGCGCATCGACCACGCGGGCCACGCGAACGATGCGGGAGCGCTGCTCGGGGAGATGCGCGAGTTCGACGCGACCCTCGACCTGCTCCTCGACCACATCGAGCTTCACCCCGAGGTCGCGCTCATCGTGACCGCGGACCATGAGACGGGGGGGCTCTGCCTCACCTATCGCCCCGGCCGGCTCCCGACCGCGGAGGATCTCCGCGCCCTCGACGGCGTGATGCGCTCGGTGCCGGCCCGGCCGACCGGCGCGGTGGACCTCGCCGAGGCGACCGCGATCTACGGGCAGGCGCGACTGCCGTTCGTGGCGGAGTCCGCGTGGGGCTGGAACGCCCCCGGCCTCCTCCGCAGCAGCGAGCGCTTCGTGAGCTTCGGTTCCCAGGGGCACTCCGCCACCCCGATCACCCTCTTTCACATCGGGGCCGGGGCGCCTCTCCCGTCGTTGATGACCCACGCCGATCTCGGAGCGCGGCTGCGGGAGTGGATGTCGATACCCCTCCCGAGCGGGGGGGCGCGGTGAGCCGGACCGTCTACTCCACCGGGGTCGGACGCATGTGCCCCGAGTGCGAGAGGCCGGTCGCGCGCCGGCGCGGCGGGGGCCCCGCCCGCCGCCGCGGGGGGACGCCCGCGCGTGGCGCTCGAGAAGAAGGGGCGACGCGGGAAGTCGGTCACGGTGCTCCGCGGGCTCCCTCTCGATGCGGCCGGGCTCGCGGCGGCGGCGAAGGAGCTGAAGGCCCGAGCGGGCACCGGTGGCACCGTGAAGGAGGGTGCCATCGAGCTGCAGGGGGACAAGGTCGACCTCGCCCGGGAGTGGATGGTCTCCCGCGGGTGGGGGGGCTGAGCGACCCGCGCGGTCGGTCGTCGCCGAGGGAGTTCAGTCCGGGTAGCGTCGGGAGATGAC
>JAFMMO010000287.1 GCA_017859655.1 Pseudomonadota bacterium | reverse complement strand
CCCGCGTCTCGCTCCCGGCTCGAGCGCCGGGTCGTTCCCATTCCCTCATGGGGCCCCGAGCTCGGGCCCCGCAGGCGGATGACGCCTTCCGTGGGAGGGGCCCCTCCAGGGAGGATGACCCGCCCCTCGACCACACCTCCCGCCGCCAGATGCACGGAGAGCCAGGGCTCGGCCGCCTCGAAGTCGATCAGAGTATCCCTGCGTGCATAGTGGTGCTCCGGATGGTCGATGGTGACCTGGTACCGACGCTCCTCCAGGCCGACGAGGGAGAACTCTCCCGCCTCATCGGTGCGGGCCCGCGCGTCCGGCCGTCCGCGCGTCGAGACCGACCCGTCCTCCTCGATGCGTCGCGCGGAGACCTCCGCCCCGGAGAGCTCCCGACCGAAGGCATCGTACACCCTCCCGCGAATCCGACCTCCCGCCCGGAGCGTGATGAGGAGCTCGCTCCCCTCGCTCGGTGAGGGCACGCGGAGCTGCTCCGATCGAAAAGGGAGATACCCTTCCGCGTCGGCGCGGAGGGTGTAATTCCCCTTCCGCAGCGCCTCGAAGGAGAACCGCCCCTCCGCATCGCTGCGCGTCCAGTGGCCGGCCCCCCCATCCTCATCGGACCTCTGCGCGCGGAGCCGGGCGCGCCGGATCGGCGCTCCGGTCGTCGCCTCGAGGACGACCCCCTCGAGGGAGTGGGCCACCTCGAGCTCGATGACCACGGCCCCATCACCCGGGAAGATGTCCTCGACATCGAGAGGACGGAAGCCGCTCGCCTGCACCCTGACGCGGACCGGTCCCGGAGAGAGCTGATCGACGACGAAGACCCCGTTGGGGTCGGTGGTCGTCGCGCGCCACGCCGAGCCCTCCTGCCAGGTCTGGAAGCGGGCTCCGGCGACCGGCTGCCGGTCCGGGTCGACCACGACGCCGGTGAGGAGGAGCTCCTCCTCAAGCGCGACCTCGACCCGACGCAGCTCCTCCTCCCCGAGGGACAGGGAGAGGCTGGAGCCGCCGAGGCCCGCCGCGCGAACCCGGAGCTGATAGTCGCCCGCGCCGTAGCCGGTGAGCTCGAACCGACCATCGGGACCGGTGCGCGTCTTCCCGACCGTGTTGCTCCGGCGCCACTGCCCCGTGGACCGCAGCTCGACGGAGGCGCGGTCGACCGGCTGGCGGGTCGGCCCCCGCACGACCCCGGTCACCCCCGCGCCCCAGCTCAGGGAGAGAACCAGCTCCTCGCTTCCCCAGGAAGAGGGCACCATCTTCAACGGCGGACTCGGCCGGAGACCGGGACACCGTGCGATGAGGGTGTGCTCCTGATCGGGAGCGTCGACCTCGAGGCGGAAGCGTCCATCCCCCCCACTCCAGGCGCTGCTCCGCCGGTTGCGGCCTCTCCGCTCGCCGATCACCAGGGTCTCCCGGCTCGTCGCCGTGATGCTCGCACCGGGCAGCGGCTCCCCATCCGGTCCCAGCACCAGCCCCCGAAGGGCGGGACTCGGCTCGAGCAGGACATCGCCGAGGTCGATCCCCTCCGCCGGGATCTCGAGGATGACCTCCTGGAAGCCCCGGCATCGCACCGCGAGCACCAGCTCCTCGACCGGCCCCGTCGTCCGGAACGAGAAGCGCCCTTCACCATCGACTCCGTGCTTCTCCCCCCGATGCTCGACCACCGCGGACCGCAGGGGGCTCCCCTCCGCATCGACGACCCGACCGCGAACCGAGGCGCCCGGGAGAAGGACCATCTCCACCGGCTCCTCCTCCCCCTGGGAAGCGGCGCCCGCCTCGAGGGTCGCCTCCTGCCACTCCGGAGCGCGGGCGGTGAGCTGGTGCCGCTGGAAGGGGAGGGTATCGAACCGAAAGGCGCCCTGCTCGTCGGTGGTCTCGCGGACCCGTCCCCGGCGACCGCCCCCCTGAGCCGTGGCCGTCACCTCGATGCCGGCGAGGCCGGTCCCCGACTCGTCGACGACCCGCCCTTCGATCACCGCGCCGGCCTCGAGGAGCATCGCGACCTCATGAACCCCGCCCTGCTCCACGATCAGCGTGGGGATCCGTGCTTCCTGCCACCCGGGCGCCCGCGCGGTCAGCGAGACGCTCGCGCTGCCGAGGCCGAGGAAGCGGAAGCTCCCATCGGCGTCGCTCTCCTCGACGGAGGGCTCGACGAGGCGGAGGGAGGGATCCTCCGCGCTCCCGAAGATCTCCAGAGACACCTCCACTCCCTCGAGCGGCCGCCCCTCGGCATCGTTCACCGCACCGACCACCATTCCTCCGCCGGCGAGGATGACGATCAGCGGCTCCTCGGTCGGGAGGGCCTGAGGGAGCACGGCGGTGGCCCAATCCTCCGCTCGGACGACGACCTGAAAGTCCAGAGGGGGCAGACCGGGGATTTCAAAGCGTCCCTCAGCATCGACCTCGGCCACGACCTCCCGGGGATGCAAGAGCGCGAGGAGGAGGAAGTCCCGCGGGATGAGCGGCTCCCGCTCGTCGGGGAGCAGATCGGTGAGCAGACGAAGTCGCGCCTGCGGGATCGGGGATCCGTCCTCGCCGAGGACGGTGCCGTGAAGGGTCGAGGCCTCGACGAGGGTGACATCGATCGGACCGGATCCGGTCGGAGCCTCACGCACCACGAGGAACTCGGCCGCCGGGGAGTGCGCAGTGGAAGGAGTCTGGGCGGTGACGAGGTAGGTCCCCGCCTCCACTCCATCGAAGCGGTAGGCCCCGCCCTCCTCGGCGATGGTCTCGGCGAGGACCTCGAGGGAGTTCGCGATCGAGGGGAGGAGGCCGCCCGTCTTCGCATCGCCGTCGCGGCGCTCCGTCTCCTCCTCCACGAGAATCCGGGAGAGGAGAATCTGCTCCGCCTCGAGGAGATCTTCCGGGAGGCTGCACCGATACAGGGTGACACGCGCGCCGGGCGCTCCGCTTCCATCGGTCCTCCGGATCGTCCCTTCGATCCGGCCGCGACCGTCCCCGAGAGAACTCTCCGAAGCAATGGCGGGAGAGAATCCGTCGAGAAGCTCGCCCGGCGCCTCCGACTCCATCGGCGCAGCAGCACGGGGTTCGTCGCTCCGCTCCGGCGCGGCGAGGCCCGGGCCGCGGAGGAAGAGGAGCCAGGCGCAGCCGGTGAGAAGGGTCGCGATCGCCAGGGCGGAGAGGAGGAGATGTCGGGGCAAGGGGGCTCCTCCGTCGGGGGGTGCACACGAGCGTTGAGGCAGGATAGCACAGAAGCTCCGCGGACTCCGCTACCGGGCTCTACCCCCGGACTCTGCTCCCGGACTCCGCCAACGGACAACGCCACGGGGCAGCCTTCCCAGCAAGGAAGGGGTTCGCCAAAGTCGTCTCGGCGAGCGATCCCCATACGGAGCCTTCTTGCCCCATCCCTCTTCCCCCCTGGCCATGAACACG
>JAFMMO010000286.1 GCA_017859655.1 Pseudomonadota bacterium | reverse complement strand
CGTCACACCACTCGATCGCCCGGTCGAGGTGCAGCTGATCCCGTTCATCGGTGGCGATCAGGCCGCCCCCGCCGGCTGCTCCCCCTTCGTCCTGAGCCCTCCCGACCTCGTCGAGTGCGCCGCCCCTCTCCTGCCGATCCCGGACCTCGGCGTCTCGACCTCGACGATCTCGATCGGGGCGGCGAGCACGATCCGAGACCTCGCCGTCGAGATCGCCATCGATCATGGCCGTCACGCCGACCTGCGACTCTCCCTCTCCTCCCCCGGGGGAGTGACGATCGACCTCCTGTCCGGGGTGGCCGGCTCGGGCACGCTGCGCACGATCTTCGCGGACTTCGGCGCGCCCGCCGGCACCGGGACCCTCGGCCCCGGCACGGTGGTCGCGCCGGTGGGCCCGGGCACCCTCGGCGAGCTCCGCTGCACGGGAATCCAGGGGGACTGGACCCTCACCGCGGAGGACCTCGCTCCCGGGTTCTCGGGCCTCCTCGAGGAGTGGTGCCTCCGGGTCCGGGAGGAGACCGCTCCCGCGCTGAACTGCTGTCCCCTCCCCACCGAGCCCATCGCCGCATCCGGAGGCAGTTGCCTCGGGGGCGCGGCGCTCCTCTCCTTCTCGGCGGCCGGCCCGCTCGACCTCATCGAGTGGGAGCGCATCGACTCCGGCGGAGGCGTCACCGTCATCGCCGTCCCCCCCGGAGCGACGACCGTGATCGATGGCGGGGTGGCCAACGGGGAGACCTACACCTATCGCCTGCGCGCACGCTGCGCGCCGGGGGGCCTCCTGCAGGATGTCGGGGAGACGACCCTGACCGTCGACGCGGGCTCGATCCCGCCGATCGTCGCCGCCTCCGCGACCCCCGACCCCTGCGCGGGGGTCGTCCTCCTCGACTGGGATCTCCGCGGGGTCCCCTACGCGGGGGTGGAGCTCCAGCGGGACGGAGCCACGATCGCCGATGTCACCGGGCTCTCCACCTTCACCGATCTCACCCCTCCCGCGGGAGTGATCGAGTACGCCCTCGTCGCCACCTGCGGCAGCACGAGCGCGAGCACCGCGGTCTCCACCACCCTCCTCCTGGAGGCGCCCGCCCTCGAGGCGGACTCCGATCCGCTCGCCTGCGACGCCATGATCCTGATCACCTGGACGAACCCGCGGAGCTACGACTCCCTCGATCTCTGGATCGATGGGGCCCCCGCCAGCGCGATCCTCCCGCTCGATGCCGGCGACAGCGGCAGTCACGCCCTGCTCCTCGGACCTCTCGTCCCCGGGCCTCACACCTTCGACCTCTCCGCCCAGTGCGGGGTCGCCTCGAGCGAGGCGTGGTGCGCCGGGAGCGCGTGGGTTCCCTGGAGCGGCGAGACCGACCTCGTCCTCGCCCTCGAGGGGACGCGCAGCGACGGGGACCCGGGCGCGATCGACTCCGCGACCCGCCTGCGCGACGCGCTCGCCGATCAGGGGGTCTCCGTGCTCCTCGGAGCCCCCGTCCGCGACGGGGACCTGCTGACCGGTCTCCCCTGCGCGCTCTCCCTGATCGACTTCGAGAGGCTCTGGCTCTGCGCCGGCACCTACCCGACCGACTACCGCCTCTCGGGGGCGGAGGGGGACCTGCTCGCCACCCTCAACCGCGATGCCGGGGTCGCGCTCTACCTCGAGAGTGGGGATCACTGGGGCTTCCAGCCGGTGGCGAGCGCCCTCGATCTTCGGGATGGGATCGAGCCGCCCCTCTCCTCGGGGGGCACCGGAGATGGGAATGACACCCTGACCGCCCTCGACGCCGACACCGGGGGGGCCGGGATCACGCCTCAGGCGCTCTTCCCGACGCCGCTCCCCTACGCCCAGGATCGCCCGAGCGGCTCCGACCGAAACGACCAGCTCTCCCCGAGCGGAACGACGCTGGGCCTGCCGGTCGACCCCGAGGTGGGGAGCGTCCATGTCCTCTGGCGAAACGCGCCGGATGGACTGCCGGATCCGAACGCGGCGACGGAGAGCGACCCGTGGATCACGGGAGTGCTCACGATCCCGGTCATCGGAGCTCCGCTCATCGCCCAGAGCTGGGAGTTCGGTGGATTCGGCCTCGACCCGGGAGACCCGGCGGCGAGCGCGGGCCTTCGCGGCCAGCTCGCCGGCCTCTACCTCTCCGCCCTCGGCGGGGTGGTCGGCAACAGCCCGCTGCTCATCCGGGGGGACGCCAACGACGACGGCATCGTGAACATCGCCGACGCCATCCATCTCCTCCTGCACCTCTTCCCGGGGGCGACCGGGGGCACCACCATCGTCTGTCGGGATGCGGCGGATGCGAATGACGACGGGGGACTGAACATCTCGGATGCCGTGGTGCTCCTGAACTCCCTCTTCGGAGCTGGGCCCTTGCCCCCGCCGAACAGCGACTCAGGCTGTGGAGTCGATCCCACTCCCGCCCTCGGCTGCGCAGGGGGAACGGCCTGTCCCTGAGCCCTTGACCGCCCGGCGTGCACCGTCGGTCTCCTCTCCGGTCTCGCCGGAGGCCCCGCCCGCGAGGTGCGACGGAGGATCGGGGCGGGTGCCCACGTAGATGCTCACCGAGACGAGGATCGCCGCGACCAGCAGACGGACGACGGGGATCGGGATGAAGAGGAGCCCCGGCCCCCCGACGAGCACGATCATCGAGATGGCGAGGATGCGCGCCCGACGGCGAATCGCCCGGTGCTCCTCCCAGTCCCGGATCAGCCGACCGAAGCGCGGATTCTCACGCAGCCAGCGGTGCCACCGCTCCGAGCCTCGGGAGAAGCACGCAGCCGCGAGGAGGACGAACGGAGTCGTGGGGAGGACGGGCAGCACCGCCCCGATCACGCCGAGCGTGAGCGAGCCGAATCCCAGCACCACCCAGATCCAGCGAAACAAGGAGCCCTCCTCCTTCGGGGACCGGAAGTCCCCCCATCTTCGTCGCTCTAGCGAGCCAGCGGCTCCTCGCCGCGAGGACCTCGGACGCGAGCCTGCAACCGATCCTCGACGTCCTGGATCGCGACCTCGAAGGGGGGCCGCGACTCCCGCGCCCCCCGCTCCAGCAGGTCTTGGAGCCGAGGTCCGATTTGAGAGACCGCCTCGAAGATCGCCTCCGGGTCCGTCTCCCCGAGGGTGAGCCGACGGACGCCCACCGCGCCTCCGCCGTTGACGACGAAGTCGGGGCAGTACAGGACCCCGCGCTCCGCCAGCCGATGTCCCGACTCCGGGTCGGCGAGGACATTGTTGGCGGCGCCGGCCACGATCCGGGCGGCGAGGCGCGCGGCGCTCGACCGATCGATCGTCCCACCGACGGCGCAGGGGGCGTAGACGTCGAGAGGGAGTTCGACCCCATCGGCGCCCCGGATCCACTCCCCGCCGATCTCTTCCGCGATCGCCGCCGCCCTCTCCTCGTCCAGATCGGAGATGAAGACCCGGGCCCCGGC
>JAFMMO010000082.1 GCA_017859655.1 Pseudomonadota bacterium | reverse complement strand
GGCGAAATGGGTGCGGGGGGAAGGGACACCGAGGCCGGGAGGGGAGACGCCCCGGCGGCGCCCGCCGCCCCCGACGGGGAGCCCCGGCGACGGGGGGGACGCCCCGCCGCCCCGGAAGCGGCGGCGGCCCCGGCGGCCGCGTCGGGGGAGCCGATCTCGAACCTCGGGGAGTTCATCGACGGTCCCCGGTATGTGGCGGAGATCGTCCCGAGTCGCTTCTCGGTCGATCGCGTCTACCTCGCCCTCGACGGGCACCGCTCCGATGACGATCGCCCGCTGCTCTTCGTCAGCGAGGATCGAGGTCGCACCTGGGCATCCCTCACCGCGCGGATGCCGGCGGGGGTCGGCTCGACCCGCACCATCGTCGAGGACATCGAGAGCGCGGAGATCCTCTACGCCGGAGCGGAGTTCGGGGCGTGGGTCAGCATCGACCGCGGCCGCACCTGGACCGAGTTCGGCGGGCTCCCCACGGTCGCCGTGCACGCGATCGCCCAGCATCCCACCGCCGGGGAGATCGTGGCCGGGACCCACGGTCGGAGCCTCTGGATCGCCGATGTCACCTCGCTCCGCCAGATGACGCCGCAGCGGGTGCAGGACGCGGCGCGCCTCTACCGCCCGAACGACGCGGTGGTCTGGCGTCGGCAGCCGAGTCGGGGAGAGGCGCGTGGGTTTGTCGGGGAGAACCCCCCGAGCGGCGCGAGGATCCAGTACTCCTTCTCCGAACGGGTGGGAGCCGAGACCGAGCTGGTCATCGAGAGCCTCTCCGGCGAGCGGATCGCCACCCTCGAGGTCGATCCGACCCCCGGTCTCCACGAAGTGATCTGGAACCTCCGCCCCGACCGCCGTGGGGGCGCCGGTGGACGGGGGCGCTTCTCGCCGCCGATCGGCCCCGGGGAGCTGCAGGTCGTGCTGCGGGTGGGGGAGGAGGAGTGGCGCGAGCCCCTCCGGGTCGCCCTCGACCCGGGACAGCCCTCCGACACCTGGGCGGAGTTCGAGCACCTGGAGGAGGAGTTCTTCCGCGGCGAGGAGGATGGGGAAGAGGAAGAGGACTGAGGCGGGAGGGGCCCCGAGAGGCCCCGAGAGACGCCCTGATCGGGTCTGCAGGGGGCAGGAGCCCGTACCGGTCCGCCGGTGCGGGCTCCTGTCGCAGCCGGCGCCCCTCGGAGAAACGCGAATTCTCGGAGCCGGTCCTCAAGGCCCCCCGGGAAGGAACCGATGACGGAGCGAACGGCTCTTTCGGGCCATCGTCCCATCCCCTGTCCCCCGGTTGTTCTGGAAAAGCGGCAGGCGGATCGTCAGAGGTTCCTTTCGTGCTCAGGAGGCACTCGATGAGGATCACCAAGCTCGCCGCCGCTCTCACGCTGGCCGGCGTATTCATGATGGGTGTCGCCGGTTGCAGCAACAGCAACGGCGGCGGATCTGCGACGGCTCCCACGGGGCTGGACGATGTCTTCGCGACGATCGGGAACGCGACCCTCGTCGTCCCCGGCGCGCAGGGCCTGATCACCAACGATGAGGGCTCCGCCACCAGCGTGACCGCCTACGACGCCGTGAGCGTGAACGGCGCGACGGTCGTCGTCGACACCGATGGTGGCTTCACCTACACCCCGCTCGCGGGAGACCGCAACACCACCGACACCTTCACCTACACGGTGGAGAACTCCGGTGGGTCCGACACCGCCAGCGTGACGATCAACATCACCGACATGGTCTGGTGGATCGACAACTCGGTCACCGTGAACGGCGACGGCACTCAGGCGGCCCCGTTCGACTCGATCGCGAGCGCGGCCGCGGCGACCGACCTCGCCGGCGACGTCTTCTACCTCGCCACCGGCGCGGCGGACTACGAGGGCAACCTCGTGCTCCTCGACGACCAGCAGCTCATCGGCGGGGGCGCGGCCCTCGTGGTGAACACCCAGACCCTCGAGTCCGCGGGCACCGCCCCGAACTGGACCGCGATCGCGGGTGACGCGCTCACCCTCGCCGCGAACAACGTCATCACCGGCCTCGACTTCGGGAACACCCCGACCGGCTTCGCGATCGTCGACGGCGGACTTGACTGCGGAAACCTGCAGCTCTCCGATGTCACGATCCTCGGCGAGGGCGGCGCGATCTCCCTCACCAACGGCTGCGATCCCCTCGCGAGCGTGACGATCGACGGCATCGCCTCGACCTCCGCCCCGAACCAGGGCGTGGTGCTCGACGGCTTCGTCGGGACGTTCCAGGTGACCGGCGCGACCGTCATGAACATGCCGGTGGGCAACGGTGTGCAGATCACCAACTGCCCGAGCGGCTCGATCACCTTCGACACGATCAACATCACGAACTACGCGGCGGGCGCGGTCATCGTCGACACCGTCCTCGCGAGCTTCGCGACCGACACGATCACCATCGGCATCAACGCCGGCGGCGCGGCCGATGCGGTCTTCGTCAACGACGTCGACAACTGCCTCTTCGGTGACATCATCATCGAGAACGCGGACGAGTCGGGCGTGAGCATTGCCAGCCTCCCGGTCGGTCAGACCCTCGGCTTCGGCGACATCACCCTGAACAACCCGGTGGATGACTACGGCCTCGAGGTCATCTCCTGCGCCGGGACGCTCACCTTCGGCAGCGTCGTCCTCCAGAGTGGTGCGGTGACCGGCAACCCGTCGGTCTGGATCAACGGCCTCACCACCGACGGCTCGATCACCTTCATGAGCACCAACGCGCCGAACGGCATTCAGGTCGTGGCGCCGGCGGGCACCATCGACTTCGGCGCGACCGACTGCGACGCGCCGATCCTCGTCGACAGCCCGACCGCGGCGACGATCACCTTCGCGGCGCTCGACCTCGACTCCGCCACCGACGGACTCCTCCTGACCAACGGGGACGGCCTGTCGACGATCGCCCTGACGACGATCCCCGCGGACATCTCCGCGGTGGGGACCGTCCTGCGGATTCAGAACTACCTCGGCACCGACGGGACCGACAGCGGCTGGAACTTCGGCAGCGTGAGCGGCACCGGCGTCACCGGGATCGACCTCGACGGCCTCCAGGACGACTTCACCGTCGTCACCGGCTGCAGCTTCACCTCGATGAGCGGCCCCGCGATCTCGATCGCGAACTCCGCGGCGGTGAGCTACCTCTTCGGCGGCACGACCGTCTGCGGCGCGGCGAACCCGAACCAGGTGAACCGGGGCGTGGTGCTCACGAACAACGACGCCCTCGCGACCTTCGAGTTCGCGTCCCTCTCGATCGACGCGATCCTCGACGGCTTCACCGCCGACGCCGGCGTCATCGACTTCAGCGGGACCGCTCCGACGATCTTCGTCGAGGAGCAGCACGCGCTCTCCCTCGCGAACTGCGTCAGCAACTCCGGTACCTGGGCCTTCGGGGACATCACCTCGACCGGCCTGAACCTCACCGGCGAGAACGTCGTCGAGCTCCTCAACTGCACCGCCAACTTCACGGCGAACGGGGTGATCTCCGCGACCACCGCGACGGGGCTCGGTGGTGATGTCCTCCACGTCGACAACTTCACCGGAAACGTGTCGACAGTCGGTCTCGTGAGCGTCTCCGGCCTCAACGAGGACGGCGCCGAGGGGATCCACCTCAACATCGTCACCGGCGACGTCACGCTCGGCCCGGTCGACTTCGACACCTTCTCGGGCGCGGACGCGCACGGGATCTTCCTCTCCGGCATCACCGGGAACGTCTCCTTCGACACCACCACCGTGGACGGGTTCTCCGGTCTCAACGCGACCGGCGTGGAGATCAACAACCTGATCGCGAACACCCCCGCCTTCACCGTGACCTTCGGTGGCGGCGTGACGGTCACGAGCTTCACCGGCGGGACGAACCGCGGGATCGAGATCAGCAACTCGACCTGCGACATCGTCTTCAACGCGCCGGTGAACGTGAACACCTTCAGCGCCGCGGACTCCTACGGCGTCCTGGTGCAGAGCGTCGTCGGGAACATCGGGTCCGCGCTGGGCGCCGGCTTCCAGATCGACGGTGTGGATGACTCGACCAGCGTCAGCGTCTGCCTCGACACCGTGGGCGGCGACATGAACTTCTTCGGCGACTTCGCGTTCGTCGACGGGACGATCGCCCTGCAGCTCCTGAACAACTCCGGGGTCATGAACTTCGTCGGCGCGGTGGACATCTCCGGCAACGGGTTCGCCACGGGGATCTACTTCTCCGAGTGCGACGGCGCGGACATCGACTTCAACGACCTGTTCATCGTGCTCGACTCCGACGCCGGCGTGGCGATCGACCTCCGCGGCGCGAACCCGGGCGGCTCGAACGTCGGGGCCACCTTCACGGTGGAGTCGACCGACGCCAACGCAGGGATCGAGTATGTCTCGGGGAACGCGACCGCGATCTGGGCGGACCAGCTCGCCGCGCTCGAGATCTCGGGGCAGAGCGGGGCCGACTTCCAGATCGTGAACGTCGGCACGGGAACGATCGATGGCGCCGAGGGCAACATCGTTGACGGTCCTCACGGGGTCTACGCCACCGACTGCGAGGTCGTGAACCTGCAGTTCGTGAACGTGAACACCGTGGGTGACACGACGACCGACGGCAACGAGTGCGCGCTCTACATCTCCAACGCGACGGTCGCGCCGACCGCGATCACCGTCGCGGGCTGCACGCTCGAGCAGTTCGTCGATGGCCACGGCATCTACCTGGAGAACGAGGTCGCCACGTCGAACCCGACGATGGTCTTCACCTCCAACATCCTCGGGGATGTCTTCGGCCAGAACGCGAATTGCTGGGGCATGTACCTGCAGCTCGACGGCGTGGGGAGCGCGAACATCCTCGCCACCGATCTCGAGATCCGCAACCAGGGGAACTTCGCGGTCGGCACCGAGGGCGGCATCTTCCTCGAGCTGCTCAACGGCGCCGGCTCCGTCACCCCGGTGGTCGCGGCCTTCGGCGACAACGCGGGCAACCAGTGCGTCGTGAACAACGTCTACGGGAACGCGATCGACATCGACTGCCTCGCGGGATCGAACCTCTCCTGCACCCTCGAGAACTGGGGCTTTGCGGTCACGACGAACCCGTCCTTCCTCAAGGCGATCGACATCGACGTCACCGCAGACGCCCTGCAGACGGGCAACGTCGACCTCGTGATCGACAACTGCTTCATCTCCGGCTACACCGCGATGAGCCCGGTCGACTTCGCCTTCGACGGCGCGACGAACAACAGCGATGTGAAGTTCCAGTTCGCGAACAGCACCTTCGCCTCCTGCTCGCCCAGCAACCCGGGGCTCGTCGTCAGCACCAGCAACGACTGCTTCAACGGTGGCACGGCGACCGGAGTGTTCGACGTCCTCGTCGAGAACAACCAGTTCACGACGACCGCCGGCTTCGAGTCGGTCTTCACCGGCACCGACGAGTCCCTGCTCTCCCTCGGGATCGTGGGGAACACCTGGATCAGCGACTTCACCTTCGATCGTGACTCGGGCGACACCAACGATCACCTGATCTTCGGTGACGCCCTGCAGGTCCCGGTCGCGTCGGCCAGCCAGCTGGAGGTGGAGGATGTGCTGATCGCCGCCGGTGGAAACAACAACACCAACAACGGGACGGCCGTGGTGTTCAACTTCGCCGGGAGCAGCGTCATGGACATCGTCGACATCGCCAACATCAGCGAGCCGACCGAGGCTCCCTGATTCGAGCGGGTCCTTCGATGACCTACGGGGCACGATCGGCGAAGCCGGTCGTGCCCCGTTCTTCATCCGGGCGAGCGACCGGTGGAGGGGGGGCGGGGGATGCGCTATCCTCCCCGGTCACCCCGAGAGGCTGGCTTCGGGGGGAGAGGGAGCGGGGCAGCGATGGAGCTGGGATCGATCTTCTTCGGAGCGGTGGCGGGGCTTCTCTTCGGGCTCTGGTGGGCCGCCCGGCGCACCCGCGGTGTCGAGCTGGCACTGGAGGAGGAGCGTCGCGCGCACGGGGAGACGCAGAGCGCGCTCCTGCGGACCGAGGCGCGCTTCGAGCAGCTCGAGCGCTCCCAGCGGGACGATGCGGAGAAGCGCAAGCAGCTGGAGGCGGAGTTCAAGGCGATCGCCGCGGACACGCTGAAGGCGAGCAACGAGCAGTTCCTCCTCCTCGCCGAGCAGCGGTTCGAGAAGAGCGAGACCCAGCAGCGGAACGAGCTCGACCAGCGCAAGAAGGCGATCGAGCACCTCGTGAAGCCCCTCGACGAGAAGCTGAAGAAGCTCGACTCGACGACCCGCGAGATCGAGAAGGTGCGGGAGGGGGCGTACGAGGGGCTGAGGACCCAGCTGCAGGCGCTGCAGGCCCAGACGAGTGAGCTCAGCAAGTCCTCGAGCGCCCTCTCCAACGCCCTGCGCGGCAGCTCCCAGGCCCGGGGGCAGTGGGGAGAGCTCGCGCTCCGCAACATCGTGGAGTTCGCGGGGATGGTGGAGCACTGCGACTTCACCGAGCAGACGCAGGATGCCCAGGGGAACCGCCCCGACATGGTGGTGCGGATCCCCGGCGGGATGCGGATCCCGGTCGACGCCAAGGTCCCCTTCACCCACTACGAGCGCTCCCTCCGGGCGGAGACGCCCGAGGAGCGCGCTCAGGCGCTCGTGGCCCACGCGACCGCGGTCGGCAACAAGGTCAAGGAGCTCGCGCGCAAGGACTACGCCGCCCACATCGAGGGTGAGATCGACTTCACGGTGATGTTCGTGCCGGCGGAGCCGATCCTGACCGCCGCCTTCGAGGAGAAGCCCGACCTCTACGCGGATGCGCTGAAGAACAAGGTCATCATCGCGACCCCGGGCTCCCTCATCGCCCTCCTGAGGACGGTCGGGGTCTACTGGCAGCAGGAGCAGACCGCGAAGAACGCCCGGGACATCCTCGACGCCTCCCGAGAGCTCTACGGCCGGGTCCGCACCTTCTCGGAACATCTCGTCAAGGTGGAGAAGGGCCTCTCGGGTGCGGTGAAGGGGTTCAACGATGCGGCGGCGAGCCTGAGCCGGCGGGTGGTCCCCCAGGGGCGGCGGCTCGAGGAGCTGAAGGTGGTCAGCATCGACGAGAAGAAGATCCCCGAGCTGGGAGGAGTTCAGACGGGGATCACCCCGGTCGAGCGGCTCGGGGGCGCACCGGCCCCGGACGCGATTTCGCCCCCGGAGACCGAGTCGAGCTTCGATCCGGCCGGGGCCGAGGAGACCGACTGAGCCGGGGATGAACCCCCCGCTTCCGAGGGGATCGGGCTCCTCCCCTTTCCGACATCGCGATCCCGGGCGATACTTCTCGGTAGCTCCGGCCGGACTCCGGGCGACCCCCGCGGGGGGTGTGCCGCTCCCCCCTCCGGTCCCGTCCACGGAAGGACCTCTCCCATGTCGACGATCGGGATCCGCACCCTGGTGATCGGTGCCCTCCTGACCCTGCCTCTCGCCCTCGGGATCGCGGGCTCCGGCCACGCCCAGGATGGGGGGGCCCCCACCGCGCGCTTCGCGGAGAACGAGGTGGACCAGGGAGTCCTCCTCCAGGGCGAGGTCGTCGAGCGTCAGGTGGTGATCCACAACGACGGGACCGTCCCCCTCGTCATCGGCCGGGCGGACCCGAGCTGCGGGTGCACGACGGTCGTCTCCTTTCCGCGGGAGATCGAGCCGGGGGGGCAGGGGCTCCTGAAGTTCGAGATCAACAGCAAGAAGATCAAGCCCGGGGAGGGGCGGAAGCGGATCCGCCTCATCACGAACGACCCGATCCCGGAGAACGGGGACTACTACTTCACGGTCACCGTCGTCGCGCTCTACCGCTCCGATCCGATGAACATCAAGATGACCGGGCTCCACGACCGGGAGAAGCGCACCACGGTGCGGCTCCGCGGCACGACCGAGTACGGCTTCGACCTCGAGGAGGCCTCCGCCCGGGAGGGCCTCTTCACCATCGAGGAGTTCTACATCCTTGAGGAGGGCTCCTACGAGCTGGTCCTCTCCGCGCCCCCCGTGGCCGCCCCCGGCAAGAGCCGTGACCCCCTCGACCTCATCATCCAGACGAAGGATGGTCGCGTGGTCCGGGTGGGGCAGTGGGTCGAGATCGAGAACTGGGACCCGGTGCAGGTCTTCCCCGAGCGGGTCGTGCAGTTCGGGAACCGCGAGACCGATCCGCTCCTCGCGGAGGGGGCCCCCCCCGCCGTTCAGAGCGTGATGCTGCGGGCCCGCGCGCCCGAGGCGAACTTCTCCGTCCTCTCCGCCCGGCTCGAGGGGGTCCCCGATGGCGCCTTCGAGGTGAAGGTCGTCCCCGTCATCGAGGGGAGCCAGTACCGGGTCGATGTCTCCCTCCCCCGCTACCGGGTGGAGACCTACCTGGTCGGGCAGCTCATCATCGAGACCGATGCCACGGTGGAGCCGACCCGGACCCTGACGGTTCGCGCTAAGTTCGGTCGAAAGCAGTAGTTCGGACTTCTTCTCTCCCCCCGGGCACACCTCGCCTGCGCCCTCCGACCTCCGCCCGCCCTCGCACCCGGTTGAGTTCCATTCCCGGACCGGGGATGCTCCGGGTTCCTTCGCCGAGATTCCCGCGTCTGCGGAGAGTCTCCGGACGAAGCCTCCGGTGGACCCGGAGCTCCCGGGACCGGACGGAGAGGCCCCCATGCGACACCCCCGAGCCCTTGACGACCGATCGAGCCGGGGACCGGCCCCCGCCGCGCTGCGGCTCGCGGCCCTCCTGGGTCTGCTGCTGTTCGTCGTCCCCGCCGTCGCCGCGCCGGGTGCGGATGACGAGCCCCCGGCGGAGCCGGCGCGGGCGCGCCTTGTCGCGGATGTCACCTCCCTGAGCCCCGGCCGCACCTTCCGCCTCGGGGTCCACTTCACCATGGTGAAGCACTGGCACATCTACTGGCACAGCGCCCGGGATGGCGGCGTGGGCACCCAGGTCGCCTGGCGCCTCCCCGCCGGCTGGCGCGCGGGTCCCCTCGAGTGGCCGAAGCCGCGCCGCTACGACCTCGCCGGGGAGGGGATCGCCTTCGGGTACGACGACGAGGTGCTCCTCGCGGCGGAGATCACCATCCCTCCCGGGGCGGAGGTTCCGGAGTCGGGGAAGATCACCCTCGGGGCGGAGCTCTCCTGGCTCGTCTGCAAGGAGATCTGCCTCATCGGGGAGGGCTCTCCGTCCCTCGAGCTTCCCTTCCGCGCCTCGACCGAGCCCGCGTCCCCGAGCGAGTCCCGCCCGCTCTTCGACCGGGCGCGCGCGCAGCTCCCGAGGAAGGCCTCCGAGCTCACCGCGACCCACCGGGCCTCGTTTTCGAAGCCCGAGCCCGCGTCCCCGCCGACCGGCTGGACGGTCGAGCTCGAGTGGAGACCGCAGGAGCGGCCCGCCGAGCGCCCCTCCGCGCCCTCGACCTCCGGCAAGGGAGGCAAGGGGAGCGGCTTCTCGGGGTGGGATCGTCCGGCGGGGAACGCGGGCGCAGACTTCGAGCTCTTCCCCTTTGACGTTCCGGGCGCGACCCTCGGCCTCGGCACCGTCGAGCCGCGGGGCGGGCAGACACGGTTCCACTTCACCCTCGAGGTGTGGGACCGCGAGCTCTTCGATCCGGCCCGGGTCGGGGCGGTGATCGCCTGGCGCGAGCGGGGAGAGAAGGGCGCGACGCGCGCCATCCGGATCACCGGAGAGACGCCCCCCGCCGCCGGCCGGCAGCCCTGAGTCGCCGATCCCCGGCGGGAACGGTCTTCCCTGCGAGGGGAGACTCGTGACAATGACCATCAGCCGGGAGGGACCGTGGTCCCCTCCCGCTCGAAAGGAAGTGGCAATGCAGCGACTGTTGGCCCTGACCCTCGTCGTGATGCTCCCCGTGGTGGGGGTCTTCGCGGACGAGGAGAAGAAGTCCGAACCTCGGAAGGCTCCGGCGTTCCAGCTGAAGGACCTGAAGGGGAAGTCCCACAAGCTGGAGGACTTCAAAGACAAGATCCTCGTGATCGAGTGGACCGAGCCGGGCTGTCCCTACATCGTCAAGCACGCGGCCGCGGGCACGATGAAGTCGATCGCCAAGGACTACGCCAAGAAGGATGTCGTCTTCATCGGCATCTGCACGAGCAGCCGGACCGACACCAAGGGGATGGCGAGCTTCGCCGAGAAGCACGGCATCGACTACACGGTCCTCATGGACGAGACCGGCTCGGTCGGGCGGGCGTACGGGGCCAGCAACACCCCGCACATGTACATCGTCAAGGGCGGGAAGATCGTCTACGAAGGTGCGATCGACGATGATCCTCGCATGCAGAAGGACGACGACACGAACTACATCCGCAAGGCGCTCGACGAGCTGATCGAGGGCAAGGCGGTCTCGACTCCGAAGACGAAGCCGTATGGCTGACGGGTGAAGTACCCGAAGGCGGCTCCCGCGTCCTGAGGACGCAGGAGATCGTCGACGGGCGCCCCCTTCGGTGAAGGGGGCCTCACCGGAAAGACCACACGAGCGAGCCGACTTCCCCTCGGGGGGAGTCGGCTCGTTTCGTCTCTTGTGGGCGGGAACGATGGTCGGACGGCGTGAGGGAGAGAGGGTCCTCGGTCGGAGTCGACCGAGCCGGCGATCGGGCGCGGGTCAGGAGCTGCCCGACGCGGCGCCGCCCCCGGACTCGCCTCCGCGGCGACCGCCGCGTCGCCCGCGCCGCCGCCGCCGGGGTCCGCCCCCCGCCTCGCCGCCGCCGCTCCCGGCGGACTCGCGGGGGCGCGAACCGGATCCGCCTCCGGACCTCTCGGCGGGGCTCCCCTCTCCGCTGCGACGCCGCCCCCCGCGACGCCCTCTTCGGCGCCCGGTGCTGCGTCCGCTCCCCTCCGAGGCTCTCTCTCTCGGGGCGTCACTCCGGGAAGAGGCACTTCTCGCGTCTGCTCCCGATGCGCCCGCCTTCTCCCGGTCTCCGTCGCCACCGCGAGCGCCGCGGCCGCGCCGCACCCGGGAGAGGGAGTTCGACTCCTTGTCGGAGCCGCTGCGCCGGCGACCGCGGCGGGAGGTCCGCCCGCGACGACTCCGCGACTCCTCTCCATCGGATCTCTCCCCCGCGCCGCGGGAGGAGCCGGAGCGGCGGCGGGAGGGGGGAGGCTCGGGGGGAGGGACGAGGCGATCGACCTCCTCGCGGGAGAGCTCCTGCTGGATCTCGGCGGGGTCGAAGGGGAAGAACTCCCGACCTCCGATCAAGGCGCGGAGCGCCTCGAGGAAGGTCTCGAAGGGCGTCTCCTCGCCATCGGGCTCCGCACCCTCGACCACAGCCTCCGGCTCCGCCGGAGCGGGGCCGGGTCCCCCCCGCCGACCGCGGCGCCGGGTGCCGCGGGAGCCCGCGGCCGTGCGCGCGAGGGCCTCGGCGAGTCCCGGGAAGCTGTTCGAGCCGCCGCTGTCGAGGTGACGACCGTCCTTCATCAGGATCTCGATCGTCCAGAGGGTGCCCTTCCCCTCCTCCGCGCTCGCGAAGTAGTAGGCATCCCACTCCCACGCCTCGATCTCATCGAGGACCGCCCAGAGCTGGGACCACGCCTCCGGTGTGGGGTTCAGCTTCGCCTCGGCCTGGGTCTCGTAGTCCTCGCCATAGACGGCGTAGGTGAGGTGCGTCTTCTCCCACAGGAGCTTCCAGGTCTGGCGAGTGTAGCTCCCGATCGAGATCGCGAAGGTGTCCGGCTCGATCTTGATCGGCTCGTTCGGTTCTTCGGTCATTGCTCTCCGTCTTCCGAGCCTGCGCCCGGGTCGGGCTCCCCTTCGCTCCCGGCGGGGGAGGGGGCCCGATCGGTCGGGGCCGCGCCGATGGCGCGGCGCAGGGAGCGCAGCCGCTCCCCGTCGGTCTCGAGGTGGCGCGCCTCATCGGAGGCCACGCCGGAGCCGAGGGAGATCCCCTCGCGCTCGAAGTTCATTCCTCCCGGCGCCCATCGCGTGGCGGAGAGGTGGAGGGAGCGGACTCCCGTCCGTGCGAGGATTCGCGCCGCCCCCTCCGCCGTGACTCCACCCCCGGGCAGGATCTCGATCCGGCCGGCGGCGGCGGCGGCGAGCCGCGCGAGGGTCTCGAGCCCCTCCGGGACACTGGGGGCGAGCCCCGAGGTCAGGATGCGGTCGAACCCGAGGTCGATCGCGCTCTCCAGCGCCTCCAGCGGCTCCCGCGCGTGATCGAAGGCCCGATGGAGGCACCACTCCCGTTCGGGTGCGATGGCCCGCCACTCCCGCAGGAGGTCGCGGTCGAGGGCGCCGTCCGCAGTGAGGGCCCCGATCGCGAAGCCCGCGACCTGCCTTCCCCGAGAGGAGCGGAGGGCGGCCAGGGCCGCGATGTCGGCCGCGCCCACCTCCCGGTCGGCGGCATGGTACCGGAATCCACCCTCGCGCGGTCGGATCAGGGCGATGACCGGGAGATCGACCGCCTCGAGCACTGAAGTCACCAGCCCCACCGAAGGGGTCGTCCCCCCGACGGGGAGGACGGCGCAGAGCTCGAGGCGATCCGCCCCCGCCTCCGCGGCCGTGCGAGCTCCCGCGAGCCCCGTCACGCACACCTCGATGAGCACGCCCGGAGGGGTCTTCGCCCCGGGGGGGCCGTGTTTCGCCACGATGCGTGCCTCCGTCCGCTCTTCGCCGCGGAGTGTACCGGGACCGGCGAGAATCCGCCCCCGTTCCGATCTCCGTGCGCCCCGTTGCGCGGCACAGGGCTCCGCTCCGCGCCCCCTTCCCCGCGGTGCCCCCGCGCTGCTTCGGCCGGCCGGTCTCGTTGCCGTCCTGCGTCGGCCCGCGTACGATCCTCGCTCTTCCCCGGGGTTCACCCCCGAAGATCGCCTCCGAAAGGACCTCTCCCTTGCTTCCTCCTTCCGTTTCGCCGCGGCCGCGCACTTCCGTCGGTCGAGCCCTGCCTCGGCTCCTTCCGTGTGACCTCCTCCTCGGCAGCGTCCTCGTCGGCGTCCTCGCCAGTCTCGCCGGCTGCGCGGGGACCGGCCCCCGGGGTGAGGCGGCGGTCGCGGAGGTCCCTCCCGCTCCCTCGATCACGCCGGACCGCGTGGAGGCGCACCTCGCCTCCTTCGATCAGATCTGGGAGACGATCCGCGATGTGCACTACGATCCGGAGTTGAACGGCGCGCCGTGGGACGAGCTCCGCGAGACGCTGCGGCCGAGGGTCGCGGCAGCGCGGACCGACGGGGAGGCCCGCTCCGCCATGGAGGAGCTCCTCGCGTCGCTCGGTCAGTCCCACTTCGGGGTGATCCCCGGAGAGGTCTACGACGAGCTCGACCGCCCATCCGGTCCGGATGGCAGCCCCGCGGAGAGTGGATCGGCGGGGGGCGAGTCCGGAGCGCCGGTCGCGTCCTCCCGCAATCCGGGCGGCATCGGCCAGCCCGGCTTCGATGTCGTCGTCGTCGGCGATCAGGCGATCGTTCGCCGGGTCGTGACGGGCTCCCCGGCGGAGCGAGCCGGGGTGGCGATGGGGTGGGTCCTCTCCGCGGTCGACGGCCACGATGTCTCGAAGGGGATCGCGGCCCTGCGGGAGCACCTCGACGGAGGGGAGGCGGAGCTCGTCCTGCGACGGATGGCCCTCGCGAACCTCGCGGGGGATCCGGGAGAGACCGCTCGGGTGACCTTCCTCGCCGAGGGGGATGCCTCCCGTGAGGTGACGATCGAGCTCATCCCGCCGAAGCACATCTCCGAGCCGTTCGGGAACATGCCCCGGACCGCGGTCGACTGGGAGATCACCCGGATCGGGGACATCGGCCTCTTTCGCCTCGGGATCTTCCTCCACTTCTCGGTCCGCCTCGAGCTGGAGGCGTTCCTCGACGAGAACCCCGACCTCCGCGGGCTCGTCATCGACCTGCGCGGGAACCCGGGGGGGATCGGCTTCATGGCGAACGGGATCTGCGGCCACCTCGTCGACGAGTCGAACCTGCGCCTCGGGACGATGCTGATGCGTGACCAGTCGATGCACTTCAACATCAGTCCCCAGGCCACCGTCTTCGGGGGGCCGGTCGCCCTCCTCATCGACGGCGGCTCCGCCTCCACCTCCGAGATCATGGCGGCGGGGTTGCAGGACCTCGGTCGCGCCCGACTCTTCGGCAGCAACACGGCGGGAGCCGCGCTCCCCTCCGTCTTCGTGCGCCTCCCGAACGGTGACGGCTTCCAGTTCGCGGTCGCGAACTACGTCTCGACCGGGGGGAGCGTCCTCGAGGGCTCGGGGGTGGCCCCCGATGAGGTGGTGTGGCCGGAGCGAAGCCGGCTCCTCGAGGGGGTCGACCCCCCCCTCGCCGCGGCCCTCGAGTGGATCCGGCAGCAGTGAACGAAGGGCCCCCGGACGCGGGGCCCGGCCGGCGG
>JAFMMO010000081.1 GCA_017859655.1 Pseudomonadota bacterium | reverse complement strand
AGGACCTCTACCGCCAGCTCCGGGTGGAGCACCGACTCCGCGCCTCCGCCCCGATCGTCGAGGGGCAGGTGAGGGTCGTCCCCCCCTCCGACCTCGACCCCGCCGCCCGCGCCTCCCACCCGCTCGCCGTGGAGCCGGTCCGCACCATCCTCGGGATCGACCCCTACGCCGAGAGCGGCTTCCGCCCGATCACCGGCAGCCCGGGGGCGGGGGACGGCTCCCGCATGATCACCCGACCGGGGGGCGCGATCCTCGAGCGCTCCGCCGCGCGTGATCTCGGCCTCGCGGTGGGAGACTCCTTCGAGGTGGAGCTCGCCGCGCGGCGGGAGACCCTCACCGTCGTCGCGACATGGAACGCGGCGGACGACCTCGTGCGCACCGGAGCCGCCCAGCTCATCGCGGTGGACATCTCCACCGCGCAGGAGCTGCTCGGGCGGGTCGGTCGGCTGACCCGCATCGACCTTCGCCTCGATCGCCCGGGGAGCCCGACTCCGGAGTCGCTCCGCGACCTGCTCCCCCCCGGGGTCGAGGTCCGCCGAGCCGGACAGCGAACCGAGACCTTCGACGGGATGACCGCGGCCTTCCGCTTCAACCTCCAGGCGCTGGGACTCCTCTCCCTCGTGATCGGCGTCTTCCTGATCCACCAGTCGGTGACCGTCTCGGTCCTCGCGCGTCGCGCCCTGTGGGGGCGACTCCGCGCGATGGGGGTCTCCCGGGGGGAGATCCTCCGCCTCGTGCTCGCGGAGTCCCTGGTGCTCGGCGCCGCGGGCAGTCTGGTCGGGATCGGGGTCGGCGCCGGGCTCGGGCAGGGTCTCGTTCGGATCGTCCTCAGGACCCTCGAGGATCTCTACCTCGTGGTCGGCTCCGCTCCGGTCGCGCTCTCCGCTCCGACCATCGCGAAGGCGCTCCTGCTGGGCCTCGCCGCGAGCCTCCTCTCCGCCCTCGTGCCCGCGCTCGAGGCGAGCCGCGTCGACCTGCGCCCGGTGCTCCAGCGCTCCTCGCTGGAGGTCCGCGCCCGCAGGCGAGCGCGGCTCGGGCTGCTCGGAGGGCTGGGGCTGCTCTCCGTGATGGCCGGGCTGATCGCCCTCCCCGATCAGAGCCTCGCGGCGGGCTACGGGGCTCTCCTCGCCCTCCTGCTCGCCTTCGCGAGCGCGACCCCGCTCCTCACCGATGCGAGCGCCCGCCTGCTGTCGGGAGTGATCGGTCCCCGGATCGGGAGCATCGGGCGGATGGCCCTGCGGGGCGTCTCCACCCAGCTGAGCCGGACCGGCCCCGCGATCGCGGCGCTGTCGGTGGCGATCTCGATGTCGATCGGCGTCGCCACGATGGTGGAGAGCTTCCGGTCCTCCCTGATCTCGTGGCTCGACGACACGCTGCCGGCGGATGTCTACATCGCGGCCCCCGGACCGGTCGGGAGGCTCGGAGCGCTCGACGCGCTCCCCCCGGAGATCGAGGCCGCCTGTCGAGCCGACGCGGCGGTGGAGCGGGTGATCACGAACCGCTGGATCGAGTTGCCGACCCCGGCCTCCGCGGCCCGCTCCGGCAAGGTCCGAGTCTCGATCCTGTCCGATGAGTCTCCCGAGGTCCTCGGCCTCCCCACGGAGGGACCGGTCGACCTCGAACGCTGGCTCGATCGCGCGCGCGACCCGGAGCTCGGTCCGGCCATCCTGGTCTCGGAGCCCTTCTCGGAGAGGTTTGAGGTCGGGGTCGGAGACACCTTCCCCCTCCGCACCAGCGTGGGGCTCCGCGACTGCCCGATCCTCGCCGTCTACCGCGACTACGCGAGCGACCTCGGCTCGATCGCGATGACGCGGGCGAGCGCGCGGGGGCGCATCGAAGCTCCGGGACAGAGCGGCGTGGCGATCTTCCTCCGCGCGGGAGAGGACCCGCGCGAGGTCGCGGATCGGCTCCAGACCCGCTTCGCCGATCGGCCGAGCCTCCATGTCCGCCCCACCGGCGCGCTCCGCCGGGCCACGCTGGAGATCTTCGACCGCACCTTCCAGGTGACGGAGGCGATCCGGCTCCTCGCCGTCGTCGTCGCGGCCATCGGGGTGTTCGGCGCGCTGGTCCGACTCGGGCTCGAGCGCCGGCACGAGCTCGGCGTCCTGCGCGCCACCGGGCTGACCCGCCGGGAGTGGGCCGGGCTCGTCCTGACCCAGTGCTCGGTGATCGGGGGCATCGCGGGCGCGCTGGCCATGCCCCTCGGGATCGCCTCGGCCGCGCTCCTGACCCATGTGGTCAACGCACGCAGCTTCGGGTGGACGATCGACTTCCAGGTCTCCGCCGCGCCTCTGCTCGTGGGGCTCGCCATCGCCGTGGTGTCCGCCATCCTCGGAGGGCTGCTGCCCGCGCTGCGCATGGGGCGGATCCCGGTCAGCGCTGCCCTCCGGGAGGTGGCCTCGTGAAGCGACTCATCGGACTCCTCCTCCTCGCCGTCGTCGGCTGCCCCTCCGCCTCCGCCCCGGAGGCGGAGGAAGCACCGACCTCGGTGGTGTCGATCCTCGGGTCCGACCCGCCCGCCGGCTACGAGCGCGTCACCGGCGTGCGGCCGATCCACTTCCCCCCCGACCACGGACCCCACCCTCGCCAGCAGATCGAGTGGTGGTACACCACCGCGAACCTCGACGGTGAGGACGGTCGGCGCTTCGGGATCGAGGTGACCTTCTTCCGCTTCGGACTGGATGCCCTCCCCCGCGACGAGGAGAGGGAGAGCGCGTGGGCGACCCGGGACCTGCACATGGCTCACTTCGCGGTGACCGATGTCCGCGGGGAGAGCTTCCAGGCTCATGAGCGCTTCTCGCGGGGGGCCCTCGGGCTCGCCGGCGCGCAGGGGGACCCTTGGCGGGTCTGGAACGAGTCGTGGAGCCTCGAGGGGACCGGCGGGGGGGAGCGCCCCTTCCCCCTGCTCCTGCGCGCCGATGCCCTCGACGACGCCGGGCGCCCCTGCTCCCTCGACCTGACCCTCTCCAGCGACCGCGGACCGGTGCTGCAGGGGGATCGCGGGTTCAGCCGGAAAGGGCCGGAGGAGGGGGCGGCGAGCCATTACTACTCCTACCCGGACCTCCGGATCTCCGGGTCGATCACCCTCGGCGCGCAGAGTCACTCGGTCACGGGGACGGGGTGGTTCGACCACGAGTGGTCGACGAGCGTCCTCGGCGAGACCCTGGATGGCTGGGACTGGTTCGCCCTGCAGTTCGGGGATGGCTCCCGTCTGATGGTCTACGAGCTGCGCCGGACCGACGGCGGGATCGCCCCCTACGCCGCAGGGACCTGGATCGATCCGCAGGGAACGGTGAGACCGCTGCGAGCGGAGCAGCTCCGCACCGAGGTGCTCGACCGCTGGCGGAGCGACGCGAGCGGGATCGAGTATCCGTCCCGCTGGCGGCTGGAGGTCCCCTCGATCGATCTCACCTGCGAGGTGATCCCGGTGCTCGCCGATCAGGAGCTCCGGCTCTCCACCCGGTACTGGGAGGGGGCGGTGGATGTTCGGGGAACGATCGGGGGAGCGCCCGCCGCCGGACGGGGTTATGTCGAGCTCGTCGGGTATGGCGAGGGGGGCGGGGAGTGAACCCCGTCGGGTGAGCTCGGACAGGGGAAATCGGGCGGGGAAGCTCAAAGCCGTCTTGTCCGATCGGCGTGACTTCTCCCCCATCATCGATGAAAATCGCACCACGCCTTGCGCCCGGGTGCGTCCCGCCGATCACCCCTTCCCGGGGTCCCGGACCACGAGCGGCCACCCAGACCGAAGGGGAGTTGGAACGGGATGCCCGACCTGAAGACCGCCGACGCCGTCGTGGATGACGGCGCCGACGACATCATCTACCCGACGACGATCCCGTTCCTGCTCGTCCACCTCGCCTGCATCGGCATGCTGTGGACCGGCGTCACTCCGGAGATCCTGCTCGTCGCCTTCGTCCTCTATGTCGTCCGGATGTTCGGGGTCACCGCCGGCTACCACCGGTACTTCTCCCACCGGACCTACCGCACGAGTCGCATCGGGCAGTTCCTGCTCGCGTTCCTCGCCCAGTCCTCCGCCCAGCGAGGAGCGATCTGGTGGGCGGCGCAGCACCGCGCTCACCACAAGTACTCCGACACTCCGCAGGATGTCCACTCTCCCCGCCATCGGGGCTTCCTCTACGCTCACGTCGGCTGGATCTTCTCCCGGCGCGAGTCGAAGGCGGACCTCTCCCTCGTCTCCGACCTCACCCGGTACCCCGAACTCGTGTGGCTCAACAAGTACCACCTGGTCCCGGCGTTCGTGCTCGCCATCGGCGTGACGCTGATCTGGGGCTGGGCCGGGCTGTTCGGTGGCTTCTTCCTGTCGACGAGCCTGCTCTACCACGGCACCTTCATGATCAACTCGGTCGCCCACGTGAGCGGCAAGCAGCGCTACCTGACCGGGGACGACTCGAGGAACAACTGGCTCCTCGCGCTGATCACCCTCGGCGAGGGGTGGCACAACAACCACCACTACTACCAGACCTCCACCCGCCAGGGCTTCCGCTGGTGGGAGATCGACATCTCCTACTACACCCTCCGGCTCCTCTCGATCCCCCGGCTGGTGACGGAGCTCCGCTCCCCGCCTGCGGATGTGGTCCATGCCCAGCGGCCGGTGAGCCAGGGGGTGCTGGAGCGGGTGGCGCATCAGCTCGCGGAGAGCTTCCCGCTCGAGGCGATCGCCGACCGGGTCGGTCAGGCGTGGTGGGAGAGCCGCGCCGCGCTGGAGCTCTCCGGCAAGGGTGCGGGGCGTCGCCTCGGCCAGCTCCAGGACTCGCTCGCGGAGTTCGCGCGGCAGGAGCTGCCCACCCTCGATGAGCTCCGGACGCGAGCGCGCTCGATGTTCGCCGAAGGGCCCCACCTCGAGCAGGTCGTGGAGCGCGGCCGTCAGGTCATCCTGGAGCGGCTCTCCCGCTCCGTCCTCGACCGTCAGCCCGGCGTCAGCCTCGCCTGATCCCCCACTGGACCCTGCCCCCTCCCCCGGCGAAGATCGGGGAGCGACTCCGAGGGAGAGGCGAGCCCCATGGATCCCCGACCTCCGTCCGATCCTCCTCCACGGGACGCGGGCGGGCCCCAGCGGGATCTGGCGGCTCTCCTGCAGGAGCTGGCTCGCATCCGCTCGATCCCCGGAGAGCTCCTCTCGACCCCGGGGGGGCCGACCGCCGATCACTGGACGGTGGGGCAGCACCTCGAGCATCTCCTGCGAGCGGCGGAGCTGAACCTCCGGGCGATCGAGAGGATCCGGGGAGGGCGGGACGATGGCCCGACGTCCCCCCTCCTCGCGGAAGGCCGAGAGATCCTGGAGCGGGGGAGGATCCCGCGAGGAGCATCGACCTCTCCCCGCGCCGTGGAACCGTCCGCCACCGTCGACCGGGCTCGGATCGAGGCGCTCCTCGACGGTCAGCTCGACCGCTGGGGCTCCCTCGCCGGGGTTCTGCATGAGCTCGAGGCAGCGGAGGGGAGGATCCCCCACCCGATCCTCGGGGCGTTTCGGGCGGTGGACTGGCTCCGCTTCGCGCGGATCCACACCACTCACCACCGGGAGATCGTCGACGAGCTCCTCGGGCGAGCATGAGGAGACCGCGAGAAGGGAGCGACGCCATGCCACGAAGCGATCGACGACAGAGCCGGAGCGTGCGCCGAGTTCTCCCGCTGCTGGTCCTGCTTCCTCTCCTCCCCCTCTCCGCGGCCGAGTGGTTCCCGGCCGAGATCCGCGTCGATGGAGAGCCGCTCCGACGAAACGGCGTCGGGCTCTGCGAGTGGGGCGTCCTCGGCTGGAACCTCTACCACGCCGCGCTCTGGATGGAGGTCCCCTGCTCCGATGGGGCGAGGATCGTCGCCGCGGATGCGACGAAGCGGATCGAGCTCCTCTTCTGTCGCGACCTCTCCCTGAAGCAGATGCACAAGGCCTATCGAACGAGCTTCGCGGTCAATGCGACCGAGGAAGAGAAGAAGGCCCTCGCGGAAGAGATCGATGCCTTCGTGTCCCACCTCACCGCCGCCGACAAGGGGAGCCGCCTGCGCATGACCCACCTCCCCGGGCGGGGGCTCCTGCTCGATCAGGATGGACGGACCCTCGGCCCCCTGGGGGGCGACCCTTTCGCGCGACTCGTCTTCCGCCTCTACCTCGGCTCGAACCCTCCCACGAAGCCGCTGCGAGACAGGCTCCTCGGCGAGCATCCGAGCCCGATCTCCCTCCTGCGCCCGAAGGAGCCGGATGGAGCGAAGCCCGCGGAGGCCGGGGACGGGGCGAAGACGGCGCCCCCCGTCGCCGAGGAGGAGAAGACGCGGGATCCGAAGAAGGCCGAGGAGAGCGCGGAGCCGAAGCCGGACGAGAAGAGCGGTGAACCGGACGAGCAGAGACCGGCACCGAATCCGGATCGGGAGGGGGAGCCGGCGCCGGACTCCAAGCCCGACGCGAAGCCGCAAGAGAAGCCGCAAGAGAAGCCGGTCGAGAAGCCTGCGAAGAAGCCGGAGCCGATCGAGCCTCCGAGCAGTGGAGCCGGGGTCGCGAAGTCGACCCGTTGAGCGCGGCCTCGGCGCGGTCGAGGCTGCGAGAGGCGCGGCGCGGATCTCAGGGGATCAGGCTTCAGGGGATCAGGCTTCAGGGGATCAGGCCGCAGGGGATCCCCCCTCAGGGGATCGGGGGCGACCGGCGGAGCATCTCCAGCTCGAACCGGAACCACTCCTCGTGCATCTCCTCCCCCGCGATGTCGTCGAAGGGCTCGTTCAGGCGGATGTGCCCGGCATCCACCCCCACCTGCCCCCACGTGGGATCGACGCTGATCCAGCGAAGCCCGTCGTGGAACTCCGCCCAGGCGTGCCGGTAGAAGCCGGAGCCGGTGTCCTCGTCCTCGGTCCAGACCAGACCGGTCACCGGCCGGGCCGGCACTCCGCGCGCACGCGCGAGGGCGACGAAGAGGATCGTGTGCTCGGTGCAGTCCCCGATCTCGTTCTCGAGGATGAGATCCGAGCGCTCGCAATCGCTGTCGAGGTCGTAGTCGAGGATCGTGTAGACCCAGTCGGAGAGCAGGGTGCCGATCGCGAGGGGCTCCCGGACGCCGAAGACGATGGAGCGCGCGGTCTCCTGAAGCTCCGGATCCGCGAGGCGATAGCGGTCGGTCGCGGCCGTGTAGAGGCTCTTCTGCTCCTCCGTCAGCGGCGCCGGCTCCCGGACCCGATCCCCCGCCCGGACATGCAGGCGGACCGAGTGGGTCCCGAGCACCTCCACCGACTGACCCGGCCCCTCGAGGAACACATCGGCGGGGACCCCATCCGCGCGCAGGACCAGCTCGTCGAGTCGCTCCTCCTGACCGAGGGGGATGTCGGTGTCGATCCGCCCTCCGTCGAACAGGGAGTCGAGCATCGTCTCGAACATCGAACCGTAGTCATCGAGGTCGATCGGATCCCCCGGCTCGAATCCGGGGAAGGGCGCCTCCACGTCCTCGGTCGTCTCCGCCGGGACCGTCGAGAACTCGACCATTCCCTCGTTGAAGGAGCCCCAGGAGCGCCCCCCCCCGATCTCCAGCTCGAACTCGAAGGGCCGCCCCTTGTCGATCACCCGGAGGAGCTGCACCTCGGCCGGCGCATCCTCCTGACTCGACGGACCACGACCGAGGCTGGTGTAGGATCGCTCGGCCGGGAACTCGGGCTGGGACCAGTCGGTGCTGTCCATGGTGAAGGTCTCCCCCGCCTCCGGTCCCGACCGCACCCACCGCTCCTCCTCCAGGATGCGCAGGATCGACCAGCCCGCGTCGGCGACGATCTCTCGCGAGGCGGTGGGCTCGGTTGCCTCCGCCTCCGCCTCCGCCCCCGCCGCCGGGCCTCGGGTCAGCTCGAGCCCCTCCGGCGTGCGCCGGAGCGATGCCCTCCCCGTCAGGGTGCTCTCCTTCTCGCCCCGGACGAGAGGGCCTGGCTTCTCCAGTGAGAACCAGGCGCGGAGGGTCTCCCGTGTCGAGAGCGCGCCTCCGAGCCAGCCGACCCGCGTGATGCCATGCTCCTCGACGAGGAGCAGCTCCTCGCCATCCTCGACCACGAGTCGGATCTGCCGGCGGTACTTCCCGCCCTCGACGCCGTTGAACCGGTAGGTCGAGACCGCTCCCCCGAGAATGGAAGCGAGGGCCTCCTCGTCGAAGCGGTCGGTCGACCGAGCCGCCACGTGCTCCGCCCGGTCGGCGGAGACGGTCGGCCCGGACGGGAGAAGGACGAGGAGCAGAATGGGGAGAGCGAGGCGCATCATGAGGAGACCTCCCGGAGCACCGCCCGCACCGGAGAAGCGTCGAAGCCCTCCAGCGGGAGAGGCAGCGCGATGAGCTCGTAGCGACCTTCCGGGACGGCGGCGAGGGTGATCCCCTCGAGGATGGAGACCCCGGTGCGGGCGAACGCCTGATGGGCCGGCAAGGCCTTGGAGCTGGGAGGATCCACGCTCGGGGTGTCGATGCCCACGAGCAGCACACCGCGCTCCGCCAGCTCCTCCACGAGGGGCGCCGAGAGCCCGGCGAAGTCTTCGCTCCAGCGGTCGGGATCGGGGTGCGTCCCCGTGCGGAGCAGGACGCGAGGAGTCTCAAGGCCTTCGATCCAGGGGCCGGAGACGACGAGGCGCCCCTCCTCGGTCTCGATGATCGCTCCACTGACATCGACCACCTGGCAGGGGCCGAGCACCCGGTCGAGCGGGAACGCCTCGATCGAATCCCCACCCGGCGTGTAGTGACTGGGGGCATCGACATGAGCCCCGAGGTGCACGGTGCCCCGCAGCGTGGAGAGCGTGATGTGATCCCCGCGGTCGATGTCGAGGAGCACCTCCCGCGAAGGTGGCGTGTCCCCGGGGAAGACCTTCAGCTCGGAGGTGATCCTCGGCGTGATGTCATGGAGCAACCCGGGCCCCCTTCTTCATGGCAGGACGGGGAGGGACTCCCCCGCCCCTGCGACGGTCAGAGCTCGTGGCGCATCG
Source organism: Pseudomonadota bacterium (assembly GCA_017859655.1). GTDB lineage: Bacteria > Planctomycetota > UBA8108 > UBA1146 > UBA1146 > JAFMMO01. Next base: position 5,317 of record JAFMMO010000081.1, on the reverse strand, counting down.
CCCAGAGATCGGGGAAGGCCGGGAGGAAGAGGCTCTTCTTCAGGAACTCGACCCCCATCGACCCGCCGGTCCCCTTCTTCTGCCCGATCGTCCGCTCGACGAGCTTCACATGGCGGTAGCGCCACTCCTGCACTCCCTCGTCGAAGTCGGTCATCAGCTCGAGGAGGATCGCGACCGAGGGCTCGCTGCGGTAGAGATGCAGCAGCCCGCGCTGCACGCTCTCGTTCGCGGGGAACGGTTGCTGAAGGTCGCGATCGAGGAGCTCCGCCGGGATCCGGACCCCCCGCTGCCGGAGGAACTCGAGGAAGTGGTCCCCGATCGTCCGCCCCTCCCACGCCGCGACGAGGCGGTCGTGGCCGTGATGGCTCTCATCGAAGTACCGCATCATCGGCTCGCGCTTGTAGCCGAGGCGGAACTCGAAGATCCGGTACTGCACCGACTGGAACCCGCTCGAGGTGTCGAGGCGGTCCCGGAAGCTGGTGAAGGACATCGGGGTCATCGTCTCGAGGATGTCCATCTGCTCCACGAGCACCTTCACGATCGTGCGCAGGCGCTTGAAGGTGTGGATCGCCCCGTACAGGTCGTTGGAGGAGAGGTCCCGCTCCACCTTGTCGAACTCGTGGAGGATCTGCTTGAACCAGAGCTCGTACGCCTGGTGGATCACGATGAAGAGCATCTCATCGTGCTCGGCGGGAGCGGAGCGCGGATGCTGGCTCTCGAGGATGCGGTCGAGCTCCAGATAGCTCCCGTAGTTCAGCTCACCGGGGGCCGGCGGCACCGGGCCCGAATCACTCACGCCCATAGCAGGACCCCCAGTCCGAGCACCAGCAGGAAGGCGAGCGCGGCCAGCCCGCCGTAGACGAGGCGATCCTGACGCCGCGCCCGCTCGACCGCCTCCGCGTAGGGGACGTTCGAGAAGCTGACCATCGAGTAGAGCGGAAGGTAGAACCCGGACAGCCTCTTGTGGAGGAACTTCTCGAGCTTCTTCCTCAGGAGGAAGAGAGGGCGGCCCACGTGATCCCGCATCTCATGGAAGTTCGCGATGGCGAGGTCCGCGATGGCATCCCCGTTCGGCTTGCGGGCCGCGGAGTAGTCGCGGAGCGCCTTCCCCCACCCCTCCGGGTTCTCGGCGAGCAGCCGGTTCAGGGTACGACAGTCCTCGAAGCCGGCGTTCATGCCCTGACCGTAGAAGGGGACGATCGCGTGGGCGGAGTCTCCGACGAGGCAGACCTTCCCCACCGACCAGGGGTCGCAGCGGACGGTGACGAGGGAGCTCGGGGTCGCCTTCATGTAGTCCCCCTCGAGATCGGGGATCAGCGGGACGGCGTCCGGGAACCACTCCTCGAAGTAGGCCCGGACCTCCGCCTCCTTCGTCAGCCGCTCGAAGGAGTTGGGGCCCTCCAGCGGCCAGAAGCAGGTGACCGTGAAGGTCCCGTCCTCGTTGGGGAGCGCGATCATCATGAAGCGGCCGCGCGGCCAGATGTGCAGCGCGTTCCTCTCCATGCGGAAGCCTCCGTCCTCGGCCGCGGGGATGTGCAGCTCGAGGTACCCCGCGTCGAGGTAGCTCTGGGAGTAGTCGAACCGGTCGGTGCGCTGCAATCGGCCCCGGATGGCGCTGAAGGCCCCGTCCGCCCCGACGATCAGGTCGGAGTCCTGCTCGATGACCTGACCGCTGCGCTCGTCGATGAAGAAGCACTTCCCCGAGTCGGGGTCCACATCGATGCAGCGCTTCTCGAAGCGAAGCGTCACGTTCTCATGCTCCGCCGCCGCCTCGATGAGCAGGCGGTTGAGGCCTCCTCGCGAGATCGACTGGATGCAGTCCTCGGGGTTCTTCGAGTAGGGCTGGTAGGTCAGGGTGCCGTCGATCCCGTGCATCATCCGGCCGCTCATCGGGACCGCGTGCTCGAGGACCTTCTCCTTGAGGCCGACCTCGGCGAGGGCGGTGAGCCCCCGCTCCGAGACCGCGAGGTTGATCGAGCGACCGCGCACGATGGTCGCATCCCGGATGTCTCCCCGTCTCTCGAAGAGGGTCACCTCGTGTCCGGCCTGCCCGAGGTACTTCGCCATCAGGGCTCCGGCGAGTCCTCCCCCGGCGATCGTCACCCGCCTGCTGGTCACGCGGCCCCCTCTCCCCCGAGCACCCGGGTCAGCTCATGGATGTCCTCGAAGGTGTTGTAGAGGGGAGTCGGCGCGACGCGGATCACATCCGGCGGCCGGAAGTCGCAGACGCAGCCCGCCTCCTCGAGCTGGTCCCGCACCGCTCGGGTGTCCCCCTTCACGCGGATGGAGAGCTGCGCGCCCCGACGCTCCGGATCCCGCGGCGTGATCACCTCGACCCGATCGCCCAGGCGATCGAGCCGCTCCTGCAGGTAGCCGGTCAGACGGACCGACCGCTCGCGGAGAGCGGGCATCGTGGCCTCATCGAAGATGGCGAGCGAGGCATCGAGGGGAGCCATCGAGAGGATGGGAGGATTGGAGAGCTGCCAGCCATCCGCGCCCTCCGCGGGCTCGAACCGCTGGACCTCGTTCATCTGGAAGCGGGTGGCGGGGTCGTTCCCCCACCATCCCGCGAACCGTGGCAGCTCCGGGCGGCGCCCGTGACGCTCGTGGACGAAGGACCCGGCGATCGCGCCCGGCCCGGCGTTCCCGTACTTGTAGGAGCACCAGGCGGCGAAGTCGACATCGTCGTCGTGCAGCTGCAGCGCGAGGTTGCCGGCCGCGTGCGCCGCGTCGACCCCGAAGCAGGCGCCGCGGTCGTGGGCGGCGCGGGCGAGGGTCCGCAGGTCGAAGGCCTGTCCGGTGTAGTAGTTCACGCCGGACACGAGCACGAGGGCCAGCTCGTCGCCGTGCTCATCGATCGCCCGGAGGAGGTCCTCCTCCCGCAGGTCGTGCTCCCCCTCCCTCGGGCGGAGCTGGATCAGGTCGTTCTCCGGGTCACCTCCGTGGAAGGCGATCTGGCTCGCCAGCGCGTAGGTGTCGGAGGGGAAGGCGGGCGTGTCTCCGATGATCTTCCGGCGGGAGCCCTCCGGTCGGTAGAAGCTCACCATCAGGAGGTGGAGGTTGACCGTGAGAGTGCTCTGGTAGCAGACCTCGGAGGGAAGGGCGCCGACGAGGCGCGCCCCCCGGTCGCGGAAGCGGGTGTGGTAGTCGAACCAGGGTCGACGGGCGCCGTAGTGACCGTTCACCGCGAGCCGCGCCCAGTCCTCGCACTCCTCCGCGAGCAGCTCGGGCACCCCGCGGGGCATCAGGCCGAGGGAGTTTCCGCAGAAGTAGCGCACCGGATCGCCCCCGGGTCGCGGCGGGATCGCGAAGCGCTCCCGGAAGCGGGAGAGGGGATCCGCGGCATCGAGCGCGCGGGCGTGCTCGAGGGTCGCCGGCGCGAGCTGATCGTCACTCACGATCGGGTCCTTTCGAAGACGGAGGGGACCCGGGAGTCTAAGGGATCCGGCGGGGCGGGAGGAGCAATCCTGAGGGGGGAGATCCCCCGGCCCCCGCCCGAGGCGGACACGCTCGATCGGCGTGCCCCGCCCGGATCAGCGGAAGGCCCCGGCCTCCAGACCGAGAAACTCGAGCGCGGTCCCGGAGAGGAGGCGCTCGCGGGTGTCGACCGGGAGCTCCTCGAGGCTCTCGATGAGAGCCCCCGGGGTCGCCTCCCCGAGCGGGAACGGGTAGTCGGTCCCGAGCGCGATCCGGTCCGACCCCATCTGATCGAGCAGGAAGCGCAGGCTCGGCGCGTCATGGACCAGAGAGTCCACGTAGAACCGGTCGAGGTAGGTGCGCGGGCTTCCGCAGCCGTTCACACCGCAGAGGTCCGGCCTGGCGTGGTAGCCCTTCTCGATGCGGGCAAGCGTGCCGGGAAAGGCCCCGCCGCCGTGGGCGAAGCAGATCTTCAGATCGGGAACCCGGTCGAAGACCCCCCCGAAGATGAGGGAGCAGATCGCGCGGCTCGTCTCCGCCGGCATGCCGACGAGCCATGGCATGAAGTAGTCCGGCATCGCCTCCCCGCCGACCATGTCCCACGGGTGCACGAAGAGGGACGCCCCCAGCTCCGCCGCCCGCTCGAAGAAAGGGAGCAGCTCCGGCGCGTCGAGGTTCCACCGATTCACATGGGTCCCGATCTGGAGACCGGGGAACCCGAGCTCCCCGACGCATCGCTCGAGCTCATCGATCGCGAGGTCCGGCTCCTGCAACGGGACGGTGCCGAGCCCCACGAAGCGCCGCGGGTACCCGGCGACGACCTCCGCGATGTGATCGTTCAGGAGTCTCGAGAGGTCGAGCGCGTCCTCGGGCTTCGCCCAGTAGCTGAACATCACCGGGACGGTGGAGAGCACCTGCACCCCCACCCCATCCCGATCGCACTCCTCGATCCGCCGCTCCGGGCTCCAGGTGTTGTCCTCCACCTCACGGAAGAAGCGACCGTCGATGATCATGCGGGCGCAGCACGGCTTGTGATGCTCCAGCGACACGAACCCCCCGTAGCCGTAGCGACTCGCGAGATCGGGCCAGGTCTCGGGGAGGATGTGCGTGTGCAGGTCGATCTTGAGGGGCTCGGAGGGCATGGAGTCGCTTCCCGGCAGGAGTTCGTCACCGAAGGAAGGTAACGGGGGGGGGCCGCCGGATAAAGGGCCGGGCCGTTGATCGGGGGAAGGCCCGCTTCAGGCCTCCGGCGTTCGGTCCGAAGAAGAGAGGACGAGGAGGACCCGATGCGCATCGCGATCACCACCGACCAGCTGGACCCGGAGAGGGTCGACGGAGCCGGTCGGGTGGTCCTCGAGATGGCGCGTCGGCTCGCGGGGCAGGGAGCGGAGGTCGCGGTGGTCGCCGGAGACCACCGCTGCTTCTCGGGACACCGCGCCGCGGCCGGACTGCTCCTGCGCTGGGAGGCCTTCCCCATCGGCTCGGAGCCGGGCCGTCGATCCGCCTCACTCCTGCGCAGGAGAGCGGAGATCCGTCGGGCCTGGGCCCGCCTCCCCTTCCGCCCCGACCGGATCATCCATCACCGGTCCCTCACCGCCTGGGCGATCGGATCGACCCGTGCCCCCCAGACCTTCATCCATCATGCCCCCTGGCCCCTCGAGCATCTCGCCGCGCGCTTCGGGGAGGGGAGCCTGACCCGGCTCGGTGAGCACGGTCCCTCGACCCGCTGGCAGGTCGCCCTCCGCCGCCGCCTCGAGCACCGCGCCCTCTCCCGCGCGGAGCGGATCATCTGCCTCACCCCGTCCTCGGAGGCCGCGCTCCGCTCGGTTCACGGAGGCGCCGGAGCGAGGGAGGGGCTCCGCACGACGGTGGTCCGGGCCGGTGGAGTGGACCTCGAGCA
>JAFMMO010000080.1 GCA_017859655.1 Pseudomonadota bacterium | reverse complement strand
CGCCGGCGCTGTGACCACCCTCATCGATGAGCGCCTCCCCGTCGGGCTCGCCGGCGGGCGCCTCACGATCGGGGACGCCTCGGTGGTGAAGAACGATGTCCTCGCCTCGAACGGAGTGATCCACGTGATCGATGCCGTCCTGCTGCCGCCGGCCGCCGCGCCGTCCGACCCGCTGAGCGCGGTTTCGGAGCTGCTCGAGCTCGCCGTCCAGCGAGGAGCGCCGATCTTCAACCGCGGCGAGCCCGATGCCTGCGCCGCGATCTACGAGGTCGCCCTCCGCTCGATCGTCGACCGCCCCGGGGACCTGCCCGCGTCGGTGACCGACCCCCTCCGTCGCGCGCTCGCCGAGATCGAGCTCGAGGGAGACGGCACCTCCTCGGCGTGGGCGCTCCGCCGTGGCATCGACGACGCCGTTCGGGCGATCCTGCAGGAGCAGAGCCACCGCCGCATGAGCCAGGCGCAGCTGAGCCCCGGGACCGCCCTCTTCAGCTTCGATCGCCCGCGTGACGCGGAGGAGTGGTTCTCCCTCAACGACGATGTCATGGGGGGCATCTCGACCTCCGGGATGGTCGCCACCGGCCGCGGCACCGCCGTCTTCCAGGGCGCGCTCAGCCTTGAGAACAACGGCGGCTTCGCCACCGTTCGCTCGCGCGCCAAGGACCTCGGACTCGCGGGCAAGGAAGGACTGCGCGCCCGGGTCCGGGGGGACGGGCGCGTCTACCGCATGAGCGTCCTCACCAGTGACGGCCGCATGGAGAGCCGCATCTGGCAGACCGAATTCCGGACTCGCGCCGGGGAGTGGCAGGAGATCTCCGTGCCCTTCTCGGACATGGTCCTCAGCGTCTTCGGGCGCAAGCTCCCCCAAGCCGGCGCGCCGTCCCCCGCCAGCATCCGCTCGATCTCCTTCGGCATCGCCGACAAGAATGAGACCCCCTTCTCCCTCGAGGTCGACTGGGTCGAGGCGATCGGGGTCGACCCCCGGGACACCGCCAGCGCGCCCTCGTCCCTCTAGGGGAGTCCGAGGCCGGGCAAGGAAGGGGAGAGGGTGCGGGCGCGCCCTCTCCCCTTCCCTCATCCCGGCCTCCGCCCGCCGTTGACGCCGCCCCCCCCGTGGCTAGGATCGAGGGATCGGCCCCCACGCTGGAGCTTCCATGACCCGCGACCTCCTACTGCTGCTGCTCCTCCTCCTCTTCCTCCCCGCGGTGGCGCGTGGGAGCGGCGGCGAGGACTGCGCGAGCGCGACGCCGATCCTCTCCCTCCCCTACCTCGACTCCGGAAACACCTGCGCGGCCAGCGACGACTATCTCGAGTCCTGCCCCTTCCCCCCCACGGGAGGGCGCGATGTCGTCTACCGCTATACGCCGGCCGTTGACGAGACGATCGTCATCGACCTCTGCGACTCCGACTTCGACACCAAGGTCCATGTCTACGCCGGAGCCTGCCCGGGGGACCCGGGGGCCGGCCCCTCCCTCGGCTGCAACGATGACGCCTGCGGCTTCAACAACTGGCGCTCCCACCTGGTGCTCCCCCTCTCCGCCGGAGTGGAGGTCTTCATCGTGGTGGATGGCTACGGCGCGGCGGACTGCGGGGACTACCTGATCGACATTTCTGTCCTCGTCCCGACCCCCTCCGACACCTGCCCGGGAGCGGAGACCCTCTCCCTTCCCTACCTCGGGACGATCACCACCTCGGGCGCGACCGACGACTACAACGAGGCGTGCCCGTTCACCGTCACCGGCGCACCGGATGTCGTCCGGCGCGTGGTCCCCGCCGAGGACGGGCTCCTCGTCATCGAGCTCTGCGACGCGGACTTCGACACCAAGGTCTATGTCCACGAGGGGACCTGCCCCCCCGCCGGCGCGCTCATCGGCGGAGACGGCTCGGGAGTGGCCCTCGCCTGCAACGACGACGCCTGCGGGGTCTTCGGGTGGCGCTCCCAACTCCTCGGCGTGCCGGTCAGCGCGGGGGTCGAGTACTTCCTCGTCTTCGATGGGTACGGGACGGGAGACAGCGGCGACGCCCTCGTCTCCGTCTCCCAGCTCCCCCCGCCCGGCCCGGGAGAGTCGTGCGAGACCGCCCTCCCGATCCTCGGGCTCCCCTTCTCGACCAGCGGGGCGACGGGGGGACCCTCGCGCTTCGAGCACGCGTGCCAGTTCGTCTTCACCGGTGCCCCGGAGCACTACTACACCTTCACCGCCCCCACGGACCTCTGGCTCGAGATCGACACCTGCGGCAGCTCCTTCGACACCGAGCTCACGGTCCTCGGGGGCCCCTGCTCTCCGGCGGTCATCCCGGATCCCCTCGTGGTCCGCGGCTGCAACGATGATGGATGCGGCGAGGCGGGGACCCGGGCCCGCATCTCCGCCCTCGCGATGACCGCCGGCGAGACGATCACCATCGTCCTCGATGGGCACGTCGCAGGGGAGGAGGGGGAGTACCAGCTCGTCGTCCGGGAGACCTGCGCCCCTGACCATCCCTCCGAGAGCGCGGCGCTCATCCCGGTCGGCGCCCGCCCGGTCGGACTGGCCCTGCACGAGGGGACGGGCCGGCTCTTCGTCGCGAACCTGAACGCGAGCACGCTCTCCGTGATCGACACCGCCACCGACACCGTCGAGGCGACCCTGCCCACCGGGGCGGGCCCCTACCGTCTCGCGATCACTCCGGATCAAGCGCGCCTCTACGTGGTCTGCTTCTCCGGGGACACGATCGACTGCTTCGACCCCTGGACCCTCTCGCCGATCGCGAGCTTCCCCTCGCTCGGCCCCCAGCCCCTCGGGCTCTCCTTCTCCCCTGACTCGAGCGCGCTCTTCGTCTCCACCGAAGGGGATGGGCGTCTGACGAAGTGGTCGATCCCGGGGCACCAGCCGCTCGGCTCGGTGAGCGGGCTCGGGGCGCCCCGGGAGGTGATCACCGGGCCCCTCGGGGATGCGGTCTTCGTCACCGATACGGCGGGGACGCGCGTCTGGCGCGTCGCCGCGGACACCCTCGCCGCCGACTCCATCACCCTCGATGAGTTTCCTCAGGCGCTCGCCCTCACTCCGGAGGGAACCCATCTCCTCGTCGGCAACTTCGGCTTCGACCGCAGCCTGGACCACGCCTCGGTCATCGACCTCCACGCGTGGCAGGTCGTCGCCCGCCTCCGCATCGGCACCGGCCCCGAGGAGATGGTCACCATCCCGGGGACCCCCTACCTCGCCGTGTCGAACTGGGGTTTCTCCCACCACCCGAATCAGCCCGGGCCCTCCGAGTGCGGCGCCGCCCTCGGGAACGTGACGATCGTCCGCCTCCCCGACTTCACCGCGGTCGGGGACCCGATCCAGCCTCCGATGCTCGACACGATCGAGGCGGTCCTCCCCGCCCGGGGGGACTACACCTTCGGGATCGCGGTGACCCCCGACGGCCGGAAGCTCTACGCCGCCAACTCGGGATACGCGTGCGCCGCCGTGGCGAACACGATCGCCGTGCTCGACTACCCGGATGGGTGGATCTCCGGTCGCTTCGTGCGTGGGGATGCGAACGCGGATGGCGCCGTCGACCTCGCGGACCCGATCGCCATCCTCGGGCTCCTCTTCGCCGGTGGCGACCTCGCCTGCGCGGCGGCCGGAGACACGAACGATGACGAGCAGCTCGACATCGCGGACCCCATCGCGCTCCTCGGGCTCCTCTTCGCCGGCTCCACCCCGCCCTTGCCCCCGGAGTGCGCGGCGGATCCCACCGCCGGCCCCCTCTGTTGCGCGGTCGGCTGCTCCCCCTAGGATCCCCCACCCTCCGGGGTGTACGCGGCTCCACCGATCGGCGAGACTCCCGGACGAGGGAGGCAGCTCCCCCGCCGAGGAGCTGCCCGCCGGAGACCCGCCCCGAGAGGACCCGCACCGATGCGCACGCGCCCCCGGATCGCAGCTCGCAGCGGCGCGGCGCTCTCCCTTCTCCTGGCCCTCTCCGCCGGCTGTCACACCCCATCCTCGACGACGCGCGCACCCTCGGCCCCGCCGAACATCCTCCTCATCCTGGCGGACGACCTCGGGTACGCGGACCTCGGCTTCACAGGCTGCACCGACATCCCCACCCCTCACCTCGACGCGCTCGCCCGCGAGGGGGTCTTCTGCACCGATGCCCATGTCACCGCCTCGGTCTGCGCCCCCTCCCGCGCCGGGCTCATCACCGGACGCTACCCGCAGCGGCAGGGGTTCGAGTGCAACCTCGCGAACGGCGAGGGGCTCCTCGCCGGGACCGAGACCTTCCCGGCGCTCCTGCGGCGGCAGGGCTACACGACCGCCCTCATCGGGAAGTGGCATCTCGGCGCCCTGCCCCACAATCACCCTCGCGCCCTCGGGTTCGATCACTTCTCCGGACTCATCGGAGGCTCCCGCTCCTACTTCCCCGAGGAGAAGCCGCCGGGACCGGCGCGACGCCTTGAGCGGGACGGAGTCCCGGTTCCGGAGAGCGACTTCACCTACCTCACCGACTGGCTCACCGACGAGGGGATCCGCCGCATCGAGTCGCGCGATCGCGACCGTCCCCTCTTCCTCCTCCTCTCCTACACCGCGCCCCACACCCCGATGCACGCACGCCCCGACCTCCTCGAGCGCTTCTCCACGATCGAGAGCCCGCGGCGTCGGAAGTACGCGGCCCTCGTCGCCGCGCTCGACGAGGGGGTCGGAAGGCTCCGGGCCACCCTGACCGCGGAGGGGATCGCGGAGGAGACTCTCATCGTCTTCCTCTCCGACAACGGCGGCGCGACGAACAACGCCTCCGACAACGGCGGGTGGCGCGGCATGAAGGGGAGCAAGTGGGAAGGTGGGCACCGGGTCCCGTGGATCGCCCACTGGCCCGCTCGGTTCCCGGCCGGCCGCCAGAACGCGCTCATCTCCAGCCTCGACCTCGCCCCGACCTTCCTCGCCGCCGCCGGCGCCCCTCCCCTCGCGGAGGCGGACGGCCTCGACCTCCTCCCCCTCCTGGAGGGGCGCGGCGCGACGCCGCCCCGCGAGGAGCTCTACTGGCGCAGGGCGGTCGCCGCATCGGTGCGCCAGGGAAGCTGGAAGCTGATCCGGGTCGAGGAGCCGGATGGTCGGGTCCGCCCGCCGATCCTCGTCGATCTCTCCCGGGACCCCGGAGAGGTCGAGAACCGCGCCGAGGCGGAGCCGGAGCGGGTGCGCGCCCTCGAGGCGCGGCTCGCGGCGTGGGAGGCGGGGCTCATCCCGCCGCGCTGGCTCACGGCGGAGGTGTGGCGAGAGAACCAGCGGAAGAAGCACGAGATCGACCGCACCGGTCGTGAGGCGGAGCGGAAGGTCCCATGAGAGAGCGCTCGCACCGCATCGCACCATCCCGAGGGATCCTCCCCCCCCTCCGCCTGACCGCAGGGGGAGCGCTCCCGATCGTCCTCCTGCTCTTGCTCCTGACATCCACGGTGCCGGCGGCTCCCTCTCCCGGAGCGGACGGCGCGGCCCCCGGGGGGGAAGTCGATGCCGGGGTCCTCGATGCGATCGATGGGATCGTCGAGGCCGGGATCGCGAGCCGGCGGATGCCGGGGGCGGTCGTGGTCATCGGGCATCGCGACCGCGTCCTCTTCCGCCGCGCCTACGGGAGTCGCACCCTCCACCCCGAGCCGCGCCCCATGGAGGTCGACACCGTCTTCGACCTCGCCTCCCTGACGAAGCCGATCGCGACCGCGACCAGCATCCACAAGCTGGCGGAGCAGGGGCGGCTCGACCTCGACGCCCCCGTCCAGCGCTACCTCCCCGCGTTCGCCGCGAGCGGCAAGGAGGGGATCACGGTCCGCCATCTCCTCACTCACACCGGCGGACTCCCCCCCGCCAACTCCCTCGCGGACTACGCCGATGGCGTCGAGGAGGCGCGGGCGCGGCTCCTCGCCATCGCCCCGCGGGAGGAGCCGGGCGCCTCCTTCACCTACACAGATGTCGGGTTCATCGTCCTCGGGCTCCTGGTGGAGGAGCTCAGCGGCGTCGATGTCGGCACCTTCGCCCGGCGGGAGCTGTTCTCCCCCCTCGGCATGGAGGAGACCGGCTTCCGCCCCGCCTCCCCCCTCGCCGAGCGGGCCGCGGTCACGGAGCAGCGGGAGGGGCGATGGATGCGGGGAGAGGTCCACGACCCCCGGGCTCACGCCCTCGGCGGAGTGGCCGGTCACGCGGGGCTCTTCTCCACCGCGGACGATCTCGCCCGCTACGCCCGCATGCTCCTGCGCGGCGGAGAGCTCGACGGCGTGCGGGTCCTCGCCCCGGAGACGGTCGAGCGCATGACCCGCCCGGTCCCGGTCCCGGGGGGCCTTCGCTCCCTCGGCTGGGATGTCCGCACCCGCTTCTCATCCCACCGCGGTGACCTGAACTCCCCCCGCGCCTTCGGACACGGCGGCTTCACCGGAACCTCGATCTGGATCGACCCCGAGCTCGACCTCTTCGTCATCGTCCTCAGCAACCGGGTCCATCCCGATGGGAGCGGCAAGGTGAACCCCATCATCGGCCGGATCGGCACCCTCGCCGGGGCCGCCCTCTCCCATCGCGCGGTCCTCGGGGATCCGCCTCCCCCCTCCCCGGTGCGCACCGGCATCGATGTCCTCCACGGGAACGACTACGCCCTCCTCCGCGGGAAGAGGATCGGCCTCATCACGAACCACACCGGCCTCGACCGCACCGGCACGAGCACGGTCCGCCGCCTCCTTGAGGCGGAGGGGGTCGACCTCGTCACCATCTTCAGCCCGGAGCACGGCTTCACCGGCACCCTCGACATCGCGCGGATCGACGACACGACCGATCCCACCTCGGGGCTCCAGGTGATCAGCCTCTACGGGGAGACGCGCCAGCCGACCGCGGAGCACCTGGCGGGGCTCGATGCGATCGTCTTCGACATCCGGGAGATCGGCGCCCGCTTCTACACCTATGTCTCCACCATGGGGCTCGCGATGGAGGCGGCGAGTCGGGCGGGGAAGGCGTTCATCGTCCTCGACCGGCCGAATCCCATCGGCGGCACCCATGTCGAGGGGCCAGTCCTCGATGCGGGGCTCGAGTCCTTCGTCGGCTTCCATCCGGTCTGCGTCCGCCACGGGATGACGATCGGGGAGCTCGCGCGGATGATCGCCACGGAGCGCGGGTGGGACCTCGACCTGACCGTCATCCCCTGCGAGGGGTGGCAGCGCCACCACTGGTTCGACGCGACCGGCCTCCGCTGGCTCCACCCCTCCCCGAACATCCGCAACCTCACCCAGGCGACCCTCTATCCCGGGGTCGGGCTCCTCGAGACGACGAACCTCTCCGTCGGCCGCGGCACCGATGCCCCCTTCGAGCTCCTCGGCGCCCCCTGGATCGACGCGGCCGCCCTCGCCGCCGCCTTCAACGCGGCGGGGCTCGCCGGCGTGCGGGCGATCCCGGTCCACTTCACGCCGGAGTCGAGCAAGTTCGCCGGGGAGATCTGCCACGGCCTGAACCTCATCGTCACCGACCGCCTCCGCCTCGAGCCGGTGCGCATGGGGCTGACCCTCGCCACGTTCCTCCGCCGGCTCCACCCCGAGGCATGGGAGACCACCGCGCTGAACCGACTCCTCTGCGACACGGCGGTCCGCGACGCGATCGTGGCGGGGGAGACGATCGAGAAGATCCTCCCCCTCTTCGAGGCGGAGCGGGCCGAGTTCCTTGCCCGACGGGCTCGCTTCCTCCTCTACTGAGCGCAAGCCCCCACGCGAGGGCCGTGGATCTCCCCGCTGGGATTGTCAGATCCCCCGGCGTCGCCCAGAATCGGAGCGGGCAAGTGGCGGAACTGGCAGACGCGAGGGACTTAAAATCCCTTCCCGAAAGGGGTCCGGGTTCGATCCCCGGCTTGCCCAGATCAATTCACCCCATCACGAACTCGGGGGAGCCGAAGTGCCCGTGACCGAACTGCTGCTCCTCTCCCTGCTCACCGGCTCGCCGAACCTCTCCGCCGAGATCCCCTTCGTGGCCGCCGGTCTCCCCGTCGAGGTCGGGACTCTCGGCGAGCCCTGGGAGGAGGCGGAGGGGTTCCTCCGGGGCGGAGGGATCGGTCGCTTCCTGCGGGCGGGGCGGGATCTCGGCCGCGGGGATCTGCGCGTGCGCGCGCGCCTGACCCTGGAGCGGATCGAGGGGACCGCCGCCTCGGTCTGCATCGGGGGCGCGAGCCACTTCGGGCTCGACGGCCGAGGGAGAGACCTCTTCGTCGAGGGCCCGCTCTTCGGCGGCCCCACCCGCTCCCTCGGACCCGCCTCCCGGCACATCGAGGCGGGGCACCCCTTCACCCTCGAGCTCGTGCGGCGGGGGACCTCCCTCGTCATCCGGATCGACGGGACGGAGGTCCACCGCGAGGAGCTCGCGCCCGACCTCCCCCTCGGCTCCCTCCAGCTCCGTCCGTGGCGAGGAGTGCTGCGCGTCCATGAGTTGCACGCACGGGGGGACCTGCTCCCCCTCCCTCCCCCGCTCGCCGAAGATGCCCTCTGGATCTCCGGGGAGGGGGGCTACCACACCTATCGAATCCCGGCCCTCGTCACCACGAACCGCGGCACCCTCCTCGCCTTCTGCGAGGGACGGCGCCACGGCTCCGGGGACTCGGGGGACATCGACCTGCTCCTCCGGCGCTCCGACGACGGGGGGCGGACCTGGTCTCCCTCGCGGGTGATCCTCGATGACGGCCCGAACACCTGTGGGAACCCCAGCCCTGTCGTCGACCGGGAGAGCGGCGCGGTCATCCTCCTCACGACCGGGAACGACGGCGCCGACCGGGAAGCGGACATCATCGCCGGACGGAGCCGGGACACGCGGAGAGTCCATCTGCTGCGGAGCGAGGATGATGGTCTCACCTGGAGTGGCCCCGAGGAGATCACCGCCGACACGAAGCGCCCCGAGTGGACCTGGTACGCGACCGGACCGGGGAGCGGGATCCAGCTGCGTCGGGGGCCACACCGCGGGAGACTCGTCGTCCCCTGCGACCACATCGAGTCCGGGACTCGACGCTACTTCTCCCACGCGCTCCTCTCCGACGACGGGGGCCGGAGCTGGCGGATCGGGGGGCGGACCCCGCGAGATCAGGTGAACGAGTGCGCGGTGGCCGAGCTCGCGGACGGCACGCTCCTCCTCAACATGCGGAACTACGACCGCAGCCGACGACTCCGCCAGAGCGCGCGGAGCCGGGACGGCGGCGAGAGCTGGACCGGGCAGCGGTTCGAGCCTGGGCTCCCCGAGCCGATCTGCCAGGCGAGCCTCATCGCGGTCCCGACCGTCTCGGGGGTGCACCTGCACTTCTCGAACCCGGCGAGCGACCGCGCCCGCGAGCGAATGACCCTGCGGCGGAGCCTCGACGGCGGCCACACCTGGAGCGCGGAAGAGGTCCTCCACTCTGGCCCGAGCGCGTACTCGTCCCTCACCCATCACCCGGAGCGCGGGGTTCTGTGCCTCTTCGAGGCGGGGGAGGCCCACCCCTACGAGGCGATCGTCCTTCGCGCTCCGCGGCCCCTCCCCCGGCCGACCGCTCCGGAGACGAGGAGCGCACCCCCTCCCGACAAGGAGAGCCCATGACGCACCCTCATCCCTTCCGCGCGACCTGGTGGATCGAGCCCGGACGACTCCTCGGTGGCTGCTACCCGGGCGATCTCGATCCGGAGGAGGCGCTCGTCCGTCTCCGCGCCCTGCACGACCTCGGGATCCGCACGATCATCGCGCTGCAGCCCGAGGATGAGCTCGGGCAAGGAGGCCTCCCCTTCGCGCCCTACGCCGAGGCGTGGCGGCGGATCGGCGGCGATGGGGTGGCGGCGCTCCGCTTCCCGATCCCCGACATGGGGGTCCCTGCTCCGGCGACGATGCGCGCCGTTCTCGATGCCATCCGCGACGCCCTCCAGACCCGCGAGGCCCCGGTGTATCTCCACTGCTGGGGGGGGCACGGCCGCACCGGAACGGTGGCGGGGTGTCACCTCGTGGAGTCCGGGCTCGAGCCGGATGAGGCGCTGCGGCGCATCGCGGCGGCGCGTCGCCACGATCCGAAGCTCTCGCAGGTGGAGAGCCCGCAGACCCCTCCACAGCGCGCTTTCCTCCGCGCCTGGAAGAGCAGCGGAGCGGGAGGAATCGGCGGAAAGTGAACCCCGTCGTCCCGGTTCCTCTGCGTCGGGGATAAACTGAGAGGATTCCCGACCCGCGGCAGACCCGCCTGCCGGGGCGCGAGCCACGGAGGATCCATGACCGAACGATCCACCCTCCTCTCCCGCATCCAGGCGGAAGAGTGGTACCAGAGCATCCCGCTCGGCGACGACCTGCACACCGAGGGAGAGACCGGGACCTCCGAGAGCGACAAGCTCGCCATGCTCGACCTCCCCGACTCCCTGACCGGCGTCTCGGTGCTCGACATCGGCTGCAACGAGGGGTTCTACTCCTTCGAGTTCGAGAAGCGCGGTGCCTCGCCGATCCTCGCCATCGACCAGCACCCTGCCGCGGTGAGGAAGTTCGGCCTCGTGCGCGAGTGGCTCGGGTCCTCGGTGCGGTTCCGCGACTGCGACTTCTTCGACCTGCGGGCGAGCGAGGTCGGCACCTTCGATGTCGTGCTCTTCCTGGCCGTCTTCCATCATGTGCGCTACCCGCTTCTGGCCCTCGATCGCCTCCACGAGCTGACGGCGGACACTCTCTTCTTCGAGTATGTCGAGGCGATCCCCCGCGAGCACGACGACCAGGCGGTCCTCGTTCGGAGAAACGCCAAGAAGCCCGGGCGGTTCCAGATGCTGCCGACGCGTCGGTACCTCGAGGATGTCCTGACCCGCGCCGGGTTCGGCTCCATCGAGCGCATCGGCGTGCACCGTTGGAAGAAGCTGCGCGAGAAGCATGGCTGTCCCGGATACGACCAGCAGCGGGTCCTCCTGAAGGTGAAGAAGTGAGCCTCGATCGGCCGAGGAACCTCGGCGGGGGAGGACAGGAGCTGCATCTCCCTGCGAGCGTCGGTCCGGAGCTGCGGTCCCTCCTCGAGCCCGGAGAGATCCTCTCCACGCTCCGGGAGATCGGGGAAGGACGCGTGGAGGTCACCGGTGCGCGGGTCCGACACATCCGGATCCATCCCGACAAGGACACCCTCGTGTTCGTCATCGCCTCCCACCGCTGCCCGCACACCGGGGTCTCGGGGGAGTCGGCGGTCACCATCCGCTGCGAGTCCGCCGAGACCTACGAGCGGGAGCGCCGAAGGGCGCGCATCGCGAGCGCCGAGCCGGGTCACATTCTCCAGACGCCCCACTTCGACGACGCGCTCCGCGCGATCTGGGTCGAGTTCCCGAACGACTCGCGACTGCCCCACCTCGCCCTCTCCAGCGAGCCGCTCCAGCTCGCGAGGATCCTCGAGCCTTCCCTCCGGTCCGCGGTCCCCGAGGGCCTCCGGGTGGACGAGGAGAGCTTCCAGGTCACCCGGCTGCGCTACAAGCCGGAGCGACGACTCGTCTGTGGTTGCAAGACGTCATGGAGGGACGAGGAGGGACGCGTCGCTCATGAGCTCTCCGTCGTGCTCCGCTTCGAGAGGACCGGTCTGGCCGAGACGGTCACGGAGGTCACCCGTCGCCTCCACGAGGCCCTCTCCCCGCTCCCCGGGGTCAGCACTCCCCGCGTGCTCTGCTCGGTCCCCTCCTGCGAGGTGGTCGGAGTGGAGAAGGTCGAGGGGCGCACCCTCTCGGAGTGGCTGGAGAGCGAGCGCGGCCCGGTCGCAGCGCGTCGCGCGGGACGGCTGCTCGCGCAGCTGCATGGTTGCGGGGCCTTCCCCGAGGGACCGGAGGGGCGACCCGCCCGCCGTCGGGACCTCGCGGTCGTTCGTCAGAACCTCCTGGAGGCAGGACAGGAGCTGGAGCGGGACGCCACCTCGATCATCGATCGTCTCTGCGCCATGGAGGCTCGGACGGCGCCCGGACCGGCCGGGACGATCCACGGGGACTTCCACCCCGAGCAGGTCCTCCTCGCCCACGGAGCGGATCCGAAGGACGCCGACGCCTGGTTCCTCGACCTCGAGTGGTCGGGGAGCGGAGAGACGACCTTCGATGTGGGCCACTTCTGCGGGCAGCTCTGGTACGCGGCCCATCGCCGGCGAATCCCCGACTTCGAGGGCTTCCGTTCCGCGTTCCTCGAGGGATACGAGGGGGAGTGCGGGCACCGGGTCGAGCGGCGACGGCTCCGCATCCACACCGCGTTCTCCATCCTCGAGCTGTGCTCGAAGCATTTCCGGAGGATGAAGGCCGGCTGGCCGAAGCGGGTCCGCCATGGACTGCGGGAGGTCTCCCGGATCCTGACCGAGCTGGAGCAGGAGGAGCCGGTCTGAGGCGTCCGTTCCGACCGGCGTCTCAGCGCGGGGTCGGCGGCCGCGCGTCCCTCCCCGCCGCCTCCAGGAACCCCCGAGGATCCTCGACCCCCGTCGCCGCCCGAAGGAGGTCGAAGTATGCGGGGAGTCTCGCTCCGACCGAAGTGAAGGCGCGATCGAGGAGCTCGCCGTCCCCCCCGTAGACGTCGAAGAGCAGCAGCCGTGGAAGCGTCCATGAGACCTCCGCCCAGCTCGCCGAGCGGGCGCTCTGGAAGGAGAGGGAGCGCAGGCGCTCCGCGAAGCTCTGCATCGCCTCCTCCTTTCCCCGGAGGCGCTCCTGCCGGTCGGTCGCCTCAAACACGCGTCGCAGCGTCTCGAGGAGGGAGCAGATCTCCCGGCGCAGCAGCTCCCGATCGGAGCAGCGCCGGGCGTGCTCCCGTGCTGCCTCGGTTCGCCCCTGCTCCCGGAGCCAGGCCGCCACCGCGTACCGCTCCACCGAGACCGAGATGCTCTCGTTGAGGCGCGCGTCCCCCGGGAGGAAGATCGTCCGGTGCGCGAGCTCGTGCAGGATCCCTGCCGCCCGCTCTCCGGGATCGCCCGCGATCAGGGTCGGCACGACGGGATCCGCGAACCAGCCGAGGGTGCTGTACGCCTGGGCCGGGCGCAGATCGACCTCGAGCCCGAGGGCGCGCAGGCGCTCCGCCTCGTGCTCCGCGAGGCGCCGGCGGAAGAACCCCCGGTAGGGGAAGCTCCCGACGATCGGGTAGGACCACTCGATCAGCTCGAGGGAGTCCGGAGGGCAGGCGGTCACGATCCAGACCGGCACACCCTCCACCGGCTCGGCGAAGGTTCGATAGGCATCGCCGACCGAGAAGCCCTGCCTCCGGGCGAAGGCGAGGAGCTCCGGGACCTCCTCGAGGCGGGCACGCGTCTCCGGGGCGAGATCCCGGCGGGCGAGCACCTCCTCGATCGGGAGCGCGCTCGCGCTCAGGCGCGCCTGGCCACCGAGCTGGGTCACGAGATACGGGATCTGGCAGCCCGAGAGGAGGAGGGAGAGCAGGAGGAGGCCGCTCACGAGAGGCGGGAGCCGCCCCGGATCGAACGACCGCGACGGTGACGAGGAGATCGCGCGGAGCCCCCCGCCCCCCGGAGGTGCCGGTGACGGAGGCTCGGGCAGCGTGCCGGAAAGAGAAGCGACCCCGCTCAGCCACTCGGGCCGGACGGGGTCGCTTGAAGGCTCGGTGGTCATCGGCCCCGGACTATCGGATCCGGACCCCCATCTTGCGCAGGGTCGAGCCAATGGACTGCCGGTGCTCCTGGGCCTCGCGGCTCAGGGACTCGAGGCGGCCGAACTCCTCCTCGATCTCCTTGAAGAGGCGGTACGAGTCGAGGAGGCGCTGCTCATCGCGCAGACCCTCCGCCTCGACGATCTTCGCCCGGGCGATCTCCGCGAGCGCGCCACGGTCCTCCTGAACGAGAGCCGCGACCTGACCGCTGAGCTTCTCCTGATCATCGGCGATGTCGTCGAGGATGCGGAGCGCCCGATCGAAGGAGCCCTTCGCGACGAACTCCTTCGCCTTCTCGCGCTTCGCGAGATAGCGATCCTTGAGGCGGAAGCGAAGGTCGCTCAGCCTCCGAGCGCTGTCGATGACCTTCATGAACTTGCCGGGGTCGACGCAGAGCTGCTGCTTGTGGAGGAGCCCGCCCTCAGCGTCGAGGAGGAGCAGCGCCGGCTTGTCCTTGCGAAGCTCGTAGGGCGCGAGGAGCTGCTCACCATCGATCGAGGAGACCTGAACCTTGTAGCAGGCCCAGCCCTTGAACTCCTTGACCGCGCGCTCGTAGCGGAAGAGGGCCCGCTCGAAGTTCGCCGCGCAGCAGTTGTCGTTCATGCTGCTGGTGTAGACGTAGATGAGGACGGGCTTGATGGAACCCTGCTCCCGATGCAGGGCATCGTGCAGGGTCGCGTTCTTCCGCCAGTCGAGGATGGTGTTCTCACCGGGCGCGTAGGGAGCTCCCCCCCCGCGACCACTGCCACCCGCGACACCACCCGCGAC
>JAFMMO010000079.1:4810-14371 GCA_017859655.1 Pseudomonadota bacterium | reverse complement strand
GGGGAGGTGATCCCCACGGGCGCACGCGCGACGCTCCGCGCGATGACCGACCCCGGATGTACCCGATCGGCCCTTGGGGTACCACCCTGACCCCTCGAATGTCGGGCAGTTTCGCGGTCAGAACCCGGAGGTCTTGATCAGGTCGAACCGAAAGACCCGGACCTCGGTCCGGAGACGCTCCAGCTCCTGCTCTCCGACCCCCGGAGGACGCAGATCGGGGCGTCGAGCGAGCTCCTCCAGCCACCCCTCCCAGCCCTCGCAGGCGGTGATCATCGCCCGGACCTGCGCCGCATCGAGGCGTCGCAGTCGGCCTCGGAACTCGAGGAAGACGCCGAGGGCCGCGAGGGTGCGCGGCTCCCGGTCCGAGGCGGAGTCCGACCCGGCCACGGCGGGGGAGAGGAGCCCGACCTCGGTCCGCTCTCCCCGCTGCAGGTCGCGAGCGAGGGCGGCGAACTGCCTCCTCTTCTCCGCCTCCTCGAGTCCCTCCGCGAGGAGGAGAGGGCCCGCCCCGCGGATCCAGTGGAGGAAGAGCTCCTCCGCCGCGGGCAGGTCTCCGTCGAAGAGCGCCTCGCGCAGGAGGCGGGTGAGCAGTCCATCCTCCCCATGGGCGAGGGCGTGGTGGCGGGCCGTCTCCCTCCGCTCCCGCCGCAGCGCGAGGACCTCACCCTCCGCCGGGGCCTGGACGGTGGAGACCCGCTCGACCGGCAGGCGGAGCGGCTCCCCCGTGACTGACAGCCCGCTCCATCCGCCCGGCTCTCGCTGGGCCTCGACGAGGATGACCCGCTCCCCCCCCACGAGCCCGATCGCGCGGGCGTCCGCCGGTCCGCTCCCGCGACCGGCCCCGAGGAGGCCGCGGAAGGCGGCCACCGCGATCTCCTTCCGACCCGCGAGGTCGACCTCCAGGTCGAGGACGCTCGGGGGGACCGGCTGCCAGTCCTCCATGGCGTCCCGCAGGCTCTCCCGATCCTCGATTCCGAGCGGCGGCAGGATGCTGGGGTGATCGTCGCTCCCGGTCGAAGGGCTCCGCTCCCCCGCGCGGGCGGGCACGGGTCGGCTCGGGGAGTCCGAGGCGGGCGAGATCGCGGTGGCGGTGGGGGGGGGCAGGACCCGGCGCCGGGCATCGCGCTTCGTCGAGTAGAGGAGGAAGCTCGCTCCCACGAGGAGGAGCAGCAGGATCACTCTCGCCAAAGGTGACTTCCTTCCCGGGGTGGCGCGGCTCGCTCAGGGCTGGAAACGCGGGGGGGCCGAGTCCCGGAGCCAGCGCTCGACGGTCGCGAGCGCGGGCTTTCCCCGCGGTGTGTAGCCGGGGTCGCTCGGTCCGCCGAGGCCCCACCAGCAGTAGAAGAACACGCCAGGGCGCGCGGGGGCATCCTGCCACACGAGGGTGAACGCTTCGAGGCAGTCTCGCTGCTCCTCGAGATCCACCGGACCGACGCGGGTGTAGTCCCAGGGGGCCATGGCGCCCCCGTCCACGGAAGGGTAGCCCACCTCGGTGAAGTGGATCGGGACGCCGCTCCTCTCCTGCCAGCGCAGGAGGCGGGAGCGCAGGGGCAGCCAGGCTCCGATGAGCTCCTCCCTCGACGGAGCGGGGTGGTCCGCGAGAGGGTGGTAGGCGGTCACGCCGAGGGAGTCGAGGCACTCGGCGAACCCGACCTCCCCATAGGAGTCCCAGTTCGCCGAGTAGGTCACCGCGCCCGAGTAGACCGCGCGGACCGCGGCGACCGTGTGTCGCCACTGCGCGGTGTCTCCCTGCATCGAGTTCAGCTCGCTCCCCACGCAGAGGCCCGCGACGCCGGCTGCTTCCGCCCGGCGGGCGAGCCGCACCATCCACCGACGATAGGAGAGATGCCATCTCTCCCGCTCGGTGGGCG
Organism: Pseudomonadota bacterium; assembly: GCA_017859655.1. Classification (GTDB taxonomy): domain Bacteria; phylum Planctomycetota; class UBA8108; order UBA1146; family UBA1146; genus JAFMMO01. The sequence goes on along the minus strand of JAFMMO010000079.1, from coordinate 12,500 downwards.
CGATCGTCCCTCGCCAGTGCTCGTTCGAAGGCCCGCTGTCCCGGAGCAGGAGAACCGGCAGGAGGTGGACCTGCAACCCGAGCTGCCGGCCGGTCTCGACGGTGCGACGGACACGCCACCAGGGAGGAGTTCTCGGATCCACCACGGGGAGGAGACTCGAGCGATGGTTTGACTGGAAGTGAGGCACCACGAGCTCGACCGCCTGCGCGCCGGTTGCTCGGATCTCTGCGAGCGCGGCGGAGTAATCGTAGGAGGGGTCCTGGGAGAAGAGACCGAGCGCGATCCCCTGGGGGGGCGTCTCCGCGAAGGCGACCCGATGCCGAGGGAGCAGGAGAGGGGAGTTCGACGGCGGGGAAGTGCTCTCGAGGGGGCTCGGCCCGCTCCAGGGGCCTCTCACCGCGCCGAGGGTGATCACGACGAGCAGCGGCAGGAAGGTGGCCGCCAAGCCGGCAGGGATCGGGAGCGGGGAGTGCGGGGCCTCGGGTCGCGGGAGGGGATCCGGCGCCCCCCGGAGCAACTCCTTCCCTCCATCGGGCCCCCCCTCGGGAGGGGGGCGATTCAGGCCCTGGCCGGGGCTGGTCTCTGGCATCGGCAGCGGCTCCTGGGTGAGGGAAGCGGGGTGCGCAGGAGACGATAACGGTGAGGGGGCCGCCCCGGAAGGAGAGATGGACACCGTCAGGGACGGGGGGCAGAATCGCAGCGGGCTGCCGCGCAGGAGCCTCCACCACCTCCTCCCTCTGGCGCGAAGCTCGGCTCGATCCCCCGGATCGAACGCTTCGCCGGTCGCCGGGCTCTCCCCACTTCGCGGGCCGCGCGCTGCGGGCACGAAAAGAGGGCACTTCGAGCGAGAGGGGGTAACTCGAAGGCCCTTGGTGATTCGTTCCGTCCGCCGAGGCGGGACGGTCTGTCGAGCAGTGAAACAGGCCTCCGAGGGAGAGGGGTTACCTGCGGAGGCCCTTGGTGAACTGACAGACTATCTATCGCCGAGGGAGCCCTTCGGCTTGAGAGGAAATCATCCCCGATGTCGATGATTCGGATCCTCCGCGCGGGAGGTCTGGGGGCTCTCCTGCTCCTCGTGGCCCTCCTCGCCCCGCTGGAGCCCTTGAGCGCCTCCGAGCCCGACTCCTTTCGGGAGCTGAAAAATCGCTGGGAAGGCTCGGCCGGTCAGAGCCTCACCGACCGCCTGCCGATCCTCGAGGCGATGGGCGCCTGCAACGAGCCGGCGGCGGGGCGATTCCTGGTGAGTCTCTTCGTGGAGGGGAACCCCTCCGATCCCCGGACGAACGCCCTGCACGTGACTGTGCTCTGGATCCTCGCGAAGCGGGGGGACGAGGCGAGCTACGAGGCGATCGTCACCCACGGCTTCACCGCGCTCCCGTCCTCGGAGTGGCGAGCGGTCGAGCAGGCGGTGGCGGCGCATCCTCCCGAGGGAGAGGCGGAGGACTGGCTCTTCGAGAAGGGCTACAAGGTCCTGCCTCGGCTCGAGGAGCGTCCGCAGGGGATCGTCCTCGGGATGATCCTCGCCTCCGCCGACCCCCGCTCCGGTGAGGTGGCGGCGGATCTCCTCGGCAACCGCGCCCTCCCCCCGGGGAGTCAGGCGCTCCTCGTGGAGCTTCTGCGGCGCAACGGTCGCAAGGACACCGCGAAGAAGGTGAACAGGCTGTTCCGGGTGAAGGACGCGGACCTGCAGATCGCGGTCCTGCGAGCCCTGCGGGACTTCGAGGCGGAGGAGTACAGCAAGACCTTCCACGACGGCCTCGAGAGCCGGTTCTGGCAGGTCCGGGCCACGGCCGCCGATGTCTTCGGGGGGACCCTCGATCCGGAGGTGGTGCCGTCCCTCGTTCCCCTCCTCGGCGATGCGTTCCCCGAGGTCCAGGTGGCTGCGGTCCAGGCGCTCCAGAAGATCGGGGGGCGGGCTGTGGTCGATCCGCTCATCGCCGCCCTCGAGGATGCGCCGGGGAGGGTGCGGGACGACATCGCGGACGCCCTGCTGTGGTTGACCGGGCAGGACCTCGGCCCGGAGCACCTCGCGTGGAAGAACTGGTGGGCCACGAACGCCGCGAAGACGACGGTGAAGGAGATCACGCGGGAGGAGTTCGAGCGCCGCCGAGCCGAGGCCGCGGGGTCGACGACGGGGACCTACTACGGTCTTCGGGTCATCAGTCGCTTCGTCACCTTCGTCGTCGACGTCTCCGGCTCCATGAACGAGCCCTACCTCGTCGATGAGGAGAAGGAGCGCAAGGGCGGCTCACGGCGTGGGGGCACCTCCGTCGATCCCGAGGCGGAGGAGGAGGCGAGCGGAGGCGCCAAGCAGGTGCAGCGCCAGAAGATCGAGGTGGCGCGCGCCGAGCTCGGTCGGGCGGTGAAGGGGCTCCGGGATGGGACCGAGTTCAACATCATCGCCTTCGACAGCCTGACCGCCCCCTGGCAGCGGAACCTCGTCGAGATGGACTCCGAGATCCGGGAGCAGGCGCTCGGCTATGTGGAGCGCCTCTCCCCGGGTGGGACCACGAACATCTTCGACACCCTCGTCGAGGCCCTCGCCGATGCCCGCGTGAACACGATCTACTTCCTCAGCGACGGCGCCCCGACGGCGGGGTCGGTGCAGGACTCCGAGGAGATCCTCCGGCGAATCCGGGAGCTGAACGAGATCCGCAAGGTGAAGATCCACACGATCGGCTTTCACCTCGACCCGAACGCCGCCGAGCTGATGCGTCGCCTCGCCGAGGAGAATCACGGCTCCTTCGTCGCTCGTTGAGCGGAGAGGGAGGCCGGATGCGAGGGGCCGGGATGGAAGATCGCCCCGCACGCCGATGGGCGCGCGGGGCGATCTTCGTGGGGGGGCGGCCCCCGGCGGCGGGTTCGGTCGGGAGGCCCTAGAAGTAGACCTCGTGCCGGGCGCCCTCGTACTTCGCCGCGGAGAAGATCGCGACGATGAGCAGGAGGAACGTTCCGCCCATGAATCCGTAGTTGAGGTTCGTGGAGATCTCCCCACCCTCGGCGGGCAGCTTCATGATCCAGGCGATCGCGACCGCCACGAGGAGCGCGGCGGAGGTCGTGGCCATCATCATCCTCGACTTCTGGCCGGCCTTGAGGGCGGCGAAGCGATTCCTGTCCCCGGCTTCGGCGACCTGACCCACATGCATGCAGAGCGGGCAGGTGATGTTCTGAGCGCTCGTCGCGGGGTTGAAGTCGTACTCCGAGTAGCACTCGCTGCAGATCACCTCGTAGGCCCCCTTGGCGGCCTTCGGGGCGGGAGCGGAGCGGGGTCGGGAGGCGGACTTCGCCTTCGGGCTCTTCTTCGCGGAGCTCGGGGCACCACCGGCCTTCTTCGCCGGACGCTTGCGAGGGGCCTTCGCCATCGCTCGTTACTTCCTTCCAGTCGCCACACTTCGAACGGGGCGCGCTCCCGGGGGAGGCGACCCTGACGCACTCCGCAGGGCGGAGCCGCTCCGAAGGGACTCGGGGCTGCCAGAGTTCCACCGCGGCTTCACCGCCGACCCCCGCGGAGCGCGGACAGCCGAGTCGGGGGCGGGCCTTCGGAGCGAGCAGTTCACGATCGGGGCGGGCGAAGGGCCGAAGCCCGAATGCTGCCCGGGGACCGGGATCGCTCCAGAGTGGACCGGGGCCAGAAGTACCCCGATCGGCCCATCCTAGCGTGCCGGGGGGATCCGTCAACGGTCGGGAGAGAGGGGAGGACAGTCTCCGGGAGGGCTCAGCGGGAGGCCACGATCGAGCCTGAATCCCGGGCGAGAAGGCGCTGAACGGTCGAGACGGCGGTCTCAGGGCTCTTCTCGACGACCGCGCGCGCCTGAGAGACGAGAGGCCCGACGGTCGCGTCGGTCGTGGGGGGGAGGCTCGCCTCCGGGGCGGAGGGGGAGGCCTCGACGGCGGCGTCCTCCGGGGAAGCCGCGGGGAGGAGGCCCCGGATCTCCGCGATGCACGCCTCGACCCGCTCCTTCCGGTCGCGCAGGGTCACCTCGACCTCCCGCCGGCGGATCTCGTGGCGGAAGACCTCCACGAGGAGCCAGAGGCCGATGAGGGCGACGATCGCGTGGGGCATGGGAACACTCCTGAGGGAGGCGGGGGATCCGCCTCCTTCGGAGTTCTTCGGACGGATCGCCCCGTCTCTGCAGGCTTCCTCCCCCCGGCGGGCCGGAGGGGCGGGCCGTCAGGAGCGCCCGGGACCATCTCCGCCCCGTCGCCGGGGAGGCCCGGGGCGGTCCGTGCCCCCCGCGGCGGGCGGGGGAGGCCGGTCGTTCGGCGGAGGCTGGAGTCGCGGACCGCCTCTTCCCCGGCGCCCTTCCGGCTGACCCGGCTCGGGGGCGCTCTCGAGCCACTCTCTCGCGGCCGGCGAGAGCTCGACTCCATCGGGGAGGGTGCCGTCGCGGAGGAAGCGGCGCAGGCTGCCCCGAGGGAGGGCGTCGAGCTCGGCCCGGATCTCGGGGGGAGCGGGGGGACGGCTCGGCGGGCCTTCACCCGGTCCGCTCCAGTCGCCACCACGGGGGCGGCGCCCGGGCTCACCGCGGGGGCGCACGAGGCTCCGTTGGCGGTCTCGATGGAACTCCCGCGCCTGCTCGCGCTCCTCCAATGTGTCGAACCGCTGCTGCTCCGCGGGGGAGAGCCCCGCGCGGTACTCCGCGATCGCCCGCTGCGTGTGGCTCCGACGGAGCGCGCCGTACTGGCCTCTGCGGTCGAGCGCGTCGAACTTCGCGCGCTCGCCCTCGTCGAGGCTGGCGCGATGCGCCTCGATGTGGCGGGCGAGGCGCTCCTCCAGGAAGCGGCGAAGCTCCTCGGGGGGCAGGTCGCGGAACCGCTCCCGCTCCTCGGGGGTGAGCCGACCCGCGAGGCGGTGCAGCGACGAGATGCGATGCCGCATCTCCTCCCGCTCGGGGGAGCGGTGGACGCGATCCCAGTTCCTGAGGAGCCGGCGGCTCCGCTCCGGCCCGAGGTCGCGCAGTCGCTCGACGAGCGCCGCCCGCTTCTCCGGGTCGAGGTTGCGGAGAGCCTCATGACGCCTCCGCAGCTCCGCCCGTCGGGCGGGGGGGAGGTTGCGCCACTGGCGCCGGGCGCGCTCGAGGCGCGGCTCGGAGTCCTCCTGCACGACGGGCGCCGACGAGGCGGAATCTCCCGCGCCGGAGGCGGGAGCCCCCGTGAGGAGGAGCAGCAGGGGCAGGAGCAGGGTGGAGATTCGAAGGCTCATCAGGAGTCACTCCCACCAAGGACCTGCAGGGGAAGCTCCTCGATCACCTCGACGTGCTGGTAGAGGCCGATGAGGTCGGGATCGAGCTCGAGGATCTCCTCCGGGGTGAGCTCCTCGAGCAGGAGGAGGAGGTCGAGGTCCTCGAGGAGGGCGATCTCCACGCTGCCGGCCCCCGGCTCCGACGCCGGCTGCGACAGGAGCAGCCACGCCGCGAGCGCGACGGGGATCGCGGCGGCGGTGGCGGCGAGTCGGAGCCAGGGCACGGAGCCGAGGCGGCTCGGCGGAGCCTCGGGGAGGAGGCGCGCGCGGAGTCGCTGGACGAACCGGTCGGCGTCGACGGGCGGGTGGTTCCGCTCGGCCGCCGCATCCTCGGCGAGGATTCGGGTCACGCGATCGAGCCCGAGCCCTTCGCGGGGGGGAAGGTGCTCCGGTCCGGTGGAGCGGGGGTCCTGGTTCATCATGCTCTTCTTGCCTCCTCTCCGAGCACCGGGGCGAGCAACGCCTCGAGGGAGCGGCGCGCCCGGTGCAGGAGCGATTTCACGGCGGGAACCGAGAGGTCCATCGCGGCTCCGATCTGGTCGAGGTCCCAGCCTTCGTACTGCTGCAGGAGAATCGCCTGTCGCTGGTTGTCCTTCAACCGCGCCAGCGCCGCCCGGACCGCCTCGCGTCGCTCCGCCCGGAGGGTCGGCTCCTCGGGAGCCTCGACCCCCGCGCTGCCGGGGCGCCACTCCTGCTCGGGGTCGTCCGCCTCCAGGCTGGAGCGGGGGACCCAGCGCTTTCGCCGACGGGTTCGGAGCTCGTTCAGGGCGATGTTCCCGGTGATCGTCACCAGCCAGCCGCGGAAGTTGCTCGGGTCCCGAAACCGGTCCCGGGAGCGGTAGAGGCGGACGAAGACATCCTGGGCGACATCCTCCGCCCCGGCGAGGTCGTGGATGTACCGTCGTGCGTGGCGGACGACGAGGTCGAGGTACCGCCGCACGAGGACCTCGTAGGCGGTGACCTCCCCGTCCTGGAAGCGCTGCATCAGCTCCAGGTCATCGAGGGTCTCTAGCTCTCGGACCAATGCGCCTCCTGCCGGGGAAACACCGCGTCGGCCGCCGGGTTCCGCGGGTCCTGCCGCCCTTCCAGATCGTGAGGAGGTCGGGCGAGGCCCCCGGATCGTGGTTATACTCCAGCCACCTCCCGCCGAGCAGGGCGGATTCGTCGAGCGGGGCTCCGACCGCGTCGGCCCGCGCCCATCGCGCTGGGGGGGAGGGGGGGGGCGATCCGGCGCGGCGGTCGGGGCTCGGGAGAGAGACGAGGCGGGGAGGAGGGGCGTGATGGAGTCGCAGGAGGCCGAGGCGGGCCGCGAGCTGCCCGCGCTGGAGATCACGGTGGAGGAGGCCCTTCGGGGTGAGCTCCTCCTCGTCGATGTTCGGGCCCCCTCCGAGTTCGCCGAGGATCACATCCCCGGGGCGACGAGCGTGCCTCTCTTCTCCGACCGGGAGCGCGCGGTGGTCGGCACCCTCTTCCGCCACCTCGGCGAATCGGAGGCCCGCCGCTGGGGAGGGGAGCGGGTCCATGAGCGCCTCGAGCCGTTCTTCGATGAGGTGCGCCTCGCCCTGCAGCTCCCCCGCGAGCCCGAAGCCCCCGCGGACCCGAGGCCCCGGGTCATCTGCTGCGCCCGGGGCGGAGAGCGCTCCGGCGCGGTCACCGCGCTCCTGCGCGAGCGGGGCCACCCGGTTCGGCGACTCGCGGGGGGATACCGGAGCTACCGGGAGGGGATCCGGGCGCGACTCGGCACCCTCGGGGTTCCGGGCCCGGTCCTCCTCGATGGTCTGACCGGCAGCGGGAAGACCGCGGTGCTCCGGGAGGTGGCGCGGCTCCGGCCGCGGCAGGTGCTCGACCTCGAGGGGCTGGCGCGCCATCGATCCTCCCTGCTCGGAGACATCGGCCTCGTCCCCGCCTCGCAGAAGGAGTTCGAGAGCGGCCTCGTCGCCGCGGTGGATCGGCTCGAGGGACCCTGGACCCTGATCGAGGCGGAGTCCCGCCGGGTGGGGGATCGGGAGATCCCCTCCTCCCTGTATCGTGAAATGCGCGCGGCTCGAAGGGTGGAGCTCGCCGCAACGACCGCGCAGCGGGTCGCGCTCCTGCACGCCGACTATCTCGGCGTGGATCGGGGGAGCGACCGCCCGCCGGAGGCCGCGATCGAGGCGGTCTGCGAGCGGATCTCCGCCCTCGTCGCCTACCCGCGGGTGGGGGAGGCGGGCGTGCGCTGGCTCCGGGAGAGGCTCCGGTCCGGAGCGATCGACGAGGCGGTGCGCTTCCTCCTCGAGGAGCACTACGACCCTCGCTATCGGCACGGGATGGTGAAGGGCGCCCCGGCGCTCCGCCTCGATCGGAGCGGGCTCGGGGCTGGCTCGATCGAGGAGAGCGCGCGCCGGCTCATCGACTGGCTCGACGCCGAAGTCGGGGCGGGGCTCCCCCCTCAGCTCCCGGCTCGGACGA
>JAFMMO010000079.1:0-4800 GCA_017859655.1 Pseudomonadota bacterium | reverse complement strand
CGAACCCCTGCCACGGGGCGTAGTGCACCGCCCCCAGCTCCTTCAGGCCTCCGAGGATCTCCTCCCCGGCGTCTCCGCAGACCTCGAACCGGACAACGGCGCACCGCTCGGTGATCTCCGGCAGGCAGGTGTTGAAGGCCGCGGAGGAGAAGTGGGTCAGCACGGCGGCGCGATCGGCGAACAGCTCGCGGACGATGACCCGCGTGCGATCCTCGTTCCAGAACCACTGATAGGCGAGGGTGTCCGGTTCATCCGTGGCGGTCGTCCGCTCCAGCTGGGTGGCGAGCTCGATGAAGCGCTCACGGAAGTCGGCGGGGACCTCGAACTCGACGGTGAAGTGGATCTGGGGGAAGGGGGCGCCGGACATCTTCGTTCTCCGTTCTCGGCGCGTCCGACCGGCGGGGAGAAGGTCGGCACACGCGCCCAAGAGGAAACCCCCGCAGGCCGGGAGGCCGACGGGGGTTCGAATTCATGGTGGACCCGAGGGGGTTCGAACCCCTGACCTCTGCGTTGCGAACGCAGCGCTCTCCCAACTGAGCTACGGGCCCTCGCTTCGAGGGAACAGGGCTGCTCCGCGCGAGGGTCACCGAGGTGACCGCACCGGGGCGGGGCGCCCCGATCGGGAAGGGCGTCCGCACGGCGTTCGCGCCGAGGCCGCTGACTCCCGATCGTTGGGAGCTTATAGTCTCTCGCCCTCGTGGCGGCAACCGTTTCCCCGCTCCCGAAGGAGGCCCGATCCCGTGTCCGTTGGCTCCGAGCGCGCCGGCACCGCCGAGGGGGGGGCTCCCCTGCGGATCGAGGTCCTGGAGCCCTACGATGCCGTCAGCCATCGCCTTCACTGGGACGGGCTGCGGGAGCACTCCCGTCATCGCATCGGCCTGCACACCCTCCCGGCCCGACGGTGGAAGGTACGGATGCGGACCGCTAGCTTTCACTTCGCCGAGCAGTTCGCGGCGCGCGCCGCCGCGGGCGAGACTCCCCCGGACCTCTGGGTCTGTTCGGAGTATCTCTCGGTGGCCGAGTTCGTCCCGCTGCTGCCGCGCGGCTGGCGGGACGTCCCGATCGTCGTGGACTTCCATGAGAACCAGCTGACCTATCCGCTGCAGGCGGGCGAGGTCCGCGACCTTCACTTCGGATTCAGTCACCTCCACGCGGGCGCGGTCGCCGACCGGATCGTCTTCCACTCGCGGTTTCACCGAGACGAGCTGCTCGCGGCCCTCCCCGGCCTGCTCAAGCCGGTCACGGACATCGATCTCCGCGCTCTGCCCTCGATGCTCGCGGAGCGGGCGGTCGTCCTCCCCATCGGCATCGCGGCGTCCACGCGGACCCCGCGCCTCGATCCGATCCCCGTCCCGACGGTGGCCTGGAGTCATCGCTGGGAGTACGACAAGGGCCCGGAGATCCTCGTCGATGTGGTCGAGCGGCTCCTCGCGGAGGGAGAGCGGTTTCGGCTGCGACTGCTCGGGGGGAGATTCCGCGCGGGGCGGGAGCCTCTCGAGAGGCTGGCGGCGCTCCTCGGGGAAGACCTCATCGACGAGGGGTTTCTCCCCGCGGTGGAGGACTATCGACGCGCGCTCCTCGAGTCGGACATCACCCTCTCGACGGCGCGTCATGAGTTCTTCGGCATCTCGACCGCGGAGTCGCTGAGGCTGGGGCTCCTCCCGATCCTCCCCGACGATCTCGCCTACCCGGAGCTGCTCCCCCGCGAGGCCCGTCGCGCGCCGTTCCTCTACCCTCGAGAGGATCCCTCTCATGAGACGGCGGTGCGCACGGCGACGGAGGCGCTGCGCGAGGGGCTCGCCATCGTGCGGGAGGGGGGAGAGGCGGAGGTGCGGGGGAGACTCCTCGCCGCCACGGCGCAGTTGGGCTGGGAGGCGGTGGCGCCGCGCTATGACGCCCTCTTCGAGGAGGTGGTCGGCGAGGCGCGCAACGGTGCCCACGCGGAGGCGCAGACTCGGGGGCTCAGTCCCGGGCGGGACCCGGATCCTCGGACAGGAGCGACTCGAGGCGCTCCGCGAGCGCCCTGAGCTCCTGCCGCATTTCCGGGAGGCGCGCGATGCAGGCGAAGGCGCGCTTCATCCGCGCCGCGTCGGCGGCGGGGATGCCGAGCACGGTCCGGCCCGCTTCGACATCGGAGAGGACGGCCGACTTGGCGCCGACCCGCACCCCGCTCCCGATCCGCAGGTGACCGGCGACCCCGGACTGTCCGGCGAGGATCGCGCCGGCTCCGATGGTCGTCGAGCCCGCGATCCCCACTTGGGCGGCCGCCATCGTCCCCGGACCGATGACGCAGTTGTGGGCGATGTGGACGAGGTTGTCGAGCTTCGCCCCGGCTCCGATCACCGTGTCCTCGAGGACGCCGCGGTCGACCGTGCAGTTCGCTCCGATCTCGGCCCCATCCTCGATGCGGACCGCGCCGAGGTGGGGGATCCGCTCGATCCCGGTCGGCCCCGGCTCGAAGCCGAAGCCGTCCGACCCGATCACCGCGCCCGCGAGGATGCGGACCTTCCGTCCGAGGGTGCAGCGGTCGTAGATCGTCACGCGGGCGTGGAGCTCGCACTCCTCGCCGATCGTCACCTCCGCGCCGAGGACGGTCCCCGCTCCGATCACCGCCCCGGCGCCCACGGTGGTCCCGGGGCCGATCACGGCGGCGGGTCCGACGGTGGCGGTGGGGTCCACGACCGCCTCTTCGGAGACGATCGCGCTCGGCGAGACGCCGGGGGATGGTCTCGTGGCGGGGTGGACCATCGCGAGAGCCCGGCCGAAGGCGAGTCGCGGTTGGGAATGTCGGATCACGCTTCGCGTGGGGGAGGCCTCGACTGCGCTCGTCTCTCCGACGAGCAGGACGCCGGCCCGACAATCGACCGGGAGCTCCAGGCCGTCCGCGAGATAGGCGAGGTCGCCGGGGCCCGCGCCGGCGGGGGGGCGGATGCGCTCGATGGTCCGGTCCGGGTCTCCCTCGATCCGGCCTTCGAGGCGGACGCAGAGCTCACCGGCGCGCAGCGAGAGGGCCATGGTTCTCCCGAGGGTCGAGGACGGTCACCGTTTGCAGGGCGACCAGCTGCATTTCGGAGCGGAGTCCGGAGCGGAGTCCGACGCACAGGAGAAGCGCGGGAGGTCTCTCCGTCAAGTCTCGCCGGCGATCAGGGGAGGTGACCGAAGACCGGCACCTCGATCCGCGGGCGCTCCGGGTGGTCGGTCTCGACTTCGACGGTGCCGCCGAAGGCCCCGCGCAGCCCGGACGGGGGGGAGATCCTGAGGATGAGGGTCTGACCGCCGCCCTCCCGTGGGGAGGTCTCGATCGTGAGAGGGACCTCGATCGTCCGGGCGCGGGGCTGGAAGCGGGTGGAGAGCACCTCGAAGCTCCGACCTCCCGCCGCGAGGAGGTCGACCCGCTCGGTGTGGTCACTCGCCTCCCGGACGACATTGAAGTTGCAGTGAGGGGGGGAGAGGCGGATTCCGCGGGAGACGGTCCCGCGCACCGGCATCAGGAAGGCCCTCCCGTTCACGAGGGCGTTCAGCTCCCCCCGCACCGGGCCTTCGGGATGATCCGCGGAGTAGGTGACCTCGATCCGCGCCACGTTCCTGACGGGAGGAAGAAGGGTGGCGCGCAGGTGCTCTCCCCCCTTTCCCCAGCGGAGCTCCGTGATCTCCGGCGGGGGGAGCTGGACCGCGGCGGAGCTCAGCTCGATCACCTGGCGGGCATCCCCCTGGCTCTCGCCGACGAAGCCTTCGAGCACGGTCTCGAGCGAACTGCAGCGGACGCCGGGGTGCAGCTTCGCGAAGATGTTGAGGACGAGGGGCGCGCGCCGCCCCTGCACGCGGAAGTCGACGTGCTTGTTGAAGTCACCGAAGCTGCGTCCGAAGGTGATCGTGACCGTTCCGCTCCGCGACTCTCCCGGCGGGATCGTTCGCGCGTCGAAGCGGACCTCCATGCAGGAGCAGCTCTCCTTCACCTCGGTCAGGACGAGGGGCGTGGAGTCCGGGTTTCTCAGGGTGAACTCGACGACGCGCTTCTCCCGGTGACCGACGGCGCCGAGGCGCACGAAGGCGGGCTCGAGCGCGGGGGCGGTCATCGCCTTCCCGGAGGGCGCGCCGGTCGCGTGAGGATCGGCCCCGGAGGTGAAGGGGGGGGCGACCAGCGCCAGCGTGAGCAGGGTCGCCGGCAGCGGAGCCGCGAGGAGCTGTTTCGCGAGGAGCATGATGCCTCCGTCCGTGGGAGTCCTGTTCCCATCGAGTCTAACCGCTCGCGATCGGGCCGGAGCGCCCCATCCACCCGATTTCAGGGCGGCTCCGGTGGAGACGGGGAGCGGTGATACAATGGAGGCTCCTCCTCCCGCACCGCCCCGCCTGCTCCCCGGATCGAACCATGCTCAGGGCTTCGCGCTCCCTCCGTATCCTCCTCCTCGAGGGGTTTCTGCTGCTATGCCTCGCCCCCGGCCTCCCCGGCCAGGTGGCTCGGCTCCCGGTGGAGCTGCCCGCGGATCTCGAGCCGACCGTCGTTCGCCTCCTCTCCGACCTCGACTCTCCGGACTGGCGCCGCCGGGAGCGCGCCACCTCCCGCCTCATCGAGCTGTCGCCCCTCTGGCGCAGTCGGATCCCGGTCGGTTGGTCTCCTCCCTCTGCCGAGGGGGAGTGGCGCTGGCAGCGGGTGAACCGCCTCGTCGCCCAGCTCACCGCGCTTCCCGAGCTGTTGCGGGGGGGGCCCGACGCGACAAGGGAGGGGAGACTCCTCCACCTTCGACGGGAGACCGGGGCGGCGTTCCTCGATGCGCTCGAGGTCTGCTTGAAGCACCCGGA
>JAFMMO010000285.1 GCA_017859655.1 Pseudomonadota bacterium | reverse complement strand
CGACCGCTCTTCCGATCTCTCGGTGAAGTGCGGCTGCTGCACGAAGCGCACGAGCCGCTCGAGATGGCCCGGGAACCCCTCGGCGCAGGAGAAGAGGTAGTTCGTCGTGTTGAAGCTGGTGTAGGCGTTCGACGCCGCCCCGCTCTTCGAGAACTCCTCCATCGCGTTCCCATCCGGCCCCTCGAAGAGCTTGTGCTCGAGGAAGTGGGCGACCCCGTCCGGGACCTCCACCGTCGGTCGCCCGCCCCGGGAGAACTTCGAGTCGATCGACCCGAAGTGGGTGGCGAAGCAGGCGTAGCGCTTCTGGAAGCCGGGCTTCTCGCAGAAGTAGACGGGCAGGCCGCAGGAGTGCCGCCGCAGGTGGACCGTCTCCTGCAGGGTCTCGTTGGTGATCGCGGTCTCGGGTCCGAAGCTCACGACGAAGCCTCCTCTCCGCTGGGGACGGGCTCCTCGGGGGCGAGGAGGTAGATGACATCGGGACGGACCTTCGCGAACGCGGCGACCACATCCTCCCGGGTGACGGCGGCGATCCGCCGGCGGTACTCGGTGAGGTCGGCCGCGACCCCGTTGAGGAGCCAGGAGAGGTCGATGTCCATCAGCGCGGCGGGGGAGTCATCGATCATGCGGAGGCGCGACTCGAGCGCGACCTTCGTGGCGGTGAGCTCCTCGTCGGAGAAGCGCCCCGCCGCGACATCCGCGATCTGCACGCCGATCAGATCCCGCGCCTCCTCGAAGCGGGCGAGCTCGATCCCGCTCGAGATGAACATCATCGCCTGGGACCGCTCGAGGAACGAGCTCGCGTAGTAGCAGAGGGAGGCACCCTCGCGCACGTTGACGAAGAGCTTCGAGTGCGGGAAGGAGCCGAGCACCCCGTTCCCCACCACCAGACCGGGCACCCCCGGGTCGGCGAAGCCGACCTCGGTGCGGTAGCTCATCACGAGCTTCGCCTGCTGGATCTGCATCCGCTCGACCACCTCCCGGGGCTCCCCGGCGGACCGGGGGGCGGGGAGGGGAGGGAAGGAGGCCGGCGCCCGCTCGATCCCTTCGAGGAGCGGCGCGAGGCGGGCCTCCGCCTGGTCGATGGGGAGGTCCCCGGAGAAGTAGATGTGCGTCTCGTCCTCGCTCAGCATCGCCCGCCACCGGGCGGTGAGGACCGCCGCATCGAGGGCGGGGAGATCCTCCACCCTCCCCTGCTCGTGCCGGTGGAACGGCTCGTCGGCGCAGGCGAGCTCCACGCAGCGCTGCACCGCGAAGGCGCGCTTGTCGTTGAGGAGGCTCTCGATCAGGCGTCGGTGGGTCTCCTTCTCCCCGTCGACGAAGCCGGGATCGAAGCCGCCCTCCACGAGATGCGGGTCGGTGATCACCTCACGGAGGAAGCCGATCGTCTCATCGAGGATCGACTCCTCCCCCGGCAGGTAGCGGTCGTTCACGAACTCGAGGCGGAACTGGATCGCGTGCCTCTCCCCCACCTTGCGCACATCGGTGGAGAGGCTCGCGCCGTAGAGGCGCTCCGTCTCCCGCGTGAGCGCCGGGAGCGAGGGCAGCCGACGCGTCCCCCGCATGAGGCAGTTGGGGATCAGCGCCCGCGCCGTCGCATCGTCACCGAGCGGAGCGACGAAGAAGACGTTCACGAGGTTGGTCTTCCGGCGCGCGTCGGTGTTCAGGTGAAGGGTCACCCCCGGGGCGAGGGCGCGGGTGGTGAAGGTCGCGCCGGTCCCCGCTCCCGTCTCGGTCGAGGGGTTGGCGGCCGGGTCGCCCGCGTGGAGGGCACGGAGGGAGGGGTCGCCCGGCGCCAGCGGCGCGCGAGCGAGGGGCGAGAGGGGGAGATCGTCGGGCAAGCTCTAGTCCTTCCCGGGGGCGGCGAGGATCCCCGGGATGACGCCTTCCTCGACCTCGCGGGGCGCTTCCCGCCCGGCCGGGGGCAGAGCCCGGTGGATCGACTGCACTTCGCGCAGGGTCTGACGGAACGCTTCGAGGGTGAGAGCCTGGGGGCCGTCGGAGAGGGCCCGGGTCGGGTCGTCGTGCACCTCGATGAGGAGGCCGTCCGCCCCGACCGCCGCGGAGGCGCGGGCGAGGGCGGGCACGCGATGGGCGGCCGCCGAGCCATGGCTCGGGTCGACGAGGACCGGCAGGTGGGTTCGACGACGGAGCTCGGGGACGATCCCGAGGTCGAGGACGACCTGATCCGCTCCGGCGGCGCTGCGGATTCCACGCTCGCAGAGGATCACCTGATGGTTCCCTCCGGAGAGGATGTACTCGGCCGCGAGGAGGAACTCCTCCGGCGTCGCCGCGTACCCCCGCTTGAGGAGGACCGGGGTGTCGAGCGCGCCGAGCTCCTTGAGGAGGGAGAAGTTCTGCATGTTGCGGGAGCCGACCTGGAGGAGGTCGGCGACCTCGACCACCGCGGAGAGCTGCGAGGCATCCATCACCTCGGTGACGATCCGGAGGCCGGTCTCCTCTCGGATCCGGCCGAGGATCCGAAGCCCCTCCTCCTCGAGCCCCTGGAAGGCGTAGGGAGAGGTCCGCGGCTTGAAGGCTCCACCCCGGAAGAAGGCGCAGCCGGCATCGCGAAGCTCGCGCGCGAGCGCGAGGGCGCGCTCCTCCTCCTCGATGGCGCAGGGACCGGCCACGATGGCGAGCTCGTCGCCTCCCACCGGCACTCCCCCCACCTCGACCGGGATGGCTCTCCCGTCCGGGGCGTTCGAGGCCCGCGCGGCGTGGGGATAGGGCTCGGTCAGAGGCACGACCTTCACCACCCCGGGCCAGTTCGCCGGGTGGACCGTGCGGATCGACAGATCGGCCCCCGTGACCTCGAGGCAGGTGTGCACACCGCCGTCGAGGACACGCACCTCCGCGCCCAGCTGCTGGAGCCGGTCGCGGATGCGGTTGCGCAGCGGCGGGGCGAGCCCCGCCTCGAGCACCAGGATGAGTCCGACTCGTTCCATCGATTCCTCGTCGTGCCGGCCCCGTGGGGGCCTCTCCATCCGGCGCCCCGACCACCGGGTCGGCGCGGGTCCGGACCCCCCCGCCCCGATGTCGGGGCGTGGGACTTCGAAGGTGTATCACGGACGGTGGTGGGGAGGAAGCGAACCGGGTCGGGTCATCGGACGGAAATGCCCTCCAGAGGCCGAGAATCCCGGGAAATCCGGCAGGTCGAGACCCGCCCTCCCCCCCGGACTCGGGAGCCGGGAGGCCGATCGAAGAAAGTCGGTCACGGGACCGGAGGGATCCGGATGGAGGTCCACGCCCACCACGGCGGGACCCCACGGAGGGGTCCGGGTGGCGGGCCCCACCCGTCGCCGGTGTCCCCCTCCCCGAGAGCGGGCACCGCGACACGATCCGCCTGAAGGAGGCCGGTCATGAACCTCTCCCGCATCCTCGCCATCGTCACGCTCCTCAGCACCACGGCCTCCGTCCCCACCGCGGAAGCGCAGACCTACATGCGAAACCTCGGGACCCGGGCGCTGGAGTTCT
>JAFMMO010000284.1 GCA_017859655.1 Pseudomonadota bacterium | reverse complement strand
TCCTCGGAGATCGTGGCCGGTGGGGGCTCCGGGGCGGGTGGGAGGGGATACTCCTCGTCCGGTCGTCCCCGGCCGGGGAGATAGGGCTCACGGGGCAGGGGGATCTCCGGAGCGATTCTGGGTGGAGCGAAGCCCGGGCTGTTGCTCGCCATGCGACTCTCCCTCCGCCGACTCCCCCGTGGAGCCCGCAGCATCGTTGGGAGGACGAGGGGGTTCCGCAAGGGCTCCCGGGAAAAGAGAGCGGTCCACGGCGCGTTCGCGCCGTGGACCGACTCCACCACCCTTCCGGATGACGAGAGAGCTTGGAGCTCTCCGATCACTCGGAAGATCAGAGAGCAGGAGCCGACGACACTCCCCATGTCGCGGCTCGAGGATCGAGGGTGGGGTGGACGCGTCCCTATCCCTGAGGCCCGTTGCTCTCGGGCCGTGCTGGACGAACGGCGGAGTCCCACGATCTCCCCCGACCGCCGAACCGTCTCCCACTTTCTCAATCCCCCCCCGCAAGCGGGGCGGCTTGCCGGACATATGGCAATCGCCGAGCCAATCTGCGGCGGGTGCGCGAGTGTCGCATGGGATACGTGGGATCGCCCGATTCCCGCCTCGTGAGTCAGGTGGGGAGCCTCCGTCCCGAAGGAGGGGAACCTGCTCGCCGGGCGGCGGACTCGGGACGCTGGCCGAGGAGGGCCGACGTGGCGGTGGAGAGCCACCAGGGTCGGCCTCCGTCCGCCATCCTCACACCCCGGGGGTCACGCTCTCCACCGACGCACCCACCCGGGGCCACTTCCCCTGAAGAAGATAGTAGAGGCGCCAGCGGGCGATGTCCCACGCTCGGACGCACCCACGAGTCAGAAGCGGGCGGTCGACCCGCTGATAGACGAGGTACTTCTGGAAGCCCTCGACCCGGCGGAAGCCGAGTCCGCGGATCGTCGATCGGATCGGGTACTTCGAGCGGAGGAGATGGAAGGGGCGCTCGGGATCGGGCTTCGAGGCGATCAGGTCGAAGACGAGGACCCCTCCCGGTCGGAGGGCGGCTCGAAGCTCTCGCAGGGTCTGCAGGGGATCCGCGACATGCTCGAGGACATCGACCGCGCTGATCAGGTCGTAGGTCTCCGGCGGGAGGGACTCCCGCTTCAGGTCGATGAACGCGGCGGTGAGGTCGCGTCGCTCGAGTCGCCACCGGGCGCAGCGCTCGAGGACATCCGAGACATCGGCGCAGGTGACATCGAGGCCCTCACGGGCGAGGAGGATCGCGTTGGTCCCCACGCCGGCGCCGAAGTCGAGGAAGCTCCGAGCGCCGAAGCGCCGGGCGATGTCGACGAGTCGGGCGTTCCAGATCGGTGCGTCCCCCTGCTGCAGGGCGTGCCACCAGAGGAGCTCGTAGACGTAGGCCTCGCAGCCATTGTAGAACTCGGTGAGGGACGCCTCGTCCGTGCGCTCCCGCTCCTCCCACTGCTCCCGCTGCTCATCCACGGCGCGGCGGCAGCGTTCCTCGACGGCGTCGATCGGGGAGCCGGTGTACTCGGCGAGCTCGGCGAGGCAGCTCTCCCGCGCGTCCTCTCGACCGGGGAGTCGGACGGCGGAGAGCCAGGTCTCACGCAGCTGGGTTGCGGGTTGATCGGGCATCCGCGGGTCTCCTCACTCCTGCCAGGGGGTCGGCTCGGGGACGGGCCATCTGGCTCCCTCGTCGATCCAGCGCGCCAGAGTGACGGTCCACTCCTCCGCGAGCGCCGATGCATCCTCCGGCATGCGAGGGTGCTCCGGTGTGTCGGTCACGCAGCGGAACCAGAGCGCGCTCTCTTCGGCGCTCCCGGGAACCAGGGCCGGACCGGTGTCGCCTCCGAGGATGGCGCGCTCTCGCGAGTCGAGGCGAAGTCCGCCGCGAACGCGCGCATCCCCGTGACAGCTCCAGCAGTGGGCCACGAGGATCGGCTGAATGTCCGTGGTGTAGTCGATCATCCCCTCCGGGGGAACCTCCCAGCGCGCAAGCGCCGCGCGCGACCACTCGACCCGGGCCGCGAGCTCCCGCTTCCGCGCTCCGCTCGATCCCGGGGCTCGCCCGAGGAGGCGGTCGAGGGCATCGCGGTAGGTCTGCGCTCCGTGGGTCAGCTCCGCGCCGAGGTGTCCTCCCGCTCCCACGAGTCCGAGGGTGACGAGCAGCAGGCCGCGCCCCAGGCGGAGGCGGGCGCGCGTGAGCTCGCGGCCCCCGGAGGGGCGGAGGAGGAGGAGCAGCAGCAGCAACCCGACGGTGGTCGAGACCCCCAGCCAACGGTGCCACTCGAGTCGGCGCAGCACCTCCTCGCTCCCGGTCCAGCTGGCCGCTGCGATCCAGCCGGTCGCCCCCGCGAGCATCGACCCTGCGGCGGCGAGCACGAGGAGGGGGAGAGTGTGCACCCCGAGCGCCTCGGGGCGCCGGCGACGAGAGCGCCACTCCAGGAGCGCGGCGACCACGACGAGCGCGAACGGGAAGTGGACGAAGAGCGGGTGAAGGACTCCGAGGGGGTTCACGGCTGCCGGATCACGATCTCGGTGTCGATCTGCTCGATCGGGTGGCTGGAGCGCTCCCCGTCGGGCCAGACGATCTCGAGGGACTCCACCGCCGTCTCCGTACCCAGTCCGAAGGTGACGGGCAGTTCCACCTGGGAGAGGTAGCTGCGGCTGGGCATCACGACGAGGGAGCGGGCGCGGCCGCCGGCGACGAGCCGGACCTCCGCTCCGATGGCACCGGTGTTCGCCGTCTTCCCCTCCAGTCGCACCCGCAGCCAGTGGTTCCCGAGGGCCTGGTCGTTTCGCAGGAGCACGGGCGGACCGGCGACCTGGGTCAGGCACACGTCCAGATCCCCGTCACCGTCGATGTCCGCGAACGCCGCGCCGCGACCGACGATCGGGTCGACGAGGTCGCCGAGCTTCTCGTCCGGGGTCGGCGTGTAGCAGGTGTCGGAGTCGGGCCCGCAGTGCCAGAAGAGCTGGGCGGGCTGTGCGTAGCGCTGGTCCGGCTGGACCGTCTCGATCTCGTCCTCAAGGTGACCGTTCGTCTGCAGGAGGTCCGGCCACCCGTCGAGATCCGCGTCGAAGAAGAAGACCCCGAAGCTGAGCCACTTCCGACTCGGCTGCCCGATCCCCTCGTCGATGTTCTGGTCGAAGAAGGTGAGCTGGTCGGCTGCGGTCACGAAGAAGCTCGTCATCTCGGCGGCGAAGTTGCCGATGGCGACGGCGAGGCTGCCGTCCGGTCGATAGCGGACCGCGTCGATCCCCATCGCCCCGGTCGCCTTGCCGTTGCTGTCGTAGGCGAGCCCCACCCGCTCCCCGACCTCCTTGAAGGTGCCATCCCCGTGATTGAGGAAGAGGAAGTTCCGGACGGTGTCGTTGGCCACCGCGATGTCCAGATCTCCGTCCCCGTCGACATCGATCGGCGCGACGGCGAGGGCCTTGGCGGCCGGCTGGCCCTGCCCCGGATCGAGGATCTCGATCCCCGCGC
>JAFMMO010000283.1 GCA_017859655.1 Pseudomonadota bacterium | reverse complement strand
GGATCTCGTTCCTGGAGGCCAGTCTCGCCGGCGGGGATGAGAAAACGCCGACGGACCCGTTCGCCCTCGCGTGAGGACCGCGGCTCCGCCGGCGCAGAATTCAAAAGAGACCCAACCCGAAAGGGGGAAATTAGGGGAATGTTCCGGGCCGGGTCTACAGGCAATGTTTGGGTCGGCGCCGACAGGTCGGCGACCGGCAGGGGGGACCGCCGAAGTCCCCTCCGCTCTCTCCCCGATCGACCTTCGACCTTTCGGTCCGGTCCTCGGGCATGAGGTCAGTGTCGCGAATCCCGCGACGCGCGTCCAGAGAACCTGTGGGCTCTCCGACGGATGCCGCGATTGTATGACGCCTCCCCCCTTTGTCAACAAGAGTTCGTCCACTTTTGTTACACGGAAAGCCTCCCCTTCCCCACTCCACCCCTGAGTCGTAGAATGCCCGCAGGGGGAGGATCCATGATTCACAGGTCATGGCTCCATCAAGACTTCGGGAATGAAGTGCTCCCCTCCTCTCCCTTCCGGAGGCTCGGGATCCGAGCCTCGTCCAGGGAGTCTCCTGTGCCCACTGACAACGGCTCGTCCCCGGATCTCTCCCCTCGCCCGCCCACGAAAGCGAGCATCCGCTGATGCCGATCTCCAGGAACGTCACCGAGGCTCTCGATCGCTCCTCATGGATCCGCAGGATGTTCGAAGAGGGAGCCCGGCTTCGGCAGGAGCACGGAGACGACGCGGTCTTCGACTTCTCCCTCGGAAACCCGATCCTCCCCCCTCCCGAGGCCCTCCTCGCGCGAATGGAGGAGCTGGTCCGCTCGGAGGGGGCGCACCGGTACATGCCGAACGCCGGCTGGCCGGAGGTCCGCGCCAAGGTGGCGGCGCACCTCGAGCGCCGAACGGGGATCCCCTACACCGCCGCGAATGTGGTGATGACGGTGGGCGCCGGCGGCGGCCTCAACGTGCTGTTCCGGGCGATCCTCAACCCCGGGGATGAGGTCATCGTGCTCTCCCCGTACTTCGTGGAGTACGGCTTCTACGTCCAGAACGCCGGGGGAGTGCTGGTGGAGGTGCAGACCACCTCGAACTTCGGTCCCCCCCCCGCGGAGGCGCTCCTCGAGCGGGTCACTCGCCGCACGAAGGCGGTGGTGATCAACTTCCCCAACAACCCGACCGGGCGGGTCTACAGCTCCGCGGAGCTGCAGAGCTTCTGCGACGCGCTGCGGGCCGCCTCCGAGCGGATCGGCACCCCGATCCTCCTCATCACCGACGAGCCCTACCGCAAGATCCTCTACCCGGGAGTCGAGTGCCCCGAGGTCCCCCCCGCCTACGACGACACGGTCCTCATCACTTCGCACTCGAAGGACCTCGGGCTCGCGGGAGATCGCATCGGTACCCTCGCGATCTCCCCCCGGATCGGCGATGCGGACGAGCTGTTCGCCGCCTGCACCTTCTGCAACCGGACGCTCGGGTTCGTGAGCGCCCCGAGCCTCTTCCAGCTCGCGGTCGCGGACTTCCAGGACGCCTCGGTCGACACGACCCTCTACCGCGAGAACCGGCGGATCCTCGTGGAGCACCTCCGGGGGCTGGGGTTCCAGTTCGAGGAGCCCGGAGGGGCGTTCTACCTCTTCCCGAAGTCCCCGGGGGAGAACGAGATCGACTTCGTGAACGAGCTTCTCGCCGAGCGCATCCTCGTGGTGCCCGGGCGTGGCTTCGGGAGCCCCGGTCACTTCCGGATCTCCTACGCGGTCCCGACCGAGACCGTCGTGAACTCCCTGCCGGGCTGGACCCGGGTGGCCGCGCGCCACCCCTCGCTGTCCCCCTGCTCCGAGGAGTGCTGCGAATGACCCTGCGCCTCGGCGGCTCCTCCGGTCCCCCTCGCGAACACGCGGAGGAGGCAGCCCGGGGACGGGCTCGACTGCGCGAGGCGGTCGAAGCTCTGGTGGCCGCACCGCCCGGCTTCATTGAGATCCTGGAACAGGGAGACGCGGTCGCCGAGCACTGCCGGGAGCATGCGGCGGCCCTCCGGCGCTTCGAGCGCATCGTCGTCCTCGGCATTGGCGGCTCCGCCCTCGGCGCCCGGACGATCCGCGACGCCCTCGCCCCCGACGAGGGGGACCGGCTCGTCATCCTCGACAACATCGATCCGGACAGTGTCGTGCGGATGCGGGATCGGCTCGACCCCCGGCAGACCGGACTCCTCGTCGTCTCGAAGTCCGGCTCGACCGCGGAGACCGCGGCTCAGCTCGTCCTCTTCACCCGCTGGCTCACCGAGGCGGGCTGCGATCCCGCCGCCCACATCACTCTCATCACCGACCCGGAGAAGGGTCCCCTGCGCGCCCTCGCGGGGCGGGGCCACTCCTCTCTGGAGATCCCTCCCCGCGTGGGTGGGCGCTTCTCCGTCCTGACCCCCGTTGGGCTTCTGCCGGCGGCGCTGCTCGGCGTCGATCCCTCCGCGCTCCTCGAGGGCGGGCGGGCGATGTGGCATGCGGTGAGGGATCGGGAGGATCACCCGCTCCTCGACTGGGTCGTGGAGCAGGGAATCCGCTCCGAGCGGGGTGGAGAGCGGATCCAGGTGGTGATGAGCTACAGCGACCGGCTCCGTACCCTCGGGGACTGGTTCGCCCAGCTCTGGGGGGAGAGCCTCGGCAAGCGGCTCGACCGTCACGGCGCCGTCGTGCATCGCGGCAGCACCCCCCTCCCCGCGGTGGGCGCGACCGACCAGCACTCGCTCGTGCAGCTCTTCGTGGAGGGACCTGCGGACAAGCAGTTCCTCATCCTCGGCCTCGAGCCCGACGCGACCCCGCTCGCCCCCCTCTCCGGCGCGGGCGAGCTCGCCGAGGCGTTCGGCTACCTCGACGGCTCGAGCCTCGATGCGCTCTTCGAGGCGGAGAGGGTCGGCACCATCCAGGCCCTCCGCGCCGCCGGCCGACCGGTGACGACCCTCCAGCTCTCGAGAATCGATGCCCGGACCCTCGGCGCGCTCTTCGTTCTCTTCGAGCTGGCCACCGTCCTCGCCGCGGAGCTGCTCGAGGTGGACCCCTACGATCAGCCGGGAGTCGAGGGGGGCAAGATCATCGCGTTCGCCCGCATGGGGCGCGCCGGCTACGCCGAGCAGGCCGAGGCGCTCATCGGAGGGATCACCGACGAGGAGCCGGGCACCCCGCTCCTCTGAGCCCGGAGTCCCTCCCTCGGGATCCGGGACGGGAGGAGCCGCGTCCCCGCCCCGGATGCGAGCGGGGGAGGAGCACCCGCCGGCGCACCTCCCCCCACCTCGAGCCTCACACACCTCACGGGTCTAGCGGGCGCGGTCCTCGACCTCGCGGACCTTCTCCTGATACTCACGTGGTGTCATGACCCCCTTCTCGACGAGCAGCTCGACGAGGGCCTGAACGCGCGTCGCGACGGTCCGCACGGTCAGGGTCGCGGTCGGGCGGGCCTCGCCGCGGGCGTCATCGCCGGAGGCGGCCGCGGTCGGCGGGGTCGCG
>JAFMMO010000078.1 GCA_017859655.1 Pseudomonadota bacterium | reverse complement strand
TCTCCTGGGCCGGGCACCCGAGCGTGAACATCTCCGTCGAGGGTTCCGAGGTGAAGGTCGCGCGTGCCAGCGAGGAGCGGATCGCCCGCCAGATGCACGGCACCGCCCGTCAGCTCGTTCACAACATGATCCAGGGCGTCTCCGAGGGCTTCACGCGCTCGCTCGAGATCGTCGGGGTCGGCTACAACGCCAAGCTTCAGGGGAAGAGCCTGGTCCTCCAGATCGGGTTCTGCCACCCGGTGGACATGCCGGTCCCCGAGGGGCTGACCGTCGAGTGCCCCTCGAACACCAAGATCACCATCACCGGCGTGGACAAGCAGTCGGTCGGTCAGTTCGCCGCGAACATCCGAGCCGTGCGTCCCCCCGAGCCCTACAAGGGCAAGGGGATCCGCTATGAGGGTGAGCAGGTCCGTCGGAAGGCGGCGAAGTCCGTCAGCTGACCGGCGCAGTCGCCTGCGGGCGACGGTGAGCTCCGGCCGAACGTGAGACTCGAGGATCAAAGACGATGGATGCCACGAAGAAGAAGCATGTCCGCCGCGTGCGGCGGAAGAAGCACATTCGGAAGAACCTCCAGGGCACGGCCAGCAAGCCGCGCCTGAGCGTGTTCCGCAGCCTCGACCACATCTACTGCCAGGCGATCGACGATGAGAACGGCGTGACGCTGGTCTCCGCCTCGAGCCAGAGCAAGGAGATTCGGGGCGAGATCGGCAAGGACACCGGAAACGTCAAGGGAGCCGAGATGGTCGGCGCGCTCTTCGCCCGGAAGGCGAAGGACGCCGGTCTCTCCCAGTTCTCCTTCGACCGGAACGGCCGCAAGTACCACGGGCGCGTTGCGGCGATCGCCGAGGCGATCCGCAAGGAAGGGATCCAGGTCTAGAGCTCATGTCGGAAAACAAACCCGAGCAGCAGAGCGCGGAGACCCCGAAGACTCCCGACGCCGGTGGCGCGGAGGGCGGCGGTGCCGGTGGGCCCGGAGGCGGGCGCGGCGGCCGTGGCGGCCGCGGAGGCCGGGATGGCCGCGGCGGTGGCGAGGGCAGAGGACGGGGCCGGGGCGGTCGGGATCGCCGCGGAGGCCGTCGCCGGGACGAGGACGAGGGGCCGCGCTACGAGGAGCGGACCGTCCAGATCAACCGGGTCGCCGCCACCGTGAAGGGTGGTCGCCGAATGTCCTTCAGTGCCCTGGTCGTTCTGGGCGATAAGAAGGGCAAGGTCGGAGTCGGCTTCGGCAAGGCCAAGGAGGTCCCGAGCGCCATTGAGAAGGCGCACAAGGACGCCAAGAAGAAAATGGTGAAGATCTGCCTCAAGGGAACTACGATCCCGCACGAAGTCGTCGGTAGGACCGGGACCTCGCGGGTCCTGCTCCTCCCCGCTTCCCAGGGAACCGGGGTGATCGCGGGAGCCGCGGTCCGCGCGGTTCTCGAGTGCGCCGGGGTCGGGGACATCCTGACGAAGCAGTTCGGCTCCGGAAACAAGATCAACGTGGTCAAGGCCACCCTCGAAGGGCTGACTCAGCTCCGTACGAAGGAAATGGTCGAGGAGCTGCGAGGGGTGAAGCTGCCATGAACCTGACCGACCTGAACGAGAAGTCCGGGCGCTACAAGGCCCGGAAGCGCGTCGGACGAGGAACCGGGGCGGGGAACGGCAAGACCTCCGGACGGGGCCAGAAGGGGCAGAAGTCGCGCAGCGGCTACTCGCGGACCTTCAGCTTCGAGGGGGGACAGATTCCGCTCTTCCGGAAGCTCCCCAAGCGGGGCTTCAACAACGTGTTCCGGACCCTGTACGACGTCGTGAACGTTTCGGATCTCAATCGGCTCGAGGATGGCGCCAGCGTCAACCTCGAGACGCTCGTCGCGGAGGGGATGATCAAGAACCCGCACGGGAAGCTCAAGATCCTCGGCAACGGGAAGCTGGAAAAGAAGCTGACCGTTGAGGCCGCGAAGTTCACTGCGACCGCGCGCCAGCAGATCGAGGCTCTCGGGGGGGAAGCGAAAGAAGTCTAGATGGGCACCGCACTCAAGGTCCTGAAGAACATCCTGGGGATCCCGGATCTCCGGCGTCGGCTGGTTTTCACCATCCTGATGCTGGCGGTCTATCGGATCGGCTTCCACATCTACCTGCCCGGGGTGGACATCCAGGTCCTCAAGCAGCTCACCGAGGCCGCCCGCGAAGAGGGTGGCGGACTCTTCAACTTCATTCAGATGACCAGCGTCCTCACCGGCGGTCAGCTGAACAACGCCACCGTGTTCTCCCTCGGGATCATGCCCTACATCAGCGCGTCGATCATCTTCTCGCTGCTGGTGAAGGTGTTCCCCAAGCTGGAGGCGCTCCAGAAGGAGGGGGAGGCGGGTCGCAAGGCGATCAACCGCTACACGCGGTACTCGACCGTGGCCCTCTGCCTGGTGCAGGGGCTCTTCGTCATCAGCTTCCTGACCTCCTCGACCGGGTCCACCGATCCGATCAGTCAGAAGGCCTTCTTCCTGCAGCTGCTGCAGCTGATGGTCCTGACCGGGGGCACGCTCTTCCTCATGTGGCTCGGTGAGAAGATCACCGAGAACGGCATCGGGAACGGCATCTCTCTCCTGATCATGGCGGGCATCATCGCCCAGATGCCCGGCGCGCTGATCGCGATGTTCGGTGGCTGGAGCACCCTCGCCCAGGACGAGAAGCCCTTCTTCGTCCTCAAGATCCTGCTCCTCGTCGCGCTCTTCCTCGCGATCGTCGCGGCCGTCGTGTTCATCACGAAGGGCCAGCGCCGGATCCCGATCCAGCAGGCGCGCGTCACCCGCGGCCGCCGGACGATGGGGGGCAGCCGCCACTACATGCCGATCCGGGTGAACTCCGCGGGAGTCCTGCCCCTGATCTTCGCGCAGTCCCTGCTGATCCTGCCGACCGGGCTGCTGAGCTTCCTCGGCTCGGATGGCGGCTGGGCCGGGGCAGCGGTCGCCCTCTTCTCCCCCGGCGCGTTCTGGTACATGGTCCTCTACGTCGCCATGATCGGGTTCTTCACCTACTTCTGGACCAGCCTTTACTTCAACCCGACCGAGATCGCGAACAACATGAAGGAGTACGGCTCCTTCATCCCCGGGATCCGTCCGGGTCGCCGCACCGCGGACTACCTGCAGCAGGTGATCAACCGGGTCACCCTCGCGGGGGCGGTGTTCCTCTCCCTGATCGCGCTCGTGCCCCAGATCGTCTCCCAGTCGCTCAGCGTGGACTTCTTCATCTCGAGCTTCCTCGGGGGCACCGGGATCCTGATCGTCGTCGGCGTCGCCCTCGACCTCGTCGACAAGATCGAGTCCCAGCTGCTGGTGCGTCACTACGAGGGCTTCGCGAAGAGTCCCGCGAATGAAAAGGCGGGGAGCTCCTCGTGAGGGTCGTCTTCCTCGGCCCTCCCGGGGCGGGCAAGGGAACTCAGGCTGCTCGGCTGACGAGCAAGCGGGGCATCCCGCACATCTCGACCGGCGAGATCCTCCGCACCGCGATCCAGCGCCAGACCCCGACCGGGCTCGAGGCCCAGGGGTACATGGACAAGGGCGAGTTCGTCCCCTTCGAGATCGTGCTCCGCCTCGTGCGGGACCGCCTGCAGGAGGCGGATGCCGCCGAGGGGTGGCTGCTCGATGGCTTCCCCCGCAACCTCGAGCAGGGGAGCGCGTTCGAGCAGCTCCTCGCCGAGATGGGCCAATCCCTCGATCACGCCATCTTCTTCGATGTCGCCGATGAGGAGGTCGTCCGCCGCCTCGGGGGGCGTCGCGTCTGCGAGACCTGCGGCGACACCTTCCACCTCGAGTTCTCGCCTCCTCCGGTGGAGGGCACCTGCGGCAAGGGCGACTGCCGGATCATCCAGCGGAGCGACGATTCCGAGGAGGCGATTCGCAACCGCCTGAGGGTCTACTCCGAGGAGACCGATCCGCTCGTCGAGCACTACCGCTCCTCCGGCTCCCTCCAGACGATCGACGCCAGCGGCGCGATCGAGGGGATCGAGTCCGAGGTCGATCGGATCTGCGGGAGCGGCCCTTGATCCAGCTCAAGTCCCCCCGCGAGATCGAGCTCATGGCCCGGGCCGGGGAGATCGTCGGACGCACCCACCTCGAGGTGGTCCGTCCACTGATCGAGGCGGGGGTCACCACCCGCCGCATCGACGAGGCGATCCGCGACTTCGTTCGCTCCGAGGGGGGCGAGCTCCTCTTCCTCAACTACCACGGCTTCCCCGCTCACTCCTGCATCTCCGTCAACGAGGAGGTGGTCCACGGGATCCCCGGAGACCGCGCCCTGGTGAGCGGGGACCTCGTGAGCGTCGACATCGGCGTTCGCAAGGAGGGGTTCTGTGGCGATTCGGCCCGCACCTACGAGGTGGGGGAGGTCTCCCCGGAGGCCCGCCATGTCTTCGAGACCTGCATGCGGTCCCTCGCGGCCGGGATCGAGATGGCCCGCCCCGGCGTGCGTCTCTCGGAGCTCTGCGGGGCGATCGAGCGCGTCATCCGGGCGGAGAAGCTCGGCCTGGTCGAGAAGTATGTGGGCCACGGGATCGGGCGCGAGATGCACGAGGACCCTCAGGTCCCGAACTTCGTCGGCCCCCTGTTCGGCCGATTCGACCCGGAGCTCCGCGCCGGGATGGTCCTCGCGATCGAGCCGATGGTGAACGCCGGGACCGGTGATGTCCGGACACTGTCCGATGGTTGGACGGTCGTCACCACCGATGGGGGGGTCTCCTCCCACTGCGAGCACACCGTCGCGATCACGCCCGAGGGCCCCCGGATCCTCACCCTCGCACCCGGGGAGACCTGGGCTTACTGATCTGGGCCGCGGCAGCTCATCGCACCCTGACCCCGCCCCCGACAGCCCCCCGGCCCCCTCCTGGTCCCGCCGCGGCCTGGGCGGCCCCGGGAGCCCCCGGGGAGAGGCTTCAGGAGTCGGCTGGGAGGCCGATCCGACCCTCGATCGGGGCCCCGCCCCTCTCCCTTCGGGAAAGCCTCTTCGAATCTCCGCCGACCTGTTGACCCCGGGGTCGGAACTTGGCTATATTCCGCAGCTTGCCGACTGATTTCGAGGTGGCCCGGACGCACCTCTCGACACCCGCAGCTTCGGGTGAGGGGAGGAGCCGCGCGACGGGATCGGGGGGGACTGCCCCCCGGCATCTCCGCCCGAATTCACCGACCGCAAGCGATGGGAGATCGAACCGGGGGGAGGTCCCCGCGGAGGGTCGCCGTCGCCGAGGTAGGGGAGGAACCCATGAAGGTCAGAGCCTCCGTGAAGAGGATCTGCGAGAACTGCAAGATCATTCGCCGCAGTGGCGTGGTTCGGGTCATCTGCACGAACCCGCGTCACAAGCAGCGGCAGGGGAAGTAGGGGAGAATGCCTCGACTCCAAGGCGTCGACATCCCGCCGAACAAGCGCACGCATGTCGCCCTGACCTACATCTTCGGCATTGGTCCGAAGACGGCGGGCGACATCTGCAAGGTCGCGGGGATCGATCCGGCCCTCAAGGCCAGGGACCTGAGCGATGACGAGCTGAGCCGCATCGGTACCGTCATTGAGAACAGCTACATGGTGGAGGGTCAGCTCCGCCGTCAGGTCCAGCAGAACATCACGCGCCTGAAGGACATCGCCTGCTATCGCGGGATGCGTCATCGTCGCGGCCTTCCGGCCCGCGGACAGAACACCCGGACGAACGCGCGGACCCGCAAGGGGCCGAAGCGTCTCGTCGCGAAGAAGAAGAAGTGATCGATGGGTAAGAAGGCCAAGAAGAAGGTCAAGCGCAACGTCTCCCGTGGTGTGTTCCACATCAAGGCGACGTTCAACAACACGATCATCACCGTCACCGACCGCGACGGCGCCGCCCTCTGCTCCGCCTCCGGCGGATCGGTGGGCTACAAGGGGAGCCGCAAGTCGACTCCCTTCGCGGCCCAGCGGGCCGCCGAGTTCTGCGCCGGCCTGGTGAAGAAGATGGGGGTCAAGGAAGTCGACATCCGCGTGAAGGGCCCCGGCACCGGACGCGAGTCGGCGATCCGCGCGATCCAGACCTCGGGCCTCGACATCCACGCGATCGAGGACGTGACTCCGCTTCCCCACAACGGCTGTCGACCGCGCAAGCGACGTCGCGTCTGAGAAGGTAGGAACCTCCCATGGCCCGATACCTCGGACCCAAGTGCCGCCTCTGTCGGCGTGAAGGCGAGCGCCTCTACCTCAAGGGGTCCCGCTGCCACACCGCGAAGTGCGCGGTCTCGAAGCGCGCCTACATCCCCGGCATGCACGCCTTCCGTCGCAGCCGCCTCTCCGACTACGGAGCGCGTCTCCGGGAGAAGCAGAAGACGAAGCGGATCTACGGCGTCCTCGAGGGGCAGTTCCGGAAGTACTTCACCGAGGCGGAGCGACTCCGCGGCAACACCGGTGAGAACCTCCTCGTGCTGCTGGAGCGCCGCCTCGACAACGCGGTGTTCTCCCTCGGCTTCGCGGAGAGCCGCGCCCAGGCGCGACAGATGGTCGCCCACGGCCACGTCGCGGTGAACGGCCGCAAGCTCGACATCCCGTCCTACCTGGTGAAGGTGGGGGATTTGATCTCGCCGAAGTCGCACAAGAAGAGCGAGGGCATGATCCGCCAGAAGGTGGAGAACGTCACCGGGCACACCGTGCCGGGCTGGCTATCCCTCGACGCCAAGGAGCTCAAGGGCTCGGTCACCCAGATGCCGACCCGCGAGGATGTGGCGCTGCCGATCAATGAGGCGTTCATCGTCGAGTTCTGCTCGCGCTGAGCTCCCGCTCCAACGAGTCGTGAAACGGATCCGCCGGGGCTGCCCGGCCCGATCCCCCTGAGTATCGGCGACCGAGGATCCGATCGGTCGTCGACAAGCCGAAGACCCACACCCCCGCAGCACGGATCGGCGGGATGGGGCGTTGTGGGGCGACCGGGAGTCTCTCCCTGCGGGACGAGGCCGGTCGCGAAGGGAGTCCCATCCAGATGTCGATGCGAGTCCGCTGGCGTGAGTTCGAGCTGCCGAACCGGGTGGAGTGTCTCGAGGAAACGAAGTCCGAGAGCTTCGGTCACTTCGTGGTCGAGCCCTTCGAGCGTGGCTTCGGCCACACGATCGGGAACAGCCTCCGTCGGGTCCTCCTCTCCTCCATCGAGGGGGCCGCGATCGTCGAGGCCCGGATCGATGGCGTGGACCATGAGTTCACGACCAAGGAGGGGGTCTTCGAGGACATCACCCATGTGATCCTCAACCTCAAGCAGGTCCTCGTGCGCCTCAAGGAGGGGGACGAGGGCGAGATGTTCATCAAGAAGACCGGGGTGGGCCCGATCACGGCCGGCGACATCGAGCACGACGACAACATCGAGGTGGTCAACAAGGACCATGTCATCGCGACGCTGACCGACGATGTCGAGTTCAACGCGATCCTCAAGGTTCGCCGCGGACGCGGCTACCAGACCGCGGCGGAGAACGCCGACGGCGAGAAGGAGATCGGCTCCATCTGGATGGACTCGACCTTCTCCCCGGTCTCGCGCGTGCGCTACCGCGTGGAGAGCACCCGGGTCGGCCAGCTCACCAACTACGACAAGTTGAGCCTCGAGGTCTGGACGAACGGGACCGTGAGCCCGGAGAACGCCCTGGTGGAGGGCGCCAAGATCCTGCGCAAGCACCTCAATCCGCTCGTGAAGTACTTCGAGCTCGGGAGCGATGTGCTGCAGCCTCGGATCCCAGAGTTCGTCGAGGAGTCGGGAGAGGACGAGGAGCTTCGTCAGCTCTACGATCTGCCGATCTCCCACCTCGAGCTCTCCGTGCGTGCCTCGAACTGTCTCGAGTCCGAGAACATCTCGACGATCCGGGAGCTCGTCTCCCGCACGGAGGACGATCTCCTTCGGATCCGCAACTTCGGTCAGACTTCCCTCGATGAGCTCAAGGAGAAGCTCGGGAACCTCGACCTGAAGCTCGGCGCGCTCCGCTAGACGGGCCCGGGGCCGCGGGCGTTGCCCCCCGGCTCCTCGTGACGACGCGATCGCCGGGCCGCCCCGGCGCCGCAGAGAGAAAGTACGAACCGATGCGACATCGTTACGCGGGCTACAAGCTCAACCGCACCTCGTCTCACCGCAAGGCGCTGGCGAAGAACATGCTGCGGTCCTTCTTCCTCGAGTTCGACCGCAAGGGCTACATCGTCACCACCCGCACCAAGGCGAAGTTCATTCAGCCCAAGGTGGAGAAGATGATCAGCCTGGCTCGGACCAAGTCCGTGCACAACATCCGCCGCGCGATGGCCGTGATCGGCGATCGGGAGGCGGTCACCAAGCTCTTCGATCAGATCGGCCCCTACTACTCGGAGCGACCCGGGGGATACACCAGGGTGCTGGGTCTGGCCCGAACCCGACTCGGGGACAACGCACCTCGCGCCTACCTCGGGTACGTGCGCGACGAGGAGGCGGTCGCCGTCCCCGCGTCAGACGTGGAGGAGTAGCGTCCGACCCGCCCCAGGAGCACGGCGGAAGGATCCTCGTTCAGAGAAGCATCAGGAGCCGGGGTCCCGAAACGGGGCTCCGGCTCCTCTGCATCCCTGCCGGTCGCGGCCAGAGGCGAGCCGTCCCCGACGGTCTGACAGCTCAGTCCGCAGACTCACCTGACCCACCTGCATCTGCCGCATTCCTCTCAAACCTAGCTTCGATGTCCCGGCCCTTTCAGTGCTTGACTTGCCCTTCCTCAGCCGGGAAAAGTGGTGAGCAAGCAAAGGTGCAATGATCCTGCGCGCACTATTCAGCGACGCGGCGGCACCAGCTCTCGGACGGCTCGTGGAGTACGAGCACGGGGAATCGACCAGGCTCTCCTCACTGTGGGGTGAGGGAGCGGATCGTGGGGCCTCGGCGCCGAGAGCTTGAAGGAGTATCCGACCGAGGGTCCGCGAGACCCGCAGGTGTGTGGCAATCAGGGGTCTGGAATGAGGACGACCCCCTCCTGCCTGGTCGGAGCCCGAACAACACTACGACTATTGGGATTGCCACCGGCGTGCGGATGTCAGCGACATCCGCTTCGACGGTCGCATGCGGAGCTTCTCGTGGGGAGAGCTCTATCTGTTCGTCAATTCGTATGCAGGGATGCGAAGCCGGGATGTTCCGGTGGGACCATCCATGGCTTCAGGGCTTTGTTTGGAGGAGATCATGTTCAACCTCGGTACCCGGAGCATTACCGGGCTGCTCGGGGCGGTCGCGATTCTGGTGTTCACCAGCAGCGCGTCGGCTCAGCAGTCGCTCTCTATTGCCGGCGCGAGCACGGTTCAGGGGACGGGCTCGGCGACTTTCTGCGTCGAGCTGGACAGCACGGCACCCGTCGAGGGTTTCGTGCTCGCGATCACGTACGACAGCGCCGTCGTCACCGTCGACTCGATCGACCGGACCGCGCTCACGAGCGAGACGGAGGCAGAGCTCTTCGTTCCTGAGATCCTCGGGAACGGCTGGACCCTCGGCGTCGTCATGGACTCCGGCCCTCCGTTCGACGGTCAGACGATCGCGGCGGGCTCGGGTCTCAGCCTCGCCTGCTTCACCGCGAGCTCCCTGCTGGTGTTCCCGCTGGGTGATCCCGACGTCACCACCGGCTTCGGCTTCCTCGACGGCACCCTGAACAACCCGCCGCTGGACAACATCATCGTCCAGGCCGGTCAGTCGATCGGCGCCGCGCAGGGCCTCGCCCTCAACGACGCACCGGCTGCGTTGACGATTCAGGGCATCCCGCCCGCCACCCTCTCCATCGGTGACGGATCGGCCATCGGCAGCGAGACCGGCTGCGTCTCGATCGAGCTCGACAACGACATCGGTGGGACGCAGGGCTTCGTGCTCGCGATCTCCCACGACGCGGACGCGCTCGACCTCGTCGACATCAACTTCGACGGGACCGCGACCGAGATGTGGCTCGTCCCGGGCACCGGCGCTCTCGAGTTCCAGGTGATCAACATCTACCCGAACGGCGGGACGATCGGCGCGGTGCTCGACTTCGACCCGACCTCGGGTCCGGCCTCTCCGGTGATTCCGGCGGGTCAGGACACGCTGATCGCCAACTACTGCTACACCTGCGACAACCCGATCACCTACCCGCTGGACGGATCCGATCCGCCCCCGGCGGAGACGACCGCCCTCTCCTTCGCGGATGGCACCTTCGGCAACCCGGCCCTCGACAACGTCATCGTCGTGGGCGGACAGTCGATCTCCCCGCTGCAGGAGGACGGCACCTTCACCTGCGAGCCGCTGGGTGTCCCGGTTGAGAACACGAAGTTCAGCTGCGGACCGCGCAGCTATGAGAACACGGCCGACCCCGCCGCGAACCCGGCTCCGGCGATCGAGGGGATCAACGGCAGCGAGGTCGAGGTCTGCTTCTTCTACTGCGACCCGGACGACAACATTCAGGGTGTCCAGCTCGCGGTCTGCTACGACTGCAACCTCACGATGCTCGACTTCTCGATCACCGACTCGATCTTCGACGAGGTCGGGGCCGAGTTCTTCAGCTACAGCATCGACGACGATGCAGGTGACGGCGACGGGTGCGAGTTCATTGCCGGTATCCTGCTCGACGCCCTCCCGCCGTTCGAGGATCAGACGGTCCCGCCGACCGCGGTTCCGCTGATCATCGGCTGCGGCACCTTCTACATCGACGAGGCGGACACCTGTGACACCGACCTCGCGATCGACTTCTGCGACGGCGTCAACGCCGCTCAGTCGCTGCCGACCAAGAACATCGCGGTCATCGACTACGAGTCGATCCAGAACTTCCAGATGGACGGCTGTGTCGTCCGGGTCGTGCCGGATGAGCTCTTCCAGCGTGGAGACTGCAACTCCGACGACAAGGTCGACCTCGCCGATGCCGCCACCGTGCTGGGCTGGCAGTTCCAGGGCGAGGGCATCCTCTGCCCCGACGCCTGCGACGCGAACGACGACGGCAAGATCAACCTGGCGGACTCGGTCCTGCTGATGAACTACCTGTTCCTCAGCGGCAGCGCTCCGCCCGATCCCGGTCCGCTCGAGGACGGCATCGATCCCACCGAGGACGAGCTGCCCCTCTGCGACAGCGACGACACGACCTGCTAGTCGCGTCCCCGGTACGTTCGTCCGAAAGAGGAGAACCAGCAGTCGAGAGGGAGTGATTGTCGCTCCCTGCAGAGATCCAAGAGCTCCCTCTCGACCACTCATCTCGCTCGACCGATCGAGCGAGTGGAAAAGTGTCACAATGAAACTCAAGCTCTTCGCGGCGTTGGTCGCCGCGACGCTGCTCTCCGTCGGAGTCGTCGAGGCCAAGGGCGGAGGGACCTACACCCTCGCGGTCGGCGGGCCTTCCTCGACCTCGGTCGGCTCGACCTTCGACGCTCCGGTACTGCTGACCTTCGACGGTGCCGCGCCGATCTCGGGCTGGTCCTACGGAGTCTGCAACGACACCGCGTTCATCACGTGTGACGGCTCCAGCGACGGATCCACCACGACCACGGTGAACAACGGCGGCCCGGCCGACTTCATTCAGGGCACCGACTTCCCGGAGGGTTACACCAAGGGGATCGTGGTCAGCCTCCTCGGCGCCGCCACGCTCGCCCCCGGCGCGGGCTACGAGGTCAGCGTCGGTCACTACTCCGCGACCGCCGAGACCGCCGGCTCCGACCTCGCGCTGTGCGACTCGCTGGGCACCCCGCCCGTCGCCGTCGTCGTCGTGGTCAACGGCTCCTCGATCGCGCCGAACCAGCAGGCGCAGTCGGTCGAGGTCCTCGGTGTCCCTGACCCGATCTTCACCTATCAGGCTCCGTCTCTCCCCATGCAGGGATACCCGGTGGGGGATGGAATCGGCGGCCTGACCTTCAGCGCCGACTTCTCCATCGCCGAGGCGGATCAGAGCCCGGCGCTCGCCTTCCCGAGCGACACCCAGGGCTTCTCGATGGCCCTTGCGAACGACGCTTCGCTGATCACGCCGACCGGGGTCAACGCGACCGGTCCTCTCAGCTCGCTGAACGGCGGGGCCGGTCCGGACTTCTTCCAGGTGGGGCTCTACGCCGACGCCTGGTCGGTCGGAGTGGTGAACAACCTCCTCGGAGGGGTCTTCGTGCAGTACAGCGCCGGCGGTGACGCCGTCGTCACGGTCGGCTACGAAGGCGTCGCCGGCGCGCTCCTCGGGGTCGAGGGCATGACCAGCTCTCCCCTGGCCTGGAGCTCCGCCGTGGGCACCCCGCCGGTCTCCCTCGTGGTCGTCGTCGACGGCTCGAGCTACCCGGCGGCGACCAGTGACGGCTCCGTCACCTTCAACGGGAGCGTGGCGATCCCCTTCGAGCGTGGTGATTCGAACCGGGATGGTATCATCAACATCGCCGACATCATCTCGAACCTCAACCAGCAGTTCCACGGCACCCCGATCCTCTGCTCGATCGCGAACGATGCGAACGGCGACGACCTGGTCGACCTCGCCGATCCGGTCTACGTCGCGACCTGGATCTTCCTCGAGGGTGCGGAGCCTCCGTATCCGTTCGGTGCGTGCGACACCGATCCCGGCCAGACCCCCGAGGACTGCCTCGAGTCCGGCTGCGCCCCCTGATCGGGAGCGGGAGACCGAGCAAGGCTCTTCAGCAAGGCCCCGGGGGTGAATCACCCCCGGGGCCTTCTTCTCATCCCCGGGTGTCGCAGTCCGGGGCCTCCGGGGACGGGCGGCGGAGCGAAGTCTCCGCCGGCTGATTCCCGGTGGGCGTGCGAGGCGCGGAGCCGGATGAAAAGAAGAGCGGGAGGAACCTCGAGGTTCCTCCCGCTCTTCGCGAGTGTTCTCGGTTTCCCTCCTCGGTTGCGGAGAGGGAAGGCTGACCGATCCCTACTCGGGGGCCGCCTGGCTGGCGCAGCACGCCTTCTTGGCGGAGCAGTCGCCGGCGGTGGTGGTCTTCATCTTCATCGCGGAGCACTCCTCCTGGCTCATGGCGCAGGAGCTGGCCGCGTTGCACTCGGAGGCAGGAGCCTCACCGGTCTTCGAGGAGAGACCACAGCCGGAGACGAACAGAGCCGCACAGGCGATGAGAGCGAGAGCGGTAAGACGCATGGGTCGAGCCCTTTCGGTTCGTTCCGGGCGAGCCGTGGTGGCCTGGCGCCCACCGGACGGTCCCTTCCCCCGGAAGCGGGTGATTCTTCGGTCGTCGGCCCACCCCACCCCGCGCGGTCCGCTCGAGGTGAATCGAGGGAGGTGGCTCGGGACAGGGGCCCAGAGGCCCTCACGACGAAGCTCGGTTCCGGTCCGGGGAGACCCGAACCGCTGGTCCCCGAAGGGACCTCAGGCCCCGGGACTTCCGGGACCTCCCTTGAGTGTCCTCTCTGGGCCGAGGAGCGTCAAGGTCCGGGATCGGGGGAGTGAGCCCGGAAACGCGGATTTCGGGGTTTCCTCCCCGAAATCCGAGCATTTCGTCCCCCTCAGGGGCCCCGCCACCTGGACGGGTCCCGCTCCGGGTCACTCCAGGGTCTCACCGGGGGCGAGGTCCACGACCTGCACCTGGAGACGGCCGAGGGCCTCCCGCATCTGCTCCGGAGTGCCGTGAAGGACCGGGAAGGTGCCGAAGTGACAGGGGATGACGACCTGGACCCCGAGGAGGTTGGCCGCCTTCGCCGCCTCCCGAGGCCCCATCGTGTAGTGGTCCCCGATCGGGAGGATCGCGAGGAACGGATTGTGCAGCTCGCGGATCAGGGCCATGTCCCCGAACACGCAGGTGTCGCCCGCGATGTAGAAGCGGAACTCGTTCTCCGTCTCCACGAGGTACCCCGCTGGCTCGCCCCCGTAGATGATCTGGTCCCCGTCGGTGATGCCCGAGGAGTGGTGCGCGTTCGTCATCGTGATCTGGAGCGCGCACGCCTCGATCGTGCCCCCCTTGTTCATCTCGATGATAGTCTCGAGCCCCTTGCTCCGCAGCCACACGGCGATCTCCGGGTTCGTCACCACCGGGCAGCCATGCTTCAGGCCGAGGGGGACCACATCCGCGATGTGGTCGAAGTGACCATGCGTGAGGAGGATCAGGTCGATGGGACCGGGGTCGTGGAACTCCTCCGGACACTTCGGGTTCCCTTCGAGCCACGGGTCGACGATCACGCGGCGACCGCTCGGCGTCTCGATGAGGAAGGTCGCGTGGCCGAGCCAGGTGAAGGTCGTCTCCTTGCCGAGATAGGACATGATCGGGTCTCCGATTCGGACTGGGGGGGTCAGGCGTCGCGCGTCGCCTCGAGCAGGGAGCGGCCGAGCGCCTCGATCCGATCGTAGTCCTCCTCCTCGATCGCGGCGGGATCGAAGAGGGGGGCGACAAATCCGACGGCGTGGGCTCCGGCCCGCAGGTACGCGGCCGCATTCTCCAGCGTGACCCCGCTGGTGGGGATGATCTTCAGGAAGGGGAGGGGGCCCAGGCATGCCTTGAGGTGGTCCGGCCCCGTCCCCGGGATCGGGAACAGCT
>JAFMMO010000077.1 GCA_017859655.1 Pseudomonadota bacterium | reverse complement strand
CTCGAACCCCATGTGAAGCCCATCGGGCTGGTAGTCGCCGTTGTCCGCGGCGGTCCCGATCTGGGGCTCCGAGATGTTGGCGGGGTCGTCCTCGTCCGAGATGTTGCCGGTGCTCCAGAGATTCCGCCCATAGTGCCGGGTGAAGTTCACGCCGTCGCTGGCGAAGTCGGCATCGAGGACCTCCCGCAGCTGCTCGTTCACCTGCGGATCCCTCCGACCGTTGCGGCGGACCGTCGTCCGGAGCTCGGCCCCGTTCTGACGGAAGCGGAAGGTCTCGGCGAGGCGGAGGTTCGAGGAGTTGACGAACTGGTTCTGCCGGAGCTCCGGGCGGACCGCCTGAAGGCGGGCGTCGGTGGCCCCGGAGAGCTCGATCCTTCCGTCGTCCTGAGAGCCGAAGAAGATGTCCGGCTCCAGGGCATCCATGGAATCGGGGTAGCTCGTGACGTACTCCCGATCGCGGAAGCTGGCCAGCCCCCCCTCGTTGAAGGGGCGCTCGAACTGCCGCTGGGTGGTGTGCTGGATCGTGTCGAAGATCCGCACGACCGAGCGGCGCTTCGTCTCGGCGTAGGTCTCGAGGGCGGCCTGAGACTCGCCGACGAGCATCTCCGCGAAGGCGGTGACTTCGTAGATCCCCCGGGAATCGAAGCAGAACTCGGTGGTGTGACCGACGACCACATCGTTGCGATCGGTGCCGTTGTTGCCCAGCTTGACGAGGTTCGCCTTGTCGACGGTGACATAGGCCGGCAGGTTCGGATTGAACTTGTTCAGGCGCGCGTTGGGGTTGAAGTTCGCCTTCAGGGTGTCGCGCATCATGTCAAAGTACCAGGCGTTCTGGTTCGAGACCGGCAGCCCGGCGGCCCGGCGCGCGCCCCGCTCGTTCGGGTCGTGTCCGAGTCCGAAGATCCGCCCCGAGCCCTCGTTCCCGGAGAGGAGCGGCGACTTGTACCGCCCTCCCGGGTCCCGCGGGTTGATGACGGTGATCGAGGAGGCGGGCGGGAACACGGTCTCGGGGAGAGCGTCGATGAAGTCCTCGAAGCCCGGCTCCCCGAGATCGGAGCTGCGCCAGACCTTGAAGGGACGCGTCTTCCGCGAGGAGATGATCCGGTCGGCGATGTCGGTCGCCTGCTCGACGGTGAGCGGCGTGGAGTAGACCCAGACCGGCACCTGAACGAGGGAGATCTCCTCGTTCGTCGGCGGCAGGGTGCCGTCCACATCAATGACGCCGCGGTTCATGTTCTCGAACTGCTGGACCTGGACCTCGGTGTAGGGGAACGCGCGACGCCCCCCGATCCCGGCGAGGCAGGCGATGAGGACCTCGCGCGGTGCGGTGTTCACATTGATCGGCGCCCGCGGCTCGAAGCTGACCCGCGGTGCACCCTCGACGTTGGGGTTCGCCTGCCGCTGGTTGTTGACCGAGGTGAGCAACGCGTCGTCCCCATCGAGGAGGAGTCGCACCGGCTGGCGACCATCGGTCGACCGGACGGTGTGCGGGTTCACCCAGGCCTCCGCGGTCACGAAGTCCGCGAGGAGCTTGTAGTTCTCCCCGCCGATCAGGTCCTGCAGCTGGGACTTCGACTGGAACCGGCGCCCCGGGAGACGACTCCGGAAGCGGAGGATCTCACGCCCGGTGATCTGCTTTCCGGTCATGCGCGGGCCGCTGTAGAGCGGGTTGTACTTGAGTTCGGGGTTGTTCCGGATCGCCTGCCCGAGGTTGTCGAGCATCTGGGCCAGGGTGTCCTGCTCGCCGTTGAGGTAGATCTGCGAGTTACAGTCGATCACCTTCGTCCGGAAGCGATCCTTGCTCTCCGCGCCGGCGTAGCTCGCGCCCAGCTCCAGGGTGAGCGAGGAGTTCTCCGGGTTCTGGAGCCGATCGAGAGGCTCGAGGCCGCCGTACCGAAGATCTCCGCGGGAGGTCCGGGACCCGTAGAGCCACGGGCTCTGCCGGTTCGAGAGATCGGTGTGGCCATCCCAGAGCGCGCCTCCTCGGAGCATCGCGATGACCGCGGATGTCCCGGAGTCCACCAGCATCTCCGCCCCCGCCGCGTTGCGGAAGTTCTCGGTCGCCTTGCGCTCGAGACGCATCAGCGCCGCGAAGGTGACGGCGATGATCGAAAGGAGCGTCAGGACCGCGATGGCGATGAGGAGCATCGTCCCGCGCTCCCGCGGCCTCGACTCCGCGATCTCCTGGAACTCTGCCGAAGGACGGAGCCCCGACCGATGTCGTTGGGCGAAGGCGTTCATTCGCACGCAGCGATTCCTTTCGAAGGGGATCCGCCCCCTCGGGCGGATCTCTCGGGCACGGCACCCGCGCGTTCCCGGGCCACCGGTCGGAGAGATCGGGGAGCCCCGCTCCCGTAGGGACGCGGCTCCCCGTCCTCCGTTGCCGATCTATGCCTCGGGATCCGCCGGCTCGGGCGTGGGAGGAGGCGCGTCGCCGAAGACCCGTCGACGCACATCGTCGTCGAGCTTGCGGGCGAGGTCCTCGTGCTCGCGCAGGAACTGGACCGCGCGCTCGCGGCCCTGCCCCAGGCGCTCCTTGCCGAGGGAGAACCAGGTCCCCGACTTCGTCACGAGGTTCTCCTCCACCGCGAGGTCGAGGAGGTCGCCGTGGTAGGAGATCCCGCGGTCGAAGATGATGTCGAACTCCGCCTTGCGGAACGGGGGCGCGAGCTTGTTCTTGACGACCTTGGCGACGGTGCGGTTCCCGCTGATGTCGCCGTCGCTCTTGATCGAGCCGATCCGCCGGATGTCGAGGCGGACCGAGCTGTAGAACTTGAGGGCGCGCCCACCGGTGGTCGTCTCGGGGCTGCCGAACATGACCCCGATCTTCTCACGGATCTGGTTGATGAAGACGACGCACGTGTTCGAGCGATGGATCACGCCGGTCAGCTTCCGGAGGGCCTGGGACATCAGGCGGGCCTGAAGTCCGACATGGCTGTCCCCCATCTGCCCCTCTAGCTCCGCGCGCGGCACGAGGGCGGCGACCGAGTCGATGACCACCACATCGACCGCGCTCGAGGCGACGAGCATCTCGGCGATCTCCAGGGCCTGCTCTCCACTGTCCGGCTGGGACACGAGGAGCTGGTCGAGGTCGACCCCGAGCTTCTGGGCGTAGGTCGGGTCGAGCGCGTGCTC
Organism: Pseudomonadota bacterium; assembly: GCA_017859655.1. Lineage (GTDB taxonomy): Bacteria > Planctomycetota > UBA8108 > UBA1146 > UBA1146 > JAFMMO01. The sequence goes on along the minus strand of JAFMMO010000077.1, from coordinate 11,294 downwards.
CGCGTCGATGAAGGCGGCCACCCCGCCGTTCTTCTGAGCGTTCGCGACGACATGAAGGGTCAGCGTCGTCTTTCCCGACGACTCCGGTCCGTACACCTCGACCACTCGGGAGCGGGGAAGCCCCCCCACGCCCAGGGCGCGGTCGAGAGAGATCGAGCCGGTGCTGATCGTGTCGACCTGACGGCGCGTCTCATCGCCGAGGTACATGATCGCGCCCTGGCCACACTTCTTGCCGATCTGCTGGAGGGCGAAGTCGAGCGCCTGCTTGCGCTGAGGCTCGAGCCCCTTCCCGTTCTCCGGCACGGCCGCACCCCGATCGGCGCCTCCCCTTGCTCCCCCCGCTCCATCGTTCTTCGAGCTCTTCGCGTCCTTCTTCGACGTCGCGCTCTGCGTGCTTCCGCTGCGGATCAACCGAGCCATCCTTCCGAATGCCAGGAGCGCGATCACTCGCGCTCGGGAACCCCGCTCCCGGAGGATCACCGCCACCGCCCGAACCCGGTCCCCCCAACCGATGAAGCCCGCCCGACTCCAGTCGGGAGCCGAGGACGCGGTCCATGAGTTGGGCGGAGCGGCGCACGAGGCGAGCGCGGCGTCCTGCCCCGAGTTCCTCCCCGGAGAGGTCGCGCCCCGGAAAACGGTCCGAAAGGACCGCTCCCGACGACCCCCCGAGCGGGCGCTCGAGTGGAAACGGAGAAGGTTCGCCAGCCGCGGACATTCTGCCACGAGCCCCTCAGAACGACAAGCGAGCCCGATATGGTCGATCGCGACCATATCGGGCTCACAAGTGGGACAGGACCGGTTTCGGAGGGATCAGAAGCGTCGGGGGAAGAGCCCATCCTCGCTGGTGTAGCTCCTCGAGATGCGGACCACCGCGTCCATGACCCGGCGCTCGATGTTCTGCAGGGCTGCGAGCCCGGTTTCACTCTCCAGCCCGATCGCGTCGTCGATCTGCTCGGAGAGGATCCCGGCGGTGTCGAAGAGCTGGATGATCAGCTGGAGGCTGGTCGCCTCGTCGACCTGATCGGGGATGGAGTCGATGATCGACTCCAGGTCACTCTCGCTGACCTTCTCGTCACCGGAAGTCTCTTCTTCGGCACCAGTTAGGGAGATCTCCATCGAGAGCCCCCGGAGGGTGGCCCCGTTGGCATTTCCAATGGAGTGGTCGGTCCGGGCCGGAACCCAGACGACCTCCCCCGGTTGAAGGGGGATCGGCTGCCCCGCGAGGGTGACGACCCCCTCCCCCTCGAGGGCGACGATGATCTCCTCGCTCCCCTGGGAGTGGCGGGGGGTCTGCTCCCCGCTCTTCAGCTGGAACTCCCACAGCCCCCCGAAGTGAGAGAAGGAGCCGGGGGCGGGACGGGAAACCTGAGTCCAGGACCGAATGCGCATGGCAAGCCTCGTTCCTGAAGCCCCGGAAGAAGGGCTCCATGGAGAAGACTACCCCGCGAGCGAGCCTCCGGCACCCCCACGAGCGCAAACCCTTGCAAGACAGCATCTTGCTACTCAATGACGGCGTTTCCGCCCGGCCGGCCCCCCGAAACGGACGCGCGGCCCCCCTCCCCGTTCGGGAGGGGGGCCGCGCTCCACGAACCAAGAAGTCGTGAGGATCAGAAGTCGTCGTCCTCTTCATCTTCAGCGCGCAGGGAGAGGGAGAGCTCGAGGCGCCCCGTGACCGCGTCCCTCGACACGATCCGGAATCGGCGCAACTCCCCGGGGCGGGGAGACTGACCGCCGAAGCGGGCGCTGCTCACGAAGCCCTCGATCCCCTCGTCGACCACGAAGACGTTCGCGCCCTCGGAAGAGAGGTCCCGGAGGATTCCGGTCACCTCGTCCGCGGACGCGGAGTCCTGCGTCGGGGCGTAGCCGGCACTCGGATCCTGCGGATCCGGGAGATCGAGCCCGATCCGCTGCCGATCCGGGTCGATCCTGCTGATGACGACTTCGACCGACTGCTGGACCTCCAGCGCCACCGGCTCCTCGCCGTGACCCTTGCGCTGCTCGTTGTGGCGCTCGAGTCGGGAGATGTGCAGGAGTCCGTCCACCCCCCCGATGTCGACGAAGAAGCCGAAGTCGGTCTTGCGTACGATCGTCCCGGAGAGACGCTGGCCCTCGTGGAAGGAAGCCAGCCGCTGCTGCTCCTGGCGCTGCTTCCGCCGATCGAGCACGGTCCGGAGGCTGAGGGACATCTCCCCCTTCCGGACATCGACGACGACCGCCGCGACATCCTGCCGCAGCAGCTTGCCCGGCTCCCGCAGCACACCGGCCGGCAGCTGCGAGGCGGGAATGAACCCGAGCGTCTCCCCCACCCGGATTCGGAGGCCGGGCTTGCCCGCTTCGACGACGGCCCCCTTGACGAACATGCCGGGGCGAACGCCGCCCGCGGCGACTTCCGTCTCGGGAACCTGACAGGTCAGGATCGCCGCTCCGAGCGCGCGGTCGTCGATGAGGTAGGTGCCCGAGATCGCGTCCCCCACCGTTGGCAAGGACTTGAAGTCGGTGCGAGGAATGACCGCCTTGCCCCCGCCTTCGACATCGACGAGGACATCATCCCCGTCGAAACCGGAGATCTTTCCTTCGACCACCTCTCCGGGGATCCGGATCGGGGTGGAGGGGGTGCCGGTGGCACCCGAAGGGCGGACGAGAATACGATTCGGCTTCATGGCTGGCGCTCTCCCATCGATCGAACAGGCCCTCGACCCGGGCACGGGAAGCTCCCCGATGCGGCGCGGGATCGTCGGGATCCGTGCAGGGAGGGCGCAGTCGCGAGTGCGCCCGTTCCATCCGCAGGATCTCAGGAGTGTAACCCAAGGGGCTCCGAGAGGGGAATGGACCTCGCGGTTCGCGGGGAAGCGCCAGACCACGCAGGTGAAGCAAGGGGGAGGAGTAGGGCCGCCAGGACTCGAACCTGGAACCGATGCGGTATGAGCGCACTGCTCTAACCAATTGAGCTACAGCCCCGTCGCCTCATGAGCGCCGAGGGTAGCGGGTTCCCCCGGGGGAGCAAGGCCCCGAACCGCGGGGGGCAGGAGGAGGTTGCGAGGTCTCGGGCTGTCACCCGGCTCAGGGGCGACGACCGGCCTTCTCGGCGTCCTCGTCCGCCCCTTCGCGGGTCGAGCTGACGGTCTGGAGCAAGATGCTCCGGCGATCGATGCCCCCCGGCGTCAGCCGAAGGACCTGCAGCTTGAGGATCGACCCGATCCTTCCAAACTCGACCAGTTCCTGGAACCAGAGCAGATCGGCGGACTCCCGGATCTCCCGACCTCCCACGGACTGGATGAGGTCTCCGACAACCAGACCCGCAGCCGCCGCGGCCCCGCCGGGGGTCACCGATTCGACGCAGAGGGTCCAGTGCCCAGCCCACCGGTGGTCATGGTCGTGATCACCATCGTGGTCATGATCGGTGTCGCGCCGCCCCGAGTTCTGGAAGAGCTTGAAGCCCGCCCCGATCGCGCCGCGCTGGACCACCCCCTCCTTTCGCAGGTCCCGGAGGATCCTGAGGAGGAGATCGCTGGGGATCGCCACGAGATCCCCCTCAGCGCTGGTGGCGAGTCGCCTCTCCAGGCGTGGGGCACTCCACGTCGAGCCGACCGTCCCGTCCTTCGCGGCGCCCGGCGAGGCGCCCGCTGCCGGCGAAACGGTCCGCTGACCGGACCGCTGGCCCGCGCTGGAATCCACAAGGGAATAGGCCAGGATTCCGACGAGGCGTCCCCGCACATCGGCGAGCACCCCTCCCCGATCCCCCGCGCCAGCGGGGATCGAGGTCACGACTCCCCTCGGGAACTCATAGCCGCCCAGAGAGACCCCGCGCGCTGGATCGGAGACGACCCCCAGCGAAAAGGAGTCCGCGCCGACGGAGACCACCGTGGATCCCACCGCGAGGGGACGGCTGGACACCCTCACCGGACGCCGGCGCTCGCCGCTCGTCTGGAGCAGGGTGATCCCGGTGAGGGAGTCCCGCCCGAGAAGCGAGCCCACCGAGGTCGATCCATCGTGGAAATTGACCCGGACGCGGGGCGCCCCGCTCGACCCGCGGTCCGGGGCCTGCACCAGAGCGTCGAGGATGGTCACGACCTCGCCCCGGCTGGAAGCGACGAGACCGGAGGCCCGTTGGAGAACCCGAGGAGGCTCGCCCTCCTCCACCCCCACCGGGCTCGAAGGCCCTTCGAGCACGAGAATCTCGACCACCGAAGGTCGGAGTCGATCTGCGAGATTGCGGAGGTTCCGATCGAGACGATCGAGATCGTCGTCCTGCCCCAGGCTCGCCCCGACGGGCGCGAGCACCCCGAAGAGGAGGAGGCTCAGAAGCAGCGTGGGCGCAGTGGGGGAAAACCTCAAAAGCGGACCTCCCGGGCGGCCCCGCGAGGCGCCTGCCCACTCGGGATGAAGCGGGCCGGAGAGTAGATCCCGGGCGGGGGCGCGGAGAGGAAGTCGACCGATCGAAGCGCGGCGGCGCGCAGGCTGGCGGCCTCGATCATGGAGCTCGACGAGTCTCCGCCGAACAGTGCTCTCCCCGACGGCTCGCCGTCCGGGAGCAGACTCAGCCCCTCGTCGCCGGACTCCGCCGTCTCGACGGGGGAGAAGGCAGCGCGGGGGAAATCGAGAAGGCTGAGCGACAGCACCAGAATGAGGAGGACCGCCGCGGCGGCCCCCGTGAAACCGCGTCTCTCCAGTCGACGCACCGGAACGGGCTCCTGGAGGATCGAGGCGCGAACCCCGCGTCGAAAGAGGGCGGACTCCCGCGGGTCGAGCGTGGACGCCCCTTCAAGGCTCGCGGGGCCGAGGGCCCGGCGCAGGAGTGGACCGACGCGGAGTGCCCCCTCGGCCTCGCGGCGACACGCGGAGCAACGCGCGAGGTGCTGACGGAGAGGCGTGGGAATCGACCCCTCTCCCTGGAAGGGGGGTGAGGAGAGGAACCGCTCTGCGGTCTCGCACGTCCAGTCCGGGAGAGCCCGGCTCCCGGCGAGGGGAGAGGAGTCGGCGGGGTTGCGATCGAATCGATTCACCGCTCACGCACCTTCCCGGGGGCGCCGGTCCCCTCTGTTGGGTTCGCGTCGCGGGCCGATCCGCCCTCGCCGCGCTCCCAGTGCCCTCGAAAGATCTCGCGGGCCCGATGGAGGCGCCAGCGGACCGTCGCGTGATTCGAGCCGGAGATCTCCGAGATCTCCTTCGAGGAGAACCCCTCCAGGTCCCGCAACACGAGAAGCATGCGGTACTTGAGTGGCACCTGCTCCAGGGTGACGGCGACCCTCTCCCGGAGCTCCGCTTGTTCGAGTGAGCAGGCGGGGTCGGGAACGGTCGGAGACGGCTCCCTCGCCCGCGCCTCGAGCAGGTCTCGAACGCGTGTCCTGCGCCGAGTGGCGTCGATCGCGAGGTGCACCACGATTCGGTAGAACCACGTGTAGAAGCGGTGCTCAGGGTCGTAGCGGTGGAGAGACCGATACAACCGGACGAAACCCTCCTGCGCGACATCGCGCGCCAGCTCCTCGTCTCTTACGAACCTCCGCGCCACGGCGATGGCCCGATCCTGATACTTCTCGACGAGTCGCTCAAAGGCGCGGGGATCCCCGAGGCGCGCCTCCTCGACCCAGCGGCGATCCTCTTCCGGCGACTCGGAGGCGGGATCCCGAAGACGAGAGGCATCGGAGTCCCCCGTTGGGAACTCGGCGGAGGCTCGGCGAGAGTTGGCTTCGTGCATGTCCGCAGTCTCCGGTCTGAAGGAGGAGCGGCCCGTCCGCCCGGGGGGACCCCCGCCCTTCGAAGCGCTGGAGCGCCCCCAAGCAACAGTCTAGCCGCCGAATGGGGGAAACCGAAGAGGGAAAGGGCGCCCAGGAGGAGGCTCAGACCGGGTGCAGGGCGCGTCCGACCGCCTCGACGACGCTCCGGCGCTCCTCCACGGTCAGGCCGGCATGGAAAGGCAGCGCCAGCCCCCGCCCCGAGAGTGAGGTGGTCACCGGGAGCGACTCGGGAGAGCGGGGGCTCCGACGGTAGGGATCGATCCGATCGATCGCCGGGAAGTAGGGCGCGGTCTCGATGCCGAGGGTCGCGAGACGGGCGGAGACGAGGTCCCGGGTTGCCGTGTCCTTGAGAAAGATGGGGAAGGTGAACCAGCTGCGTTGGTCGCCGGCCCGGCGACGGTCGGGAGAGATCGGGGCCCAGGTCTCCACCCCCGGCATTGCCGCGAACGCCTCCCGATACTCGGCGGCGAGGGCGGAGCGGCGGGCGTTCCACTCGTCCACTCGCGACAGCTGCGCGAGCCCCAGCGCCGCCTGCATCTCGGTGATCCGGAAATTGAAACCCTCCCCCTCGAAGGTCATGACGCCCGGAGTCCGCCCCTGATTCCGGAGGCGACGCACGCGCTCCGCCACTCCCGGATCGCGGAGAATGACGAGCCCCCCCTCCCCCATCGTCATCTGCTTGTTCGGATAGAACGCGAGGGTCCCCGCGTCTCCGATGGTCCCCGCCGGGAGTCCGGCGCAGAGCGTCCCGAGGGCCTCACAAGCATCCTCGATGAGGGGCACCCCGCGAGAGACCGCCCAATCACGGATCTCGACGACCGGCGCGGGAGTCCCGAACACATGGACCGGGAGGACGGCGCTCACCTCCCCGGCTCCCGCCTCTTCGAGGGTCTCCGGGGTGATGCACCCGTGCCGGGGGTCGACATCGACGAAGTGAGGGGTGGCCCCGGCGAGAGAGATGGCATGGGCGGTGGCGACAAAGCCGTAGCTGGGGGTGAGGACCCGGCCCCCCCGGACGCCGAGGGCGCGCAGCGCGAGGAAAAGCGCGGCGGTCCCGCTCGAGACGAGGACGCAGGAGGCACCGAGGCGCGAAGAGAAGCGCTCCTCGAGCTCCTGCGCGCGAGGACCGAGGGCGAGGGTGGAGCCCTGCAGGACTTCGAGGACCGCCCTCCGGTCCACCTCATCGATGATGGGGCGGCTGAGAGGGATGCGGGCCGGGGCGCCCTCGGACGGAGGTGTGGGGCGGCGCGCTTCGGTCAACGATCGGGTCCTCCGGGGGAGGGCGGAGAGACGCGTCGGCTCAGGGAGCCGCGGGAGCCTCCGGAGGGGCGCCGGGCGCAGCGCTCGCCGCCTCATCGTCCTTCTGGAGCTTCTCCTTCATCATGCGACCCGCCTTGAACTTCACCGTGATCTTCTCGGGGACGCTGATCTTGTCCCCCGTGCGAGGATTGCGGGCGATGCGCGGCGCCTTGGCCTTCGGCTCGAAGACCCCGAAGTCCCGAAACTCAAGGCGGTTGCCGTTCGCGAGCTCCTCGATGATGCGGTCGAGGAAGCACTGAATGACTTCCTTCGCCTTCTGCTGCTGGACGTTCGTATCCTCGGCGATCGCCTGGACGAGATCCCGCTTCGTGACGGTCCTCATGGAGGGGAACCTTCCTTCCACCCGCCGCCGTCTTCACGGCGCGATTCGCGGTCGGCCCACCCCTCCCATCCAGCCGAAGCCGGGAAGGAGAGATGACGAGAGCTCCGCCGCCCGCGGCCCTCGTGTGAGGAGAGCCGGAGCGACTGGCGAGGCTTCCAACCCCACCTGCGGAGTCCGAAACCCCTTCGAGCGGGGTTCCGATCGGCCACTCCGTGAGTATCGGCTGGCCGGCCGACAATCCTGAGTCCGGGATCGTCTTAGATCCCGATCTCGGTGAGAGTTAGAGCCGAGAAAGGTACCACGGGGCTCGGAGGCCTTCAACACCGATGGGCCAGAATGGCCATCGGGCGGAAATCTCTGAAGCCTGTCCCCCATCACGACTTATCGGCGAGGAGCCGGAGGAGGGCGTGTGAGGGGCCCTCGGCGGCCTCAAGGTGCGTCTGAGGGGGTTCTGAGGAGCCGATCGAGCCGGGCTGGGGCTGGGGCTGGGAGAGGAGCTGCCTCCACGAAGCCGAAGGCGGAAAGGGGGGGCGCGGAGTCCCTTCGATCAGGTCGTGCACCCCACGACCGGGTCGAGAAAGGGGCGATCCTCGTCCGGCGAGAGACTGCCGGTGAAGATCACCACGCTGTTCGGCCGGTGATGAAGCTCGCGGTAGGCGGCCTCGCGATCCGCACTGCTGAAGACGACGCACCCGTGGGTGATCACGCCGTTCTCGGCAAAGCGGCAGCTCTCCAGAAGGACCCACTCCCCAGGCAGACGGAGGGTGATCTCGTCGAGGGATTCGACGGGAGTGGTCATGACGGGCTCCTTCCGAGAGGACGGGGCGGCTCGACGGTCCTTGGTGAGCGGGACCCGGCCGACTTCGTGACGCAGGTCGGGAACCTGAAGCCCTCGACCTCCTTCGTGTCCATTCTCCCGGCGAAGAAGCGGGGATCAATAGTGAAGGTGCTCCGAGAGCGTCCCCCCGACAGCCCTGACAGGTGAGACATGCAGGACCGGTGAGACAGGTCGGTCACCCCCCCCACCGCCGATCCCCACCTATTCGGCCGAGACCTTCTTCTTCGCCTTCGGAGTCGGAGCCGACTTCTTCTTCTGAGCGTTCTGGACGTATCCGAGCTGCTTGACGATCGTCAGCACCTCGGTCCAGGAGGGGTAGAGCTTCCCCTTCTCCTTCTTGAACTTCTCGATCGCCTGGACGAACTCGAGCTCGTCCTTGGAGAGGGGGTTTGCCATGGTGACCTCCTGGGCTTCGCCTTGCGGGGAGTCCGCAGGGCACTCCCCCCACTATCGGCGACGTCCCCCTTCCTCCTGAACCTCACCGCTCCCGGGGACGCCTCCCCGCTCGGGAGACTCCGGCGGAGATCCGCGAAGCGCCGCCCTCCAGCGCCGATCGAGTTCGACCGGAGTCGCTCCGAACACCTCCTCGAATGCGGCCTCCGGTGACTTCCCGCGCCGGATCCGACGGACGGCGAGATCGAGCCGAAAGGCTCCGTGCGTCTCTTCGAGACTCCGGAGGAGAAGATACGAGTGGCGGTAGAGCCCCCCCCACGCGCTGCTCGAGGGGGTGGTGTCCTTGCGGGGCCGCACCGCCGCTTCCCGCTCGAGGATCCCCCGATCCGCCCTCGCCCCGCCCGCCTCCTGAAAGCGCGCGAGCCAGTCGGATCGGTCCCCCCCATCGGCCAGCTGGGCGAGACCCTCGTCGAGCCAGCGCGGCAGACCCACCGGCAGGTCGTGGAGCGCAAGATGGGCGACCTCGTGGCGGACCACCTGCCCCAGCTCCAGGCCCCCCTCTTCGAGCTCGGCGGGAAAGGCGATCCGGATTCTGCCGTCGAAGGCCCCCCCGACCTCCTCGGAGAGCCCGGTGCGTCGGGAGAACTCACCGGGTGGATAGAGGATCACCTCGACCCCGGCGGGAGGATCCCCGCCCCACCGCCGCTCCAAGTCCTCCGAGGTGCGATCGAGGAGCGCGAGCACCTCCCGACCCTGCTCCAGCGGGATCGACGGGGGCACGAAGACCCGGAAGCGACGACTCTGCAGGGGACGCCCATCCCGAACCGTCTCCTGATCATGGTGCACCCTCCGCAGCCTTCGCTGCAGCTCATCCGACGGGCCGGAGAGGGCGACCGCCCGCTCCAATGCCTCGATGGCGCCGGCGAGGTCGCCTCGCCGGTCGCGGACGATCCCGAGCTGCCGCCACGCGCGCTTCGACTCCGGGGCGCGGGCGACCGCGTCCTCGAGGGCGCGCTCCGCCTCGGAGAGACGCCCGCGTCGCAGCGCGCAGAGCGCCAGCAGCTCGTGGGTGAGCGCATCCCCCTCCCAGTGAAGGAGGCCTCGCTGGAGCATTCGACCGGCGTGCTCGAGCGCACGGGGGTCCTCCCCCTCCGGGCCCTCGAGGAGCTGGGAGGCGATCGCCACGCAGGTCCGCCCGAGATTGATGCGGATCACCCGCTCATCGGGGGCGAGGCGAAGCGCCGCCTCGAAGCGGTCGAGCGCCCGGCGGAACTCCCCCCGCTCGTAGAGGGAGACTCCCTCGGCGTGCAGGGTCTCGACCTCGTCCCCTGCCCCGGCCGCGGTCCCACCGAGGGCGGACCCCGGACCAGACAGAGCCGGCACCGGGCCGAGGGACAGGAGACCGAGGAGGACAAGGCTCGCGGAGACCGTGCGGGACACGGTCAGGGGGCGTCCTCCACCGCGGGCTCCGAGCTCGGCGCCTCGGCGAGGCGATGGGCGGGAGGATGCGCCTCCTGGGGAATCCGGGAAGCGGGAGGGGCCGGGGTCGGGGCGGGATCTTCCTTCGCGGCCGGGCGGCTCTTCGGGACGGTCGGATCGATCGGCGCCTCGAAGCGCGCCCCGGAGGGAGGATCGACGGCCGTGGGGGAGGTCGGCTCGGCTTCGGCCTCGGGTGGCGCCGTCTCCTTTCCGCCGGACGGTGCTCCCCCGCTCAGGGGAGGGGACGCGGTCTCCTCCACCGGCGGCTCGAGGTCGGCTTCGTCGGACCGCACCGGCTCCACCGCGGGGCGGACCTCGATCCCGATCCGCTCCGCGATCTCGTCGCAGACCTTCCGGAACTCATCCGCCGCCGGCGAGTCCCCCGCGTAGGAGAAGATGGAGCGGCCGTGACTCGGCGCCTCTGCCACCTTCACCCGCTTGCGGAGCCAGTTCCGGGTGACCTTGCCCGGGACATGCCCCTCGAGCTCCTGAATGACATCCCGCCCGAGGTTCGTGCGCGGATCGACGAGGGTCGGCACGACGACGCGCCACTCGAGGCCGGGGTGAAGACGGGAGCGCACCAGCTCGATCACCCGCATCAGCTGTGCGGTCCCGAGGAGGGCGAAGAACTCGGCCTGAACCGGCACCACCACATCGTCAACCGCCGCGAGGGCGTTCAGGGAGAGGAGGCCAAGGCTCGGGGGGCAGTCGACGAGGATGATGTCGTAGGGCTCCTCCTCCAGAAACGCCCCGAGGAGATCACGGAGGATGACCTCGCGGCCAACCTCCTGCCCCAGCTCCCACTCCGCGGCGGAGAGGTCGATGTGACTCGGCACGATGGAGACCATCTCGTCCGGGAGCGGCTGGACCGCTTCCGCGAACGCGCACTCCCCGCGCAGCACCCGATAGATGTTGCTCCGCTCGCGGCGGTCCTCGTCGATCCCCGAGTGGAAGTGCAGGGTGAGATGCGCCTGGGGATCGAGATCGATCAGGAGGACTCGGTAGCCCTGCCGTCCCCACCAGGCCCCGACATTGGCGACGAGGGTCGTCTTCCCGACCCCGCCCTTCTGATTGATGAACGCGATCGAATGGGACATGGCGCACCTCCGTGGGGGTATGGTAGAGAGGCGCGGAAAAAGCGGCAACCGCAGCGACCGGAGCGGAGGGAGAAGGCCCGATGGACGAGGACGACATCGACCGCTTCACT
>JAFMMO010000076.1 GCA_017859655.1 Pseudomonadota bacterium | reverse complement strand
CGCTTTCGGTTTCCCCGCCTGCCCGCGGGGCTAGAATCCCGGATCGGGCGATGCTCCCCTCAGGCGGGGGCCGTCCTGCACTTGGGGAGGGGGGTCGATGCGCCGGACAATGCTCCACGCCAAGATCCATCGCGCGACGGTCACCCACGCCGATCTCCACTACGAGGGAAGCGTTTCCATCGACCGGGACCTGCTCGAGGCCGGGGACATCCTGCCCGGAGAGCAGGTGCACATCTGGAACATCACCCGCGGCACGCGGGTCATCACCTACGCGATCGAGGGCTCGGCCGGCTCCGGGGTGGTCTGCATCAACGGTGCGGCGGCCCATCAGAACCGCCCCGGGGATCTGGTGATCATCGCCAGCTGGGTGGAGCTCGCGGATGAGGAGGCGAGGCGGCACTCGTCGCGCGTCATCCGTGTCGACGAGCGGAACCGGATCATCGGGACCGAGGCCGAGGTCCCCGGACCCGGCGAGGCGACCCCGGTCGTCTGATCGGTGCGGCGGCTGGAGCTCCGCCGCTCATCTTCGTCCATCGCAGCCGGCCCGCCCCGTCGGGCAGGGAGCCGGCCGCCGCGCCCCCCGCGGGCGCGACCATTCCCGGGCTCGGCGCGGGCCTCCCGCGCCCGACCCGGACATCCTCCCGAGGGGGTTCGATGTCCGACAGCGTGGTCACTTCGACCTTGAGCGTGAACGGTGAGGAGCGCGTGATCGCGCATCCCGTCCACCACACCCTGCTGGAGGTGCTCCGTGAGGGACTCGACCTCACCGGCACGAAGCACGGCTGCGAGCTGGGGGAGTGCGGCACCTGCACGGTCCTCATCGACGGCCGCCCCGTCCTCAGCTGCCTCGAGCTCGCCGCCGAGTGCGAAGGGCACGCGATCGAGACGGTCGAGGGGATGATGGTGGGGAACGAGCTCCACCCTCTCCAGGAGACCTTCGCGGACCTCGGCGCGGCCCAGTGCGGCTACTGCACGCCGGGGATCCTGATGGCGGCCAAGGGGCTGCTGGCGGAGAACCCGGCTCCGACGCGCGAGCAGGTCGTCGAGGCCCTCGCGGGGAACCTGTGTCGGTGCACCGGTTATCACAAGATCCTCGAGGGGGTCGAGTGGGCCGCGGCGCGAATGCGGGGGGATCACGAGTTCCGTCCACCGCGAACCGCGATCCACGGGACCCCGCTCCCGGGGGAGGAGGGCGGCGATGCCTGAGGTGAAGAGCCCCTCCGACGCCGCGGTCGGAGCGCCGCACGATCCGAAGAACGGGGACGCCCTGCGCCTCGTCGGGACTCCGTTCCGCCGGGTCGATGGCCGCGCCAAGGTGACCGGGCAGACCCGCTTCGCCGATGACCTCAGCTTCCCGCGCATGGTGCACATGAAGCTGGTCCGCTCCACCATGCCTCACGCGGAGATCGCCTCGATCGACACGGCGCGGGCCGCGGCGATGCCGGGAGTCCTCGGGTTCCTCACCGGCGCGGACATGCCGAACACCTTCGGCATTCTCCCCGTGAGCCAGGACGAGCACGCGCTCTGCGTCGACCGGGTCCGCTTCGTCGGCGACCCCGTCGTCGCCGTCGCGGCGCTGACGGAGGAGCAGGCCTACGAGGCGGCGCTGGCGGTCGAGGTGGAGTACCGCGCCCTCACCACCATCGCGTCGGTGGAGGAGGCGGTCGCCAACCCGGAGCCCCGGATCCACGACTACGGGGACGAGGGCAACCTCCACAAGAAGCTCTCGATGGAGTTCGGCGATGTGGAGGCCGCCTTCGAGGAGGCGGACGAGATCTTCGAGGACACCCTCTACTTCGAGGGGAACACCCACCTGCCGATGGAGCAGCACGCGACCGTCGCCCTCACCGAGGAGACCGACCGCGTCACCGTGTACTCGTCGACCCAGACGCCGCACTACCTCCACCGCTCCCTCGCGAAGGTCCTCGATCTCCCGGCCTCACGGATCCGCGTCATCGCGACCCCGAACGGGGGCGGCTTCGGCGGCAAGTCCGACCCCTTCAACCATGAGATCTGCGCCGCGAAGATGGCGCTGAAGCTCGGGCGGCCGGTGAAGATCAGCCTCTCGCGGGAGGAGGTCTTCTACTGTCACCGGGGCCGTCACCCGGTGCTGATGCACATGAAGACCGGGGTGAAGCGGGATGGGACCCTCGTCGGGCAGCACCTGCGCACCGCCCTCGACGGGGGGGCGTACGGCAGCTACGGGGTCGCGAGCACCTACTACACGGGGGCGCTCCAGACCGTGACCTACGACCTCCCGAACTACCGGTTCGACTCGATCCGCGCGTTCACCAACAAGCCGCCCTGCGGTCCGAAGCGGGGACACGGCACGCCGCAGCCGCGCTTCGGCTACGAGGTCCACCTCGACAAGATCGCCCACGCCCTCGACCTCTGCCCGGCGGACCTGCGCCTGAAGCAGCTCGCCCCCGCCGGCTCCGTGACCTCGAACTGGCTCAAGATCGGCTCCATGGGGCTCGGCAAGTGCATCGAGGCGGTGGTGGAGGGGAGCGGCTTCCGCGAGCGCCACGGCCGAATGCCCGAGGGGCGCGGGCTCGGCCTCGCCTGCGGCTCCTACCTGAGCGGCGCGGGCCTTCCGATCTACTGGAACCACATGCCCCAGAGCGGAGTGCAGCTGAAGCTGGACCGGTCGGGCGGGGTCGCGGCCTTCTGCGGAGAGACGGAGATCGGGCAGGGCTCCGACTCCGTCGTCGCCGCGGTGGTCGCGGAGATCCTGGGGATCGACCTGAAGGACATCCGCCTCTGCGTGGCGGACACCGACCTCACCCCGGTGGATCTCGGCAGCTACTCGTCCCGCGTGACGCTGATGGCGGGGAACGCCGCGGTCCAGGCGGCGGAGCGGGCGCGAGACCTCGTGGCGAAGGGCGCGGCGGAGGAGCTGGGTGTCCCGGTCGGGCGCCTGATCTTCGCGGACCGCCGCGTCTTCGATGGGGAGGACCCCGAGAAGGGGATGTCGTTCCAGGACGCGGTGATCGCCGCGGAGTCCCGATTCGGCACCCTCGGCACCACCGGCAGCTACATCCCTCCCCGCTCTCCCGGGCGGTACCGCGGCGCGGGGGTCGGACCATCTCCCGCCTACAGCTACTCGGCGGCGGTGGTCGAGACCGTCGTCGATCCGGAGACCGGCGTGTACCGGGTCGAGCATGTCTGGATGGCGCACGATGTCGGGAAGTGCATCAATCCGGCGCTCGTGATGGGTCAGATCGAGGGCTCCGTCTACATGGGGCTCGGGGAGGCGATCATGGAGGAGCAGGTCTTCCGTCGTCTCCCGAAGCGGCTCTCCAATGCCCTCGTCCACAAGCACCCTTCGCTGCTCGAGTACAAGAGCCCCACCTTCGACGACATGCCCACCGTGACCAGCTACATCATCGAGGACCCCGACCCCAACGGCCCCTTCGGCGCGAAGGAGGTCGGGCAGGGCCCTCTCCTCCCGATGATGCCGGCGGTCGCGAACTCGATCTTCGATGCGGTGGGGGTCCGGGTCGACCAGGTGCCGATCCATCCGCACATGGTCCTCTCGGCGCTCGAGGCGAAGCGGAAGGGGAAGGAGGCCCGCTTCGGGCCGGCGCGCTTCCCCGAGGTCGACTTCGGCGTCCCCCTCCTCGTCCCGACGCCCGCCCAGGGCGGGGACGGCAAGGCGATCAACATCGATGAGGCCGGGGTCCGCAAGGGGACCGGCACCATGACCGAGCGCAAGCAGGCGCTCCGCGAGAAGGGGGGGAGCTGATGCTGAGGCTTCCGAGCTTCGCGTTCCACGCTCCGAAGACGATCGAGGAGGCCGCGGCCATCCTCGCCCGGGACCCCGCGGGGACGCGGATCGTCGCCGGGGGGACGGACCTCTGGCCGAACATGAAGCGGCGTCACCAGTCGGCGAAGACGGTGGTCTCCCTGCGTCGCATCGAAGCGCTCTCCGGGATCTGCGAGACTTCCGGGGGCGGACTCGCCATCGGCGCGACGACGACCCTCGACGCGGTCACCCGGGATCCGCGCGTGCGGGAGCGGCACCCCGCCCTCGCGACCGCCGTCGCCAGCATCTCGAGCCCGGTGCTGCGGAACACGGGGACCATCGGCGGCAACCTCTGCCTCGACACCCGCTGCACCTACTACAACCAGAACGAGGAGTGGCGCCGCAGCATCTCCTACTGCATGAAGGCCGAGGGAGAGACCTGCTGGGTCGCGCCCAGCTCCCCCCGCTGCTGGGCGGTCTCCAGCGGAGACTCCGTTCCGATGCTCTGCGCGCTCGGCGCGACGATCGTGCTCGCCTCGAGCGAGGGGCGCCGAGAGCTCTCTCTCGCCGACCTCTTCCACGACGATGGGATGGACTACCTCACCAAGCGACCGGACGAGATCCTCGTCGAGGTGAAGCTCCCCCCCCCGGCCGGGGAGCGCGCCGCCTTCTGGAAGCTGCGCCGACGGGGGAGCATCGACTTCGGGGTCCTGAGCGCCGCCGTCGTCGCCCGGGCGGACCACTCGGTGGAGATCTGGCTCGGCTCGGTGGGGTCGCGCCCGGTCCGCTGCACCGCGAGCATCGAGGCGATCTCCGGCCGTCCGCTGACCGAGGAGACGATCGCGGAGGCGGCGGCGATCGCGCGCAAGGCGGATGGCGCGAATCCCCTCGGCAACACCGACTTCGCGCCGCAGTGGCGGGGCAAGATGATCGAGAAGTACGTCACGGCCGCCCTCCGGGAGGTCGCCGGACTGCCGGTGGAGCTCCTCGAGCCGCGCCACGCCCGGCTCTGAGCTCCATAGGATCCCGGTGCCGGAAGCCCCCGCGCCTCGACCGCGGGGACCGACTTCGACGGGACCGCCCGCAAGCCGGCGGCGATTCGCTATCCTGCCCGGGTGAGAGGTCCGACCGCGGAAGGAGCGAGCCTTGAGGAGCACGATCGACGGAAACCCCGACTACGGAGAGGTCCGCTTCGACCTCGATCCGGGGGATGTGGTCCGCGCGGCCTCCGGCGCGATGAACTGGTACCAGGGGGATCTCGAGCTCCGCGGGCGGCTGCTCGGTGGAGTGGTCCGCTCCGTCGCGAGGAAGCTCCTCGGTGGGACCTCGATGTTCATCACGGAGTACACCGCGGGAGCGCCCGGCGCGGTCGGCATCGCCCCGACCTTCCCCGGCGCCGTCACGAGCGCCCGCCTCGACGATGGGAAGCTCTTCCTCTCCCCGAGCACCTTCCTCGCCGCGACCGACGGCATCGACCTGCGGACCCGCTTCTACGGGTCCCGGGGCTTCCTCTCCGGCTCCGGTCCGTTCCTGATCGAGGCGAGCGGGAGTGGTGAGGTGTGGTTCAGCGCCTTCGGCGGCCTCGTCGAGCGGGAGCTCGACGGCGACCTGCTCGTCGACACCGGTCACGTCTGCGCCTTCGAGCCGACCGTCGGCTACCGCCTCCGCGGGGCGGGGGGCGTGAAGCAGACCCTCTTCTCCGGTGAGGGGCTCCTGCTGGGCTTCTCCGGGCGGGGGCGGATCTACCTCCAGTCGCGGAACGCCTCGGCGCTCGCGCAGTGGGTCACCCCGTTCCTGCGGGGTTGAGGGGAGAATCGGCATGAGGATCGATCTTCAGTCCTCCGGCGGCTTCCGCTCCGCGCTGGTCCATCTGGAGGCGGGAGAGAGCTTCGTCTCGGAGTCGGGCGCGATGTACCGCACGAGCGACGGGGTGGACATCGATGTCACGACGCGCTCGCGGGGGAAGGGGGGCGTGCTGCGCGCGGCGAAGCGGCTCCTCGCCGGCGACAGCTTCTTCCTCTCCACCTACCGCGCGGAGCAGGGTCCCGGGGAGGTGGGGCTCGCCCCGACGCTCCCGGGGGATGTCCGCGTGATCGAGCTCGACGGGAGCGTCGACTGGATCACCTCCGGGGGCTCCTACCTCGGCTCCTCCCCGGAGGTCGAGCTCGAGACGCAGTTCCAGGGCCTCAAGGGCCTCTTCACGGGCGAGTCCCTCTTCTTCCTCCTCGCGCGCGGCACCGGGTCACTCCTCGTCTCGGCCTTCGGCCGTCTCGAGGAGCTCGAAGTCGAGGGGGAGATGGTGATCGACACCGGTCACCTCGTCGCGTTCGAGAGCACGCTCGAGTACCGGGTCGGCAAGGCGGCCGGGTCATGGCTGCAGTCCTTCCTCTCCGGGGAGGGTGTGGTCCTCCACTTCTCCGGGCGGGGACGGGTCTGGGTGCAGTCGCACGCGGCGAACGAGTTCGGGAAGTCCCTCGGACCGATGCTGCCGGAGAGGAAGAACTGATGGAGCACTCGATCGAGCAGGGCCCCTCCTACAGCCTCGTGGAGTTCACCCTTCGCCGGGGCGAGGAGGTGAGGAGCGAGGCGGGGGCGCTCGCGTGGATGGACCCGGAGGTCAGGATGCGCACCGGGATCCGCGGGGGGCTCCTGCAGGGGCTCCGGCGACGACTGCTGACCCGCGAGAGCTTCTTCCAGAACACGTACTCGACCGAGGCGGAGGAGGCGCGGCTCGCCCTCGCGCCCGGCGCGGCGGGGGACATTCGTCGTGTCGACATGGGATCGATCGGCGGGGAGCTCTTCCTCCAAAAGGGGGCCTACCTCGCCTCGACCGGGGATGTCGAGTGCGACTCGAAGTTCGATGGCCTCAGGGGGCTGTTCAACGAGGGGTTCTTCGTCCTGCGCGTCACCGGGACGGGAGAGCTCTTCTTCAACAGCTACGGGGGGATCGAGGAGATCGAGGTGGACGGGGAGTATGTCGTGGACAACGGCTTCGCCGTCGCCTGGGAGCCCGCTCTGAGCTATGGCATGAAGCGCGCCCGGAAGATCCGCTCCTTCCTCTTCTCCGATCAGCTGATCCTCCGCTTCGAGGGGAGGGGGCGCCTCTGGGTGCAGTCGAGGAGCCCCCAGGCCTTCGCGGCGTGGGTCCACCCCTTCCGACCGGTGAAGTCGAACTCGAACTGATCGGGAGAGGGGACGCCCGGGCGGGGATCACCCCGACTGCGCGTCAGGGGCAGGCGGGCAGACCGTCGGAGGTCGGATCCGGACCGGGGTGCGGATAGGGAGCCGCCGGGTCGACGCCGCCGACGAAGAGGTGCGCGAGGAGCACGACGGCGTCCGCGATGTTCACGGTACCGTTGTCGTTCACATCCGCCGCATCGGCGCACCCGGGGGCCGCGCCCCCCTGGAAGAGGAACGAGAGGATCGAGATCGCATCCGCGATGTCGATCGCTCCGGACGCGTTCGCGTCTCCTCGGAGGAACACGCCCGTCGGGATCTGAGGCACATCCACGCTGCAGGTCGCCGGGGTGCAGGAGAGCCCCGCGCGGAGCGGCAGGACCTCGTAGTGATGCGTCCCGGCCGGGAGGGCGAACTCGGCGAAGCTCTCGCTGCTCCCATCGACGATGCCGACGACGCTCCCCCCGCGGGAGACCTCGATGGCATCGTAGTCGCCCGCGCCGTTCGTCCAGGTGATGAGCGTGTCCGGGCCCGTGGCCGAGCAGCCGATGAGGGCGACCGGAGGAGGGCTTGGAGCGGCGAGGTCCACGTTGAGAACCGAGTCGGTCAGGAGGTCGACCCCGGCGAAGGTGACCGGGGAGATGCCCACGAAGGCCGGCGGGGAGACCGTCACATCGTAGATTCCCGGGACCTGGCGGATCGCGAAGGCGCCGCTCGCGTCGGTCCGGTTCCCGAAGGTGTAGGCGCCGAGGCCGGTCCCTGCGATCTCGAGCGTCACCCGACAGCCGGGGACCGGGGTCCCTCCGTCGGTCACGGTCCCCGTGAGGGAACGGCCGATGGGCAGTGGGACAAGGCCCACACCCAGGTCGCTCGTGACGGAGATCGACTCCAGCACGACGGGCGCGAACCCGGAGGCGAACGGGGGACGGAACTGCACATCGTAGATCTCGGGCTCGACCTGGACATCGAAGTCACCCGAGGCGTTGGCGTTGTCGTGAGCGGTCGGGATCTCGATCTGCGTCGCGGCGATGACGAAGTCGAGGTCGACATCGGGGACCGGCTGGCCCGTCGGGTTCACGGTCTTCCCCGAGAAGCTCACTCCGCCGGCGAGCTCGAGGTCCCCGAGGTCGGTGTCGGTGCCCGGGAGAACCGTGGTCTCGACGAATCGGGGCACGAGGGAGAGGCCGGCGGGCGGGTCGATCTCGATGATCCAGTCTCCTGACGGGGCGTTCACGATGAAGTTCCCGGCGGCGTCGGTGTTGTCCCCCGGGGTCGAGATGGCCAGACCGGTCAGGGGATTCCGGACATCGATGTCCGCGCCGACGAGGGGCGATCCCGACTCGTCGAGCACGCGCCCGAGGAGGGGGTGCCCATCCGCGAAGACAACATCGCCGAGGGCGACATCTCCGAAGAGGGAGACATCGGCGAGGTCGACGGGGACATAGGGTCCGCCGTTCGTGCCGATCGTCGTGCGGAACTCGATGTCGTAGCTGGCGGGTGCGACCAGAACCGAGAAGAAGCCATCGGCATCGGTGATGTCGGCGCTGGTGGGAATCAGCAGACCGCTCACCGGATCGTGGAAGTCGATGTCGACCAACTCGAGCCCGCTCCCCGCTTCGTCGACGACCCGACCGCTCAGGCGGCTGCCGGACTGCAGCGTGAAGCTCCCGACCTGCGTGTCGCCCCCGAGGAAGATGTCCGGAGCGGTCAGGGGGAAGAGGTTGCCGGTGGGATCCGGGCTCAGGCGGAGCTCGTAGAAGCCGACCATGATCGTCTCGGTGATCGTGACGCTGAACGACCCGTCCGGGGCGGTCACATCCCCGCTGAGTCCGATGTCGGTGGGCCCGAGCGGATCGATGAGGTCGAGATCGACCCCGGCGATGGGTTCGCCCTGCTCATCGAGGATCTGGCCGGTCAGGACCCAGCAGCTCGGCGCGCAGTTCTGGGCGCCGAGCCGGGGCCCGGTCGCGATCGGCATCAGTCCGATGACGAGGAGGAGGGCGATGAGGAGTCTGGCGAGCATGGCTTCACGTCACATACACGGCCCCCAGCCGAGAGAGGGGGAGCGTGGGATGGGCTTCTCGCGTCAATCGTGAGCGGGAGGGGCGCTCCAGCGAAGGGCAGGTCCGGACCGACCTGCACCGACATGAATCGACGCGCGGGATTTTGACCGTTCCGATAGGCAGAGCCTGTTTCAGGCCCCCCCAATGATAGGGCCTGTGGGGGCGTTGCCTAGTGAACGGGAGTCCCGAAACAGGGGGCGTGGACCGCCTTCCGGGACCGGGAGTGCTTGTCCCGCGGCGGGTGGACTGATCGAATGGAATGTCAGGAGCGCCGCCGCCCCCACGGCGGCGCGGACCCCGGGGAGCCCAAGAATCGACCGGAGGAACCCATGACCGCGAGCCCGCGGATCGAGATCGATCCCGTTTCCGACGACTCCGACACCGCCGTCCTGCGAGTGGATCGGACGATCGCCTCGAGTCCGGAGTACTACAGCACCCCCGAGGAGGCGGAGAGCTCACCTCTGGGGCGCGCGATCCTCGAGATCGGCGGCCTCGAGGCGGTCCTCATCCAGGACGCCGCGATCACCCTCCTCAAGCCGGTGCCCGGCAAGCCCTGGCACGAGATCGTGCCGGCGGCCGAGGCCGCGGTCCGAGAGCACTTCGAGGAGCTCGACCGCATCCAGGAGGCTGCCCGTCGCCCGATGGATGCGGACGAGAAGGAGCTCTTCGTCGAGGTGCAGAATCTTCTGAACGAGGAGATCAACCCGATGGTCGCGTCTCACGGCGGGTTCATCGAGGTGACCGACGTCAAGGAGCAGGATCTCTATGTCTCGATGGGGGGCGGCTGTCAGGGTTGCGGCATGGCCTCGGTCACCCTTCGGCAGGGGGTCGAGCAGCTGATCCGTCAGCGGCTGCCTCAGGTGCGCAACATCTTCGACGCGACCGATCACGCCTCCGGGACCAACCCCTACTACTCCGCGGACCGCTGAGGGGAACCGATCCGCCGGAAGCGCGGTTCTCCGTCGAGTCGGGCGCGGGGTGGGAATCCGGAGCGCGCGGGAGGGGGACCCCCATTGGTCGAGCTGATCGGTCGGGATCGAGATGGGCGCTTCGAGGTGTCCGTTCCGCCGACCGGCGGGGTGCTCGGTCGGGGCCGCCGCGCCGAGATCCGTCTCGGGCATCCTTCCATCTCCCGTCGCCATGCTCTCCTCGAGCCCCTGGGGGGGGGGCGCTGGCGGATCACCGATCTCGGCTCGCGAAACGGGGTGACGCTCCGCTCCGTCCGGGTCCACAGCGGCGAGGTCTGCGAGGGGGAGTCGATCGGGCTGGGTGACCTGAGCGTCCAGCTGCGAGGGGACGGAGACGCCCCGGCTCCGGGGATCGGGGAGCGTGCGCGGGGTCAGTCCGCGAGAGGCCGCCCGATCGAGGTGGGGAGGCGGAGGGAGGCTCTCCTCTTCGAGGAGCCGGTCTCCAGCGGCTCCGTATCCTCTGCGCCTTCCCTCCGGCGTCGGCTCTTCATCCCGGCGATCGCCTGCTCCCTTCTCCTCGCTGCATGGGCGCTCCCTCAACTCTCGAGCCCGGGCGGGGAGGAGAGTCGCCGGGGAGAGGATCCTGCTCCCATCTCCGCCCTCCCCTCCGCGACTCCGGATCGCGCGGAGTCGGGCACCGCGCGCCCCCCGACTCCCCGCGCCGATCCGGAAGCGGCGGGTTCGGTGGCGCGGGTCGAGACACCTCCGACCCTCCTCGGGCGCTGGCTCCTTCTCGAGCCGGGGGTGTTGGAGGACGCGTGGTCCGTCTCGATCCTCCTCCTCGGTCGGGCCCCCTCTCCGGGCGAGGTCCAGCGCTTCGCCGACGGGGGCCTCGATGAGTTCCTCCTCCTCGCCCGCCGCTCACCCGAGCACTGGAGGCACCGTGCGAGAGGCACGCTGGGGCGCGAGGAGCTGCCGGCGGAGCTCCTCCCCGCTGAGGCCCCTCGGGACCTCGCTCGCTGGGGGGATCGACTGCGCCGCCTGCGCGCGGAGGTCGGAGAGGACCAGCGGGGAGGCTGGCCCCTCCCGGAGGAGGACGGGTCGGACACGCGCTACACCGCGGCGGTTCGGGCTCGCCTCGAGGAGGGCGCGATCGAGATCACCGATGCGCGCGGCGCTCTTCGCTCGCTCTGGACCGCGGGAGCGGGGAGACCTCTGACGGCTCAGGTGGAGGACGCCCTCGAGCGGATCGTCGATCGCGGGATTCCCCCCGCGGTGCTGGTCCGCCTCCTCGCCCCCTGGATCTCGCGGTACCACCCGATTCTCGAGGATCCGGCGACGCACTCCCTGAAGCCGTCGGACTGGCTGCGGCTCGTGCCGGCGGGCCTGGCGGACGGGGAAGCCGGGGTCCCGGGTGAGGGCCTCGAGGCGCAGGGGTCCCTGACCCCGGCGGGGCACTGGGCCCGACTCCTCCTGGCTCGGCTCCCCGCGTTGCCGACCCCGTCCCCGATCGGAGGGCCGCCCGGCCGCCTGAGCATCGAGCTCCACGCCCCCTTCGATCCGGCGGACCTTCTTCGGGAGCCCGGGCGGATCCCCCGGCTTTGGGATCGCCTCTCTCATGCCCATCTCCGGATCGGGGGCGTGGAGGACGGGGCCATCTCGGACCCTCTCGGAGGAGGGTCGGGTCGCCGCCCGGGCGAGACCCTCATCCTGCTCTCGGAGGCCGGCTCGGAGCTCCCGTTGGAGGGGGAGGTGCGGACGGCGGACGGATTCCTCCTGCCGGAGATCGGCCTCCTCGCGGAGCTTCTCAAGGAGCCCCACCAGCGGGAGATCCCGGCTCTCCCTCCTGAGGACCTCGCCGATCCCCGCTTCGATGATCTGCTCGCGTCCGCGGGCCAACGACTCGCTCCCGGGGCTGGAGCCACCTCCGCGTACCGCCCGCTCACGCGCGGACTCCTCATCGCCGGAGCTCAGCTCGGTGCCCAGCCGGGGAAGGATGTGCTCCTCCGGGCTCGGCTGACCGAGGCACCCCGGGAGGAGGAGGTCGGGGAGTGGGTGGAGTGGATCAGCGCCCTCGAGCTCGTCACGCGGCGACGCCCCTCCCATGAAGTGCTCCTCCTCCTGCGCGGACCCGTGGCGGGGGGGGGGAGCCGGGAGATCTCGATCGAGTGGGGACCCCAGACCCGCGCGGGCTGGGTCGAGCATCTGGATCGCCTGCCCCCCGGCGACGCCGGCGAAATGACCCCCGCGAGCCTCCGGCGGGAGAGGGACGAATGAAGAGTCCCCGCGGCGCGGTCCGCCTCCTCCTGCTCCTCCTCCTGCTCCCCCCCGCCCCCGGGCTCTCCGCTCAGGAGCCGGGGGAGACGCCCCTCTCCGCCGCGGTCGATCGAGCGATCGAGGCCGGCGCCGCGCATCTCCTTGAGCGCTTCGACCCGGCCCGCCTCGGTGCGGTGACGCGCGGATACCCCCTCGGGTCCCGCGCCCTCGTCGCCTATGCCCTCGTCGAGGCCGGTTGCGAGCGGACCGACCCCCGTCTCAAGCGCCTCTTCCGTGAGATGCAGGACCTTCCCCTCGCTCGCGTCTATGGCGTCTCGCTCTACGCCATGGCCCTCGATGCGTGGATCGCCGCGCGCCGCTCCCTCCCCGGGGAGATCGCCGATGATGCGACCCTCCCGGGGGGAGGCTCGGCTCGCGCGGAGCTCCGGCGCTGCCTCGATTGGCTCGTCTCGCACCGCGCGCCTGGCCGGGGATCCTGGGGGTACGGGGATCCCATCACCTCTCGGGACGCCTGGACCGATCATTCGAACACCCAGTTCGCGGCCCTCGCCCTTCACGCCGGCCAGCGCCGCGGGGTGCAGGTCCCCCGGACCGTATTCGAGGAGGTCCTCCGCAGCTTCACCGAGAGCGGGATCCCCTCGCCCCATGTCCGGGAGGTCCTCGTGGATCGCGCCCCGTGGCGCGGGGAGAGCCCGCAACGGGAGAGCTCGGCGGGAGAGAGCCCCGCCGGGGAGCGGGCGGAGGGGGTGCGGCTGAGCGGACGCGGCATCGGGTGGGCCTACCGTCCCCTCGTGCCCGAGGAGCGGCGGAAGCGTGGATCGGTCGCGACCCGGGGCACGGTCAGCATGACCGCGGCGGCGGTCTCGAGCGTGCTGGTCGCTCGCCACGGACTGGAGTCGGCGGGGGGCCTCGCCCGGGCTGCACGCCGGGCGGTCGTGACCCTCGTCGATGGTGGTGTGATCGAGCTCGCGCGCTCCTGGCGGCCGGGGCCCGCGCCGGCGGGGGAGAGCCTCCACCGCAATCACTTCTACACCCTCTACAGCCTCGAGAAGGCGATGGACCTCGCGGGGGTCGGGCTCCTCGACGGCGTCGACTGGTACCGGGATCAGGTCCCGTTCCTGCTTCGAGATCAGGGCGCGGACGGGGCCTGGGGCGGCGGCGCGGAGACGGAGCGGGATGGGCCCATCGTCTCGACCGCGTTCGCGCTCCTCTTTCTCCGCCGCGCGACCGCACGGCTCGGGGTTCTCGACCCCGCTCCGATCGAGACCCACGCCCGGAGCGAGGAGAGCGGCTCCGAGGCGCAGGGGCGGGTCTTCGTCGAGGCTCTCGGAGGGATGGTCGATCTCGAGGAGCTGCGGGCGGGACTCGAGGAGGATCGCACCGGTCGGTGGGTGGCGACCGCGCGAGGTGTCTTCGACGCCGTCCCGGAGCCGCGTCGCATCGAGCTGATCCCCTGGCTCCTCCCGCTTCTTCGGCAGGAGACCTCGCCGGCGGTCGAGGCGCTCGTGCGGGAGAGCATCTCCGCGTGGACCGGCCTCCCGGCCGATGCCGAAGTCGGGCGCATCGAGTCCTGGTGGGCGGAGTGGAGTCGGATGAGCCGCGCCGGGGCGGGCGAGGTCGGAGCCGCCCTCGAGGAGGCTGCCGCGCTCGCTCGAACCACCGATCGGGGCCTCCCCCTGAGGGTCGCGGCGATCCGCGTGCTGCGGCGGTCGGGATCGCTCTCCGTCGTCCCGGTCTACCTCGACCTCATGGAGGATCCGGAGCCTCACCTCCGCGAGCTGGGAGGCCGCGCGCTCCGGAGCGCCACGGGGGGTGGCCTCCCCTTCGAGGCGGAAGCCGAGGAGAGCCTCCGAACGGAGCAGGTGCTCGCCTGGCGGGACTGGTGGCTCCGGCAGGAGCCGGAACTGCGCGCTGAGCGGGTCTTCCAGCGACTGCGGGAGGACCTCGAGCGGGCCCGCACTCCGGACGAGCGCGCGACGGCGCGGAGCGCGCTGATCGGACTGGGGCGGGAGGCCCTCCCCCGGATCGATCGGATCCTGCAGGGCCCCGCCTACTCCTTCGACTGGGTCCTCGTGCGTGGCGCGATCTCCGGGGACCCCGGGATTCCCTGAGTCCGGAGTCGCGGATGAGAAGCGGGGCCGGGGGCGCCGCACTGGCGCTCCCGGCCCCGCGAGGGGATCCCGACTCAAACCACCCTGATCAGGGGCAGGTGTAGTTCAGACAGTCGAGCGCATCGTCGGTCGGATC
>JAFMMO010000282.1 GCA_017859655.1 Pseudomonadota bacterium | reverse complement strand
CGCCGTGACCTTCGCGACCCCGCAGGCGGGGATCGAGCATGTATACCGCGCCTCGGATGTGATGGTCCTCGTCAGCGACTGGGGAGGGATGGGGATCCACCTCCTCGAGGGGATGGCCCAGGAGCGCCCCGTGGTCGCGACCGGCTCCGGGGAGGTCCTCTCCCTGCTGGGAGAGTCGGGGATCTGCGAGCTCGCCCGGGCCGAGGACCACGAGGAACTCGCCGAGTCGGTCGCCGCCCTCATCCGCGATCCGGAGCGCCGGGCCGCCCTCGGCCGGAGGGCGCGGGAGTACGTGCTGGAGCACTTCCCCCTCGCCACCGCCATCGAGCGCACCGAGGACTACTACCGGGAGACGATCGACCGGGTCATCGCCTGACCGGTCCGCCGTCGGCGAGGGATGCGCCGAGGCGCCCCCCGGGCCGGGAGTTGCGGCGGAACCGGGGGGAGGTCTGGCAGCCCCGACGGGACCGGAGTAGGATTCTGCTCCATGGCGCACGTGATCGTCATCCCCGCCCGGCTCGCCTCCGAACGCCTCCCTGGGAAGCTCCTCAGGGACGACACGGGGTGGCCCCTGATCCGGCATGTTCATGCCCGCTGTCAGGAGGTCCGGGGGGTCGATCGAGTGGTCGTCGCCGTGGATGGACCCGAGCTCCGAGAGGCCGTCGAGGGCTTCGGGGGCGAGGCGGTCCTCACCGATCCCGCGCTCCCCACCGGCACCGACCGGGTGGCGGAGGCGGCTCGCGTCCTCGGCCTCGATCCCGGCCATGATCTCGTGGTGAACGTCCAGGGGGACGAGCCCGAGATCGATCCCCACAACGTCGAGATCCTCTTCGCGCGGCTCGAGCGGAGTCGCGGGGGGAACGATGGGATCGGGGTCGCGACCCTCGCGACCCGACGGGAGGACCCGGAGGGGTGGCTCGATCCGAATCGGGTGAAGGTCGTCCTCGACCGCCGCGATCGGGCCCTCTACTTCTCGCGGGCTCCGCTCCCGCGTCCCCGCTCGGGGGAGCCGCCCGAAGAGTGGCTCCTGCATGTGGGGATCTACGGCTTCCTCCCCGGGGCCCTCGCGCGCTTCCGCGCGCTGGATCCCAGCCCCCTCGAGGGGACAGAGCGCCTCGAGCAGCTTCGGTTCCTCGAGGAAGGCATCGGGATCGGGGTGGAGGTGGTCGAGGAGGGGCCGGGGGGCATCGACACCGAGGCGGACTACGCCCGCTTTGTGTCGAGGTTCCGCGAGTCCCGGGCCGCCGCGCGGTCCAAGGAATGACGAGGACCCCCCCCCGGGGGAGGTCGGGTGCTGCTCTCGTTCGCTTCGGGAAGGCTCGAGCTCGATGACCAAGTACATCTTCGTGACCGGTGGGGTGGTCTCCAGCCTTGGCAAGGGTCTCACGGCGGCCGCCATCGGCGGGCTGCTGGAGAGCCATGGGCTGAAGGTCGCGCTGCAGAAGTTCGACCCCTACATCAACATCGATCCCGGTACGATGAGCCCGTACCAGCACGGTGAGGTCTACGTCACCGACGATGGGGCCGAGACCGACCTCGACCTCGGCCACTACGAGCGGTTCACCTCGGCTCACCTCAGCCAGCACTCCAACTACACCACCGGCAAGATCTACGACGCCGTGATCAAGCGGGAGCGCCGCGGGGACTACCTCGGCCAGACGGTCCAGGTGATCCCCCACATCACGAACGAGATCAAGTCGTGCATCTCCCGGGTGGCGAGTCGGGAGGTGGATGTCGTCATCTCCGAGATCGGCGGGACGGTGGGGGACATCGAGAGCCTCCCGTTCCTCGAGGCGCTCCGGCAGTTCGCCCACGATGAGGGGCGCGAGAACGTCCTCTTCATCCACCTCACCCTGCTCCCGTACATCCGCGCGGCGGGCGAGATCAAGACGAAGCCGACCCAGCACTCCGTGGGCAAGCTCCGGGAGATCGGGATCGTCCCCGATGTCCTCGTGTGCCGCACCGAGCATGACGTCGAGGACGATGTCCGCGACAAGATCGCGCTCTTCTGCAACGTGCAGAAGTCGGCGGTGCTCATCGAGAAGGATGTCGAGTACTCCATCTACGAGGTCCCGCTCGTCCTCCGCGGACAGGGGCTCGACGACCTGATCCTCAAGCACTTCGGCCTCAAGCACGGATCGGGGAACATGGACCGGTGGCTCGAGATGCTCGACCGGCTCCGGAACCCGCAGTCCGAGGTCGAGATCGCGGTCGTCGGCAAGTACATCGAGCTGACCGACAGCTACAAGTCGATCTACGAGGCCCTCACCCACGGCGGCATCGAGAACCGCTGCCGGGTCCGCATCCGTCGCGTCAAGGCGGAGGACCTCTCCAGCGGCGACGCCGCGCGTCATCTCTCCGGGGTCGACGGGATCCTCGTCCCCGGCGGCTTCGGAGACCGGGGGCTCGAGGGGAAGATCCGGGCGATCCAGTTCGCGCGGGAGAACGACGTCCCCTTCTTCGGCATCTGCTACGGGATGCACGCCGCCGTCATCGAGTTCGCGCGGAACGTGCTCGGGCTCGAGGGCGCGAGCTCGACCGAGGTCGTGAAGGACACGCCCCACCCGGTCATCTCCCTGCTCGAGGAGCAGGAGGGGGTCGAGGACATGGGCGGCACGATGCGGCTGGGTGCCTACCCGTGCGCGGTGGTTCCGGGGACGATCGCGGCCCGCGCCTACGGGCGGGAGTCGGTCTCGGAGCGCCACCGACACCGCTTCGAGTACAACAACGCCTACCGCGACCGGATGGTCGACGCCGGGCTGGTGATCTCCGGGACCTCGCCGGACGAGAGCCTGGTCGAGGTCGTCGAGCTCGCCGATCACCCCTTCTTCCTGGCCTGCCAGTACCACCCCGAGTTCCAGTCGCGCCCGATCGAGGCGCACCCCTTCTTCCGTGACTTCGTGGCCGCGGCCCGCGGTCGCGAGAAGGGCCGCGCGACCGCCGCCCGGCGGCGCACGGAGGAGGTCGCCGAGTAGCTCCCGGCCGCTCGGCCGGGTGTTGCGGGGGATTCCTTGCGGATCGGTCCGGGGCCGTCGTATCCTCCCCCCACATGTCCCGGGGGCGCCACGCCCCGTCGGGCCGGGAGGGAGAGAGCCTCGTGCGCGAGAAGAAGCGGATCGACGACGACTGGAAGCGTCGAGCGGCCGAGGAGAAGGCGAAGATCGCCTCCCAGCTCGAGCCCTCCCGTCCTCCTGCTGCCGCCCCTCGTGGGGCGGAGACCGGCGACGCGCCCTCCCCCGAGCCCGCGGAGGATCCCGCCCCGACCGAGGCGGGAGAGCCCGATCCCACCCTCCTGCGACTGATCTCCACGATCGGCGGTCAGGCGATGCTGGCCCTCGGCATGACCGAGGACCCCCACACCGGGCAGCGCTACCTGGACCTCGACCTCGCGCGCGAGACGGTCGACATGCTCGGGGTCATCGAGGAGCGCACCCGGGGGAACCTCTCGGCGGAGGAGGCCCGGATCATCGGTGAGGTGCTCCACCAGC
>JAFMMO010000281.1 GCA_017859655.1 Pseudomonadota bacterium | reverse complement strand
TCGCGTTCCCCCTCCGGGGGGACCCGGAAGACCCCGCGTCAATGGAGGCGGCTCGGCAGCGCGCGGAGGCGGTGCGGGAGGCGATCCTGTCGGGGGCCTCCTTCGAGGAGAGCGCCCGGAGCTTCTCCGCGAACCCGGAGACGGCGGCGCGGGGCGGGGAGATCGGCTGGCTCTCGGCGCAGGATCTGGGGGACGGCGAGCTGGCGGAGTTCATCGCCGCGCTGCCGGTGGGGCGGCTCTCCCCCCTCTTTCAGGAGGGGACCTATGGCTTCCAGCTCTTCGAGGTCCTCGACGAGCGCCCGCGGCGGCCCTTCGAAGAGGTTCGGGACGAACTCCTCCGCGAGCTCCGGGAGGCTCCGCCGACCGACGCGGAGATCCTCGAGACCGAGGCCCGCCTGCGACGGGAGATCCCGGTGCGAGTCCGGCAGGATCTCCCCCTGCCCCCTCGCTCCGGCCGGGTTCTTCCCGCCGCATCCGGGGAGTGACGGGGACGGATCGGGCGGGATCCCGTATGGTGGGGGACAGCCCCGGCGGGGGCGGGGGCGAGGGCCCCTCCAGTGACGATTGCGAAGGGGGAAGCGTGATCTCGAGAGCACGGGGAACGAGCGGCCGCCGCGCCTCCGGCCAGAGCGGGAAGGCCCGGGGCGGGGATCCGTCGACGACCATCGAGGGGAGCTCGAGGCTCCCCGGCGGTGAGAGCGAGAGCGCTCCGACCGGAGCGGAGGAGAGCCCGTTGGAGAGCACCGACCCGGCGGGAGAGCCCGCCCTCGACGCGGATGCACCCGAGCCCCCGACCGAAGGTTCGACGGAAGGTTCGACCGAGCCCGGGCCCGACGGCGCGGAGCTCGATTCCGAGGCCGGCGCACTTGAGACCGGCACACTCGAGGCCGGGGACAGCGAGGGGGGCGAGAGCGCCGCCCTCGGCGAGGAGGAGGAGGCCCTCCCCCGACTGGAGGGAGAGCGCCTCCGATCCTGCATCGAGGCGATCCTCTTCGCCTCCCCCGACCCGGTCTCCCGTCGTCGGCTCTACCGCCTCATCCCCGAGGCGGAGAACGCCGACATCCGTGAGGCCCTCCTCGAGCTGGAGGGGGAGCTCCTCTCGACCCATCGCGGCTACACGCTCGTCGAGGAGGGGAGTGGGCTCCGCCTTCTGAGCAAGGCCGAGTTCGCCCCCTATGTCTCCCGCCTCCGGGGAGAGAAGCGCCGCGTGCGGCTCTCCTCCGCGGCGTTCGAGGCCCTCGCGGTCATCGCGTATCGCCAACCGGCGCGGCGCGCCGACCTCGAGGCGATCCGGGGCGTGCAGTGCGGGGCGATCCTCAAGAACCTCATGGAGTGGAACCTGATCCGGGTCGTCGGTCACGACGACTCTCCGGGGCGTCCCCTGCTCTACGGCACGACGGGGGTCTTCCTCGAGATGCTCGGGCTCTCGGAGCTCGGGGACCTCCCGGAGCCGGAGCGGCTTCGGGAGCGGGGTGAGGATCGCGGGCTCCAGGTCCTCGACCGGATCATCGAGGAGGGGGGCGGCGCGCCGAGCGTCGCGGAGGGAACCGAGCCCTCGGAGGAGCCGATGGAGCCGGAGTCGGCGGAAGCCGCTCCTCCTCCCGAGCCGCATCCATCACCGGGGGCGGTCGCATCGACTCCGGAGCCGGCGGTCGGGTCCGGAACGGGAGAGGTGGAGGTTGCGGAGACCGGGCCTACGAAGACCGGGCCTGAAGACTCTGGGCCTGAGGCGTCCGGCTTCGGAGAGGCCGGCGACTTCGATCTCGACCTCGACGCGGACGAGGAGCCCGCTTCGGACTAGGCGGGGGGCTCTCCCGAGAGCGGCCCGATCCCGAGGGTCTCGCGGAGCGCTTCCGCTTCGCTCGTGATCGTGGCCCGCTCCTCCTCGTCGAATCGATCGAGGTTCCGGAGGATCATCGCCATCCGCCGGTTCCCGGCGAAGCGCTCCCGGTGGCGGCTCAGGAAGTCCCAGTAGAGCGTGTTGAAGGGGCAGGCCCCCTCGCCGGTCCGCCGCTTCACATCGTGGACGCAGCGCCCGCAATGGTCGCTCATGCGGTCGATGTACTTGCCGCTCGCCGCGTAGGGCTTCGTGCCGACGACCCCTCCGTCCGCGTGGAGGGCCATCCCGAGGGTGTTCGGGAGGGTCACCCAGTCGACCCCGTCGGTGAACATGCCGAGGTACCAGTCCGTGACCGCTCGCGGGTCGATGCCCGCGATGAGCGCGAAGTTCCCGGTCACCATCAGCCTCTGGATGTGATGGCCGTAGCCCTCGTCGAGGACCTGACCGATCGACTGGCGCAGGCACTCCAGGTCGGTCTCCCCACTCCAGTAGAAGTCGGGGAGTCGCCCGTGGTGATCGAGGGAGTTCCTCTCGCCGTAGCCCGGACCTTCCCGCCAGTAGACCCCTCGGATGAACTCGCGCCAGCCGATGACCTGGCGGACGAAGCCCTCCACGCTGGCGAGGGGCGCGGCCCCGGCCTCCCACGCCTCCACCGCCGGCCGGATCACCTCGAGGGGGTCGAGCAGCTTGAGGTTCATCGCGGCGCTGAGGCGGGCGTGATAGAGGGTGGTCTCCCCCGTCCACATGGCGTCCTGATAGCGCCCGAAGGAGGGGAGGCGATGGGCGATGAAGTCCCCGAGGGCTCGGAGGGCCTGCTCCCGCGTCACGGGCCACTCGAAGCGGGCGACCCGTCCCGGGAGGTCCGGGAGCTCGCGCGCGACGAGCTCGATCACCTCACGGGTGATCGCGTCGACCCGGGGTCGGTAGGGTGCGGGGATCCGGGGCGCCTCCTTGAAGGAGGCCCGATTCTCCTTGTCGAAGTTCCACGCTCCACCGACCGGCTTCCCGTCCGGCCCGAGCAGGATGTCGAGTCGTTTCCGCTGCCAGCGGTAGAAGTACTCGAGGATCAGCTCCTTGCGACCGCTGGCCCACCCCTCGAACTCCGCGGGGGTCGTCAGGAAGTGCGGGTCGTCGAGGACGGTGAGCGGAGCGTCGGCGCTCGCGGCGGCCGCCTCGATCTGTCGCAGCACCCTCCAGTCCCCGGGGAGGACGACCTGCAGCTCCACAGGTCGGAGTCGCCGGAGCGCCGCCTCGATCTCGGCGCCGAGGTCTCCTCCCGCCTGCCCTTGGTCGAGGGGGACATACTCCACCGAGAGCCCCCCGTGGCGTCGGTCGAGGGCGTAGTGCCGCATCGCGGAGAGGAACTGGACGGTCCGCTGGACATGACTGGGGACGGCGGTGGATTCCCCGCGGGCCTCGACCATGAGGATGGCATCCCGGGCGGGGTCCAGGTCGAGCAGGGGGCCGCGGCGCGAATCGAGCTGGTCGCCGAGCACGAGGAGGAGGCGTCGCACCGGGGCGGCGGCCCTCAGCTCGGGGAAGGGCGTCACGGCTTCGACCAAGGGACCTCCCGTCGCGAGGCGTCCTTCACACGGGGCTCACCCCCGTCAGGACGGGGCACTCCGGTCGAGCCGGCTTGGAGGCGGACGCACGCTCCCTGAGGTTCGGAGACC
>JAFMMO010000280.1:2997-3526 GCA_017859655.1 Pseudomonadota bacterium | reverse complement strand
CGCGCGCTCCCCCCCCAGGCGACGGAAGGCGCGGCGGGTCGCGCGGCGGCGGAGTCGCCGAGTCGAGAGGAATCCGAGTCCGAGGAGGAGGAAGTAGGGAGCGAGCTCCGCGCGGATCCCGAGGCCGAGCATGACGACCGCGGTGAGCAGCGCGACCAGCCCCCCCGCCGGCACGAGGGTCAGGAAGAGGCGACCGGTGAGCGCCCGCCAGCAGAGCTCCCGGGCGCGCCAGAACTCTCTGGCATCGAGCAGGTAGATCACCCGCCCCGCCCCGTCGCCATCAGCGGGGGCCGGAGCGGAGCGATCGGGCGGGGAGGCGGACATCACGGGGGGCCCTCCACCGAACGAGGAATGGGAATCGGATCGAACCTCGTTCATCATTCTGCCCGGTCCTGCCCCCGATCCAAGAGCGGAGCGGGGTGACGACCGACGCAACCGGGAGTCCCCCCCGGGGTTCCCTCCCCGGGTCCAACCGGTTGTCCGGACCAGCCTCACGAAAGGAGGACGAATGAAGCTGCCGCTCTCCCCC
>JAFMMO010000280.1:0-2987 GCA_017859655.1 Pseudomonadota bacterium | reverse complement strand
CTCCCCCCGGAGCGCCGCGCCCCTCGCCGCCCTCACGCTCGGCCTCACACTCTGCCTCACGCTGCTCTCCCCGCTCCCCGCGGACGACGGGGTCGATGGCACCGACGGAGTCGATGGCACCGCGACACCGAGCGGATCGTCGACCCCCGTCGCCGGGCCGGAGGACCCGATCGGGCTCGATGGGGCCCGCCATCTCCTCGGCCGCACCGGCTTCGGGGCGCCCCTCGCGCAGCTGCGGGAGTTCTCCCGCCTCGATCGGCGGGCTGCGGTGGAGCGGGTCCTCGCCACCCTGCAGACCGAGCCACTCCTCCCCCCACCGGAGTTCCTCGAGCTGCCGCTCGAGGAGCGGACCCTCGCCGCCGGCGCGAGCCGGGAGGAGCGCCAGCGGATCCAGCGCCTCCGGCGTCGTCACGGGCAGGAGCTCGCCGCGTGGTGGGTGGCGGAGATGGCGCTCACCGACTCCCCCTTCACCGAGGTGCTCACCCTCTTCTGGCACGACCACTTCGTCTCCGAGCTGCGCAAGGTCCGCGCCCCGGAGCTGATGTGGAGGCAGAACCTCCTCCTCCGTCAGCACGCGGGGGGGAACTTCCGGGAGCTCCTGCGGGAGATCTCCACCGACCCCGCGATGGTGATCTACCTCGACACCCAGCAGAACCGGAAGGGCCGCCCGAACGAGAACTACGCCCGCGAGCTCTTCGAGCTCTTCACCCTCGGCGAGGGCCACTACACCGAGAGCGATGTGAAGGAGGCCGCGCGCGCCCTCACCGGCTGGAGGGTGAACCGCGCGAGCGGCTCCCCCGGGACGAACTTCGTGCCCCGCTTCCACGATGACGGCGAGAAGCGGATCTTCGGTGTCACCGCGGAGCATGACCTCGACTCGCTCCTCGCCCTCGTGCTCGCGCGCCCCCGGGTCGCGACCTTCATCACCGAGGAGCTGTGGCGGGCGTTCGTCTCCCCCGATCTCGAGGCGGAGACGATCGAGGCTCTGGCCGGGGGCTTCCGTGAGTCCGGATACGAGCTGCGCCCCCTCCTGCGGGGGCTCCTCCTGAGCGACGCCTTCTGGCGAGAGACGAACCGCGGCGCGCTCTTCCGCTCCCCGGTCGATCTCGTGATCGGGACCGTGCGCCTCCTCGAGTCGCGCGACTTCCCCCCCGCGAGTCTGCACCGCACGATCTCCGGCATGGGGCAGGCCCTGCTCAGCCCCCCGAACGTGAAGGGGTGGCCGGGAGGCGAGCGCTGGATCACCTCCGACTCCCTCCTCCAGCGCCGGCAGTTCCTCGACCGCGCGCTGCTCGGGCGCTTCATCGAGGCCACGCGAGGCCAGACGATGGACGGCGGAATGCGCGGCGGCGGGATGCGCGGCGGTCGGATGCGCCCGGGGCAGGGTGCGATGGACTCCCTCCGCGCGGAGTGGACCGCCCTCGGGGGGAGCAACCCCGAGCGGGATGCGGCCCTCACTCAATGCCTCTGCCCCCTCCCCGCCGTCTTCGAGAGGGTCCCGGGTGAACTCCCGGCCCAGACCCTCCAGCGACTCCTCCTCGACCCCACCTTCCAGCTGAAGTGAGGGAGCCTCAATGATCGATCGTCGCGCCTTCGTGCGGGTCTCCGGGCTCGCCTGCGTCCCTCTGCTCGCGAACACACTCTTCGCTCCCGTCCTGCGGGCGGCGACGGGGGATGACCCCGCCCCACCCCGCGCGGGCTTCGGGGCGCAGGGGCGGTTCCTGATCCTCGTCGAGCTGTCGGGGGGGAACGACGGGCTGAACACCGTCGTGCCCCACCGGGACGAGCGCTATCGAGAGCTGCGCCCGCGCATCGCTCTGGAGCGCGAGGGGCTCATCCCTCTCGATGGCGACCTGGGGCTCCACGGCTCGCTCGCCCCCCTCGCTCCCATCTGGGAGGCGGAGGAGCTCGCGGTGGTGCACGGGCTCGGCTACCCGAGTCCGAACCGCTCGCACTTCCGCTCCATCGAGATCTGGGAGACGGGGAGTGACGCGAACGAGTTCCTCGCCGACGGCTGGCTCGCCCGCTCCCTGCAGGGGGTCGATCGCCCGAAGGAGCAGGTCGCGGACTCCATCCTGCTCGGTCGCGACAACCCCGGTCCCCTCGATGGGTCGGGGATGGCGAACATCGTCCTGCGCGACCCGACCGACTTCGCCCGGAAGGCGGCGCGGCTGAAGCCGGCGCCGGACCACGCGGGGCACCGCGCCCTCGACCGGATCCTCGAGGTGAACGAGGAGATCCGACGCGCGGCCGCCTCGATCGAGGAGCGGCGCAAGGCGGCGCCCGACCTGGGCACCGACTTCCCTCGCTCCAACTTCGGGCAGCAGTGCCGCACCGCCGCGCAGCTCATCGCCGGCGAGGTTCCCGTCTCGGTGATCAAGCTCTTCCTCGGAGGGTTCGACACCCACTCGAATCAGCTGCCGAACCACGCCCGCCTCCTCGGGGAGCTGGGGTCCGGCCTCGCCGCCCTCCGCCAGGCCCTCCGGCGGGCGGGGCTCTGGGACCGGGTCGTCGTGGCGACCTACTCCGAATTCGGACGGCGGGCGGGAGAGAACGGCAGCAGCGGCACCGATCACGGGACCGCCGCCCCGCACTTCGTCCTCGGCGGTCGGGTGCGCGGCGGCCAGCACGGGCGTCATCCCGATCTCGGGGCCCTCGTGAACCGGGACCTCGTCTTCACCACCGACTACCGTCGCCTCTACGCGACTCTGCGGGAGCGCTGGTGGAACCTCGAGGGGGAGAGCCCCTTCGGGGAGTTCCAGCCCCTCGACCTCCTCTGAGTCCACGCCGCCCCGGATCGAAGAGGGCTCCCGGCGGGAACCCCGGACCGGGACCCCGAGCTGAACCTCAGGCGGGAGCTTCGGGGTTGAGGCTCAGGGTCCCGCGGGTCGCAAGAGCAGCGGCACCTCGATGGCGAGATCCACCTCCGGGAGGCACAGCTCCTCCCGGCACGGGAGCCCCCGCCAGCGGAAGCGCAGGAGGTGCAG
>JAFMMO010000075.1 GCA_017859655.1 Pseudomonadota bacterium | reverse complement strand
TGGCGCGGCTGTGTCTGGCGCGGCTGTGTCTGGCGCGGCTGCGTCTGGCGCGGCTGCGTCTGGCGCGGTTGAACCTGGCGCGGTTGAACCTGACGCGGTTGAGCCTGGCGCGGCTGAGCCTGGCGCGGCTGCGTCTGGCGCGGCTGCGTCTGGCGCGGCGTGACGCGGGGGGCGGGCGTCGCGCTTCGTTGCGGGCGAGAGGAGGGGCTGGAGGCGGCGCCGGCCCGAGACGGGCGGGACTGCGCCATGAGATCGGGAGCCACTCCGAGAGCGAGGAGCGCGACGAAGACGCGAAGGATGACCCCGGGACTCGGCGGAGCGGTGCTCCCCGACACCGAGGCGCGAAGGCCTCCGGCTTGATCGGCTTCCTTGTGGTCGTCCTGTATGGTGCACCTCCCCGCTCGCGGTTCCTGAGCCTGATCCTCCGGGTGGATGCTCATGGTAGCACGAGCCTGGGCCCCGATCCCGGAGTCTCCGAGAGGGGACGCGGAGCGGCGGTCGGCATTCAAGGAGATTTCAGGTTCTCCCTCAGGAGGCGTCCCCGAGAATCAGGCTCTGAGGAGAGATCTCCGGGTCGGGGCGCGCGCCGGGCAGCAGTCGACCGAAGACCCGCGGTAGCTCGATGCGGACCGTCGCGCCGTGCCCCTCCCCTTCGGAGTCGAGTCGAATCGTCCCTCCGTGGCTCCGGACGGCCTGATGGGCCAGGGAGAGCCCGAGGCCGCTCCCCTTCGAGTGATTCCCGAGGTCCCCCGCAATCTCGAGGGGTCGGAAGATCGCGTCCCGGCGGGAGCGGTCGACGCCGACACCATGATCGATCACCTCGAGCGCGCAGCGATCTCCACGACCCTCGATCCGGATCAGGATCTCGCCGCCCGCGTGAGAGAACTTGACCGCGTTGTCGAGGACACGCTGCAGGACCCTCACGAGGATCGACTCATCCCCCTCGATCCGGGAGTCTCCCCGACTCTCGACGCGGATCGAGACCTGCCGTGACTCGGAGGGCTCCGCCACGAGGTCCTGCGCAGTTCGCACCACGCTCTCCAGCCGGACCGGGCTCACCACCGGATCGATGGAGCTGGAGAGCCACTGGAAGAGCTCCATGAGATCGTCCACGAAGGTCTGGATCTCGCGCCCCGAGGTGCGGATCTGCTCGGCGAGGCTCTCCTGCTCCGAGCGGTCCTCGCAGAAGCCGTGACTGATCAGCTCGGCGAAGCCGAGGATCGAGGTGAGCGGAGTGCGGATCTCATGGCTCATCAGGGCGATGAAGGTGCTCTTCATCCGGTCGAGGCTCTTGAGCTCCTGATTGAGGGTGCTCAGCCGGACGAGAGCATCGGAGAGGCTGCGGGTCTTCTCCTCCACCTTCGCCTCGAGTCCGGCGATGAGGCGGCGGTTCTCCTCCTCGAGATCGAGCTCCCGACAAGCCCGTGCGAGCGCGGAGTCGAGCGCACCGAGCAGGCGCTCGGTCGAGCCCTTCACCAGATAGCAGGTCGCGCCGAGGTTCAGGGTGTCGGCCGCGAGCTGCTCGCTCCCCGAGGCGGTCATGAAGATCGTGGGGACCGCGAGGGAGGCGCCGCTGATCAGGGAGAGGAGATCGAACCCGCTCAGGTCGGGGAGCTCGTGGCTGATGATGCAGAGCTCGTGCCCCCCCGCGAGGACCCCCTGCCACGCGGACATCCCGTCCGCATACGCCCGGACCTCGAAGCCGCGGGTCTGGAGGTGACTCTGGATCTCTTGGCGACGAGCGGCGGACTCGTCGGCGAGGCAGACGGTGCGCATCCGGCTCCCGGGCTTGTGGGTGACACGGGGGCCCCTCCCCCATCAGGAAAGTCTACGATGCCCCCACCGAACCGACCCCCACCACCAGAGGAGGGCCGCAACGCCGATCCCCACTCCATCCGCCAGAAGATCGGCAAAATCGGGCGTACGGCCGGGCACGAGGCCCTGATGCAGCTCATCCCCGGCCGCCACGAGGAGGGCGGCCGCCGCCGCCCCCGGGATCCACTCCCCGGGCCGAGCCCGCCAACCCCGCCAGCCCCGAAAGCACGAGAGGAGCAGCGCATAGGCGATGGCATGGGCGACCTTGTCCCCCCCCGCCGCGGCGGCGGGCAGGGTCGGCAGCTGGGAGGGCGTCCGGGAGGAGAGGAGCTGGAGCCCGCCGATCGCGAGGAGAGGGAGGAGGAGGCCGAGGAGCCTCATCGCGGCCCATCGAGACAGTGCTCGAGAACCGCGGCCCGCACCTCCACCCCGTGGCGCACCTGGTCATGGATGCGGGAGCGCGGTCCGTCCGCCACCGCGTCAGAGATCTCGACCCCGCGGTTCATCGGACCGGGGTGCAGCACGACCGCGCCGTCCGGCATCCGGCCCAGCCGCTCGGCGTGGAGCTGGTACCGCTCCACGAAGCCATCGAGGTCGAGGGAGACCTCCTCCCGGATCCGTTCGCGCTGGATCCGGAGCATCACGATGGCGTCCAGCTCGGGGAGCAGCGGATCGAGCTCGGCGCCGCGCTCGACTCCGTCGGGCACGCTCTCGCGCTGCAGCTCGGGCGGAGCCACCAGGTGGACCTGAGCGCCCGCGAGGGAGAGCGCCACGACATCCGAGGCGGCGACCCGGCTGTGCCGGACATCCCCGACGATCGCGATCCGGCGTCCGGCGAGGTCTCCGAGCTCCTCCTCGAGGGTCAGCCGGTCGAGGAGTCCCTGGGTCGGATGGGCGGTCGTCCCGGCCCCGGCGTTGATCACCGCTCCCGCGGCGATCTCCGCCACCTGGCGAGGCATGTCGTCCTCCCCATGACGAAGGACGAAGCCGTCCACCTCCATCGCCTCGATGGTCCGGATGGTGTCGGAGAGGCTCTCGCCCTTGCGAAGGCTGGAGGCATCTCCATCGAAGTCGATGACGCGCGCTCCGACCCGCCGCGCGGCGAGCTCGAAGGAGATCCGGGTCCGGGTGCTGGGCTCGAGGAAGAGGTGGACCAGCTCCCGCCCCGCGCAGAGTCTCTCGCGCTCGGCGCGGGGGAGCTGTCGCAGCTCGCGAGCCCGCTCGAGGATCCTCTCGATCCCCGCAGCACCGAGGGAAGCGAGATCGATCAGGTCCTTGGGCATGCGGTTCACCTTCCCTCGGGAGTCTGCGTCAGGGCCGGGGGGAAGGCGGCCCACAGGGAGACGGGGATGCACTCCGTCGATGGGGTCGCGCCGCTTGCCTCCAGGAGCCCCTGAAGGGCTTCGGCCCGCGCTGCGGTGAGGGGCGCGACCTCCTCGGGGAGATCCTCTCCGCCGAAGAGCGCGGTTGCAACGGCTCCGCGCAGCGCGGCCAGTCCTTCCCCCTCCCGGGCGGAGACCTGGAGGTCGACCGCCTCCGGGGGGGAGCCGGGGAGGTCGGCCTTCGTCCCCACCCGAAGCACGGGACCGGTGCACTCGGCGGGGAGCGAGATCCCCGCGCCATCGCGAGGGACGAGGAGCAGCACCAGGTCCGCCGACGCGGCAGCGGTCAGCATGCGTCGGACCCCCTCCGCCTCTAGGACATCCCCGCTCCTCCGGATGCCCGCTCCATCCACCCACCGCACGGGACGGTCGGCCACGACCCCCGGAGCCTCGATGCGATCCCGCGTCGTGCCCGGTCGTTCGGAGGTCACGACGCGCTCCGCGCCGAGGAGCCGGTTCAGCAGGGTGCTCTTCCCCGCATTCGGGGCTCCGAGGAGGGCGATGGTCGGGGGACGCTCGAAGGCCGAGACCGCCCTCCGTCGCCCGAGGATCGAGACGAGCTCCTCCCGCGTCGGAGGCGTGCTCCGAGCGAGGAAGGCGTCCCAGGCGCGAGCCTGCGCGAGCAGGTGACTCCCGGATCGCGCGCTCGGCGCCCGAGCGGCCAGGAGGAGCAGCTCCCGATCGACCGCAAGCGGAGACACTCCGGCCGCGTCCCGCGTCCATCCTCGCGCCTCGAGGTCGGCGAGCACCCGGTCGACGATCAGGGGGCTGCCGTGGAGGGTCAGGAGCGCCTCATCGCTCGCGACCCCGAGGCAGAGACCGTCATCGAGGATCTCCCCGGTCCGGTCCCGCAGCCGCCCGTGGCTCGCCCCGCCCGGAATCAGGCGACCATCGAAGAACTCCGGCATCGAGGCGGCAAGGTCGCTCCCTCGGAGGGAGAGAACGGCGAGGGCCCCTCGACCGGGAGGGGAGAGGAGGGAGACTCGAAGGGGAGCCGCAGGACGGGAGCCGCTCATGAGGTCGCCTCGAGCGCGGCGAGCAGCCCGAGGTGGGTCAGAAGAGGTTCGACCCGCTCGATCTCGGGGAGGTACTGCGCCCACTGCTCCGCATCGCCCCCCGTCGCCACGACCGGAGCGGGCTGCCGCCCCTCTCCCTGTCCGACCCAGGCCCGGATCCGCCCGATGTGGTGGGCGACCCCTCCGCGCAGGAGGCCCCCGACGCCCCGGGCGATGGCGGACCGCGTCTCGTGGCCGACCGCGGGGTCCCGGGGATCGGGGCTGGGCTCCACCTCGGGGAGTCGAGCGGTTCCTTGAACGAGGGACGCGGAGAGGAGGGTCGCCCCGGGGAGGATCACCCCCCCGGCGAAGCGCCCCGCCGCATCCACCGCGTCGATCGTGATGGCCGTGCCGAAGTCGACGAGGACCGCCGGTCCCCCGGGCGCCTGCGTCGTCCAGCCGAGCGTGTTGAGGAGACGATCGACCCCGATCCTCTCGTGTCGGGTGACCTCGGGGGCGATCGGGACCTCGAGGTCCGCCGCGGAGAGGAAGGTCCGAGGGGGCTCACCCTCCGGGCGGGGCTGGAGCAGGAGCGCGCTCACCGACTCCCGCTCGACGCTCGCGATCCCCACCCGGGCGGAGCCGCGCCACGCGTCGACGAACACCTCGGGCGGACCACCCCCGCGAAGCTCCGCGTGAGCGATCCGCCCTCGGACCCCGGGGACTCCCGCCTCCCAGAGGACCCACGCCGCGGTGGAGTTCCCGACATCGATGGTGAGCGCTCCCGGCACCCGGCCTCCGTTCCGGCGAGATCATACCGATCCCGGGCGGAGAGCGGACCCCGATCGGCCCCGGACGCGACGAGGGCCCCCGACCGCGGGGAGCGGTCGGGGGCCCTCGGGGAGCATGTCCGGGTTTCTCCCGATCAGTAGTCGAAGTTGAAGTCTGAGGCGACGGTCCCCTTGTAGACCCCACGGAGCTCCATCTGCAGCTCGTCGGGAAAGTCTGCGTTCCCGACGGCGTCCTCGATGGTGATCTGGTCCGCCTGGAAGAGACGACGGAGGCTCTGGTTGAAGGTCTGGCTCCCGTAGTACTCCCCCTCCTTGATCGCGTTGTAGAGCTCCGGGGTCCGACCCTCGCGGAGGAGCTCACGGATCGTCGGAGAGTTGATCATCGTCTCCAGCGCGGGGACCCGGCCGCGACCCTCCTTGTAGGGAACGAGGCGCTGACTCACGACCCCCTGCAGAACGAGGGAGAGCTGCAGGCGGATCAGCTCATGCTGGTGTGGAGGGAAGTAGTTGATGATCCGCTCGACGGTCTGGGTCGCGTTGATCGCGTGCAGCGTCGAGAAGACGAGGTGCCCCGTCTCGGCCGCCGAGATCGCGGCCTCCATCGTCTCGCGGTCGCGCATCTCCCCGATGAGGATCACATCCGGAGACTGACGCAGAGCGTGCCGGAGCGCGCTCGGGAAATCCTGGGTGTCGATCCCGATCTCGCGCTGATCGATGATGGACTTCTTGTCACGGAAGACGAATTCGATCGGGTCCTCGATGGTGATCAGGTGCCGATTGAAGTTCTGATTGATGAAGTCGATCATCGTCGCGAGGGTCGTCGACTTTCCCGAGCCGGTGTTCCCGGTCACGAGGACCAGGCCGCGCTTCTCCTTCGCAAGGTTCATCAGGATGTCGGTCGGCAGGTTCAGCTCATCGAAGTTCGGCACCTGGCTGACGATGTGGCGGAAGACGAAGCCCATCTGCCCCCGCTGGTGCAGGATGTTCACACGGAAGCGGCCGATCCCCGGCAGCTCGTAGCTCGTGTCGACATCCAGCGCGTGCGGGAGCGGCTCGCGGCGGGAGTCCTCGATGATCTCGAAGATCTCCTGCGCGTCCTGCGGGGCGACCTCCTCGGTGTCGAGGAAGTGGATCGCGCCGTCGATGCGGAGGGAGGGCGGGGCCCCGACCTTCACAAAGAGGTCGGACGCCTTCTCGACGACCATCTTGCGCAGCATCTCGTGGAATTCCATCGTCCCTCCGGATCGTTCGCGGGAGCGGCGGGAGGAGGCTCTCCTCCGCCGGCGTTCCCGTCGGCCGCTCTCAGTTTCCCGGGCTCCCCCTCCCCCGGGCCGCATGGCCACGACGGATGGAGACGCCTGAGAAGACTAGCCCGGAGATGGGGATGTCGTCGAATCGCCCGGGGGGCTCAGGAGGGCTCGACCCCGGCTTCAGGGTCGAGAACGGCCGGAATGCGCTTCCACAGGGCCTCCAGGACCCGGGGAATGCCGTGCCCGGAGACCCCGGAGATCCAGGCCACCGGCTCCCCCAGTCGGCGTTGGAGCTCCTGACGAAGGGGCTCACGCTCCTCCTCGGCGACGAGGTCCGCCTTGTTCAGGACCGTGAGCTTCGGACGCGTCTCGAAGACCGACGAGTACTGCCGGAGCTCCTCCCGGATCACGAGATGCTCGTGGAGCAGCGTGTCGAGGTCGCGCCCATGGGGGTCGAGCAGATGGAGGAGCACCCGGGTCCGCTCGAGATGCCGGAGGAAGTCGAGGCCCAGCCCGACCCCCTGATGCGCACCCTCGATGATCCCGGGGATGTCCGCCACGACGATGCGGCGCTCCGCGTCCAGCTCGACGATGCCGAGCTGCGGCGCGAGGGTGGTGAACGGGTAGTCGGCGATCCGCGGGTGGGCCGCGGAGACCCGCGAGAGGAAGGTCGACTTCCCTGCGTTCGGGAGGCCGAGCAGTCCGACGTCGGCGACGAGCTTCAGCTCGAGGGAGAGCTCCCGCTCGATCGGCTCGCCGCCGGGCGTCCATTCTCTCGGGGCCTGATGCGTCGCGGTCTTGAACCCCTCGTTCCCACGCCCGCCCTCGCCCCCCTCGGCGACGACGAACTCGAGGCCAGGGCGGTCGAGGTCGACCACGAGGCTCCCGCTCTCCCGCTCCCGGACGACGGTCCCCACCGGCAGGGGGATCCGCAGGTCATCGCCGGAGCGTCCGGTGCAGCTGCTGCCTCCCCCCTGCTGGCCCGAGCGGGCCCGATAGAAGCGCGCACGCCCGATGTCGAGGAGGGTCGAGATCTGGGAGTCGGCGACGAGGATCACATGGCCGCCACGGCCGCCATCCCCTCCGTCGGGGCCGCCGCGCGGGACATACTTCTCCCGTCGGAAGGAGACGCAGCCATCCCCTCCCCGTCCGCTGCGGACATGGAGCAGGGCCTCATCGACGAATCGCATGCCTCGGGCCATCGAATTCCTCGTCGTGCCGGCGCCCCGAATGGACACGAAGGCGGGGGCGCATCCATGCGCCCCCGCCTCCGTCGGTGAACTCTCGGATCAGGCGTCGACGACGTGGACCCGGCGCTGTGTGCCGAACTCCACCACGCCGTCGGTGAGCGCGAACAGGGTGTAGTCCCGTCCGAGCCCGACATTCTTGCCCGGTCGGAACTTGGTGCCGCACTGCCGGACGATGATGTTGCCCGCCTGCACGGCCTGTCCACCGTACTTCTTGATTCCACGGTGCTGGGGGTTGGAGTCGCGACCGTTGCGCGACGCTCCCTGACCCTTCTTGTGCGCCATGTCTTCTCCTCCGTCGGATCGATCTCCGGTGAAACGGGGCTCAGCCCTCG
Source organism: Pseudomonadota bacterium (assembly GCA_017859655.1). GTDB lineage: Bacteria > Planctomycetota > UBA8108 > UBA1146 > UBA1146 > JAFMMO01. The sequence goes on along the minus strand of JAFMMO010000075.1, from coordinate 6,795 downwards.
ATCTTTGCGATCCGGACCTGGGTGTACTTCTGACGGTGTCCGCGACGGGTCCGGGAGTTCTTGGTGCGGCGGAACTGATGGAAGATCAGCTTCGGCCCCTTGTACTCCCCGATGACCTCGGCGACGACGCGGGCCCCCTCGACGAGAGGCTGCCCGATCCGCATCTCCTGCCCCTCCGGCTCGATGCTCAGCACCTCGCCGAACTCGACGTTGGAACCCGGCTCGCCTTCCCGCAGGTCGACGAGGAGCGTGTCCCCTTCGGCGACCCGGTACTGTCGGCCGCCGTCTCGGAAGATCGCGTGCATTCCCTGAACTCCTTCATCGGGGTGGAGGAGGTCCTCACCCGCCCGGGTCTCGCCCCTTCATCGGGCGCGCCCTCAATCCCTGTCGCTGCCCCCGCGGAACTCGATCGAGTACCGCCCGGGTCCGAGGTCGTCCGCTTCGAGGACGACGATGCGCTTGCCGGTGTGCTCCTCCAACTGTTGGAGGTCCTCCCGGCGACGGTCGCGCAGGAGCTGGAGGGCATCCCTCCGAACCCGAACGACCGCCTCATCGCACCCCTCCTCCGCGAGACCGCGGCGGAGGTGGCGCAGGATCCCGGAGGCGAGGCTCCGGGCGTTCCGGATCGTGCCTCTCCCCTCGCAGGTCGGGCAGACCTCGCGGGCGACCCGCTCCTTCGAGGGGCGGAGGCGCTGACGGGTCAGCTCGATGATCCCGAACCGCGAGAGGCGACTGAACCAGGTCTTCGCCCGGTCGGAGCGCACCACCTCACGGAAGTGCTCCTCCAGACGGGTGCGGTTCTCCGCCTCGATCATGTCGATGAAGTCGCAGACGACGACCCCACCCATGTCCCTCAGCCGGAGCTGCCGGGCGATCTCGCTCGCCGCCTCGAGATTGATCCTCAGCGCCGTCGCCTCGAGGTCCTTTTCACCCCGGTAGCTGCCGGAGTTGACATCGATCGCGACGAGGGCCTCGGTCTCATCGATGACGATGGACCCCCCGCTCGGGAGCGGTACCCTGCGATCGTAAATGGTGTCGATTTCGGTCTCAACGCGAAATCGGGAGAAGAGCGGGAGGGGGCCCGCCGAGTGGCGCACGCGACCGGCGTGCTCCGGCATCACCCGCCCGAGAAACCCTCGGACCGCCTCCGCCTCCTCCTCCCGATCGACGAGGATCTCGTCGATCCCCGGGTCGTACAGATCCCGTACGGTGCGGATCACGAGATCGCTCTCCCGGTAGAGGAGCGCGGGAGCCTGCTGCTCCTCCGCCCCGGCGACGAGGTCCTCCCAGACCCCTCCCAGATAGGCCAGATCGCGCTCCAGCGTCTCTCGCGTCTCCTCCGAGCCCGCCGTGCGAATGATGAGCCCGACCCCCTCGGGTCCTCCGAGGGAGGCCGCGAGCTCCCGGAGCCGCCCGCGCTGCTCCGGGTCCTCGATCTTCCGCGAGACGCCGGCCCGGGCCATGCCGAGGAGCAGCACGAGGAAGCGCCCGGGCAGTGAGACGTAGGTGGTGACCGTGGGACCCTTGCTCCCGATCGCCTCCTTGGAGACCTGCACGAGGAGGGTCTGCCCCTTTCGAAGCAGGTCCTGGATCAGGGGCTTGCTCCGGTCCTTCGGGAGCGGCTCCGCGAGCTCCTCCCACGGGATGCCACGGGCCCCGCCGTAGCCGGGATGCAGGTCACTCACGTGGAGAAACGCGCACTTCGACTCGCCGAACTCGAGGAAAGCGGCCTGGATCCCGGGCTCGATGTTCACGACGCGGGCGAGGTAAACATTCCCGACGAGGGAGCGGCGGTCGGTCTCCTCAAGGTGGTACTCCAGCAGGGTGCCATCCTCGACGATCGCGACGCGGCTCTCCTCGGGGTCGAGGACGTTCACCAGCATCCGCTTCATTCGTAAATCCCGATTCATGTTGGACTTCCGCCCGCCGAGCCGCGTTCCGGACCCGGAGTGTACTCGGAAACGGTCGGGATGCCACCGCCGCGCGCCCGCTTCCCAGCAGGTTCCCCCGAATGCAGGAAGGAGGAGCTCCCGGTGACCGGGGGCTCCTCCTTCCGAGGTCGGGCGGCGACGGTGAGTCGAGGCTCAGTCGTCGGAGCCGTCCTTGTCGGAGAAGTAGTCGTAGCGCGCGGCCTCCTCGAGGGCGCGCTCGTACAGCTGGTCCGCGACCGCGGTGCTCCGCACGATCCGGGGAGTGATCAGGATCATGAGGTGCTCCACATCCCGCTGCTGACGCTGCCACTTGAAGAGGTGACCGAGGAACGGGATGTCCCCGAGGAGCGGGATCCCGCTCTGGATCTCGAACTCGCGCTCGGTGTGGAGACCGCCGATCACCGCGGTGTGGCCGTCCTCCACCTTCAGGTAGGTCACGACCGTCTGCGACGCCTCCCGGGGGAGATCGATGTACGCGCTGTTCGAGCCGGTCTGATCGGTGAAGCTGAAGCGATCGAAGCCCTGGATGGCGGAGGTGGTCCCCACCAGGGAACTGACCTTCGGGATCACGTTCAGGTGGATCGTGTCGGTCCCCGCGATCACATGGGGCTCGATGTAGAGGGTGAAGCCGACGTTCACCGGACTGCGGTCGTTCTCATCGATCGAGACGGTCACGTTGCCGTTCTGATCCTGGGACACCTTCTGCACCGCGAACGGAACCGACTCCCCGACGAAGATCGTGGAGGGGTAGTTGTCGAGGGTGGTCAGGCGCGGCTCCTGGATCACCCGGGAGTTGTCGTCGTCGTCGATCAGGGAGAGGAGGACCTGCGTCTGGGTCAGGTCGAGGATCCCGAGCGCCTCGAACGGCACTCCGAGCGACTCCCAGTTGCCGATGTCGAAGGGCCACGTCCCCCCGTAGTTCACGAGCCTGGAGAAATTGAGGTCAGCCGGGTCGTTGTTGTTGAGGAGGAGGTTCCCGTTCGGGGCGGCGCCCCGGGCGGCGATCTGGATCCCGTCGCGCACCGGCGTGTTCGGATCGTCGAACTTCAGGCCGAGCTCGAAGATGTCGTCGGAGTTCGTGGAGACGAAGCGGACCTCCACCTGGACGAGGGCGGGCTCGACATCGAGCTTCTCGATGATCCGCTGCATGGCGTCCAGGCGCGGCGCGACATCCTTCACGATCAGGGAGTTGGTCTTCCGATCGAAGTCCATGTCCCCGTCCTCGCTGAGGGCCTTCCGCAGCGCCTTGAGGAGCGTGAACTCCTCCTCGTTGAGGCTGCCGGTGCTCGGCGCCACCCCGTCGATCGCGGAGTGCGCCTGCTTCTCGACATCACTGATCTTGGCGGTGTAGGTCTCGGGCGGACGGATGTACTTGAGCTTGTAGATCCGGGTCTCGAGCTGCTTGACGAGCGCGTCCGGGTGGACGACCCGGATGATCTGGGCGATCCCGACCCGATCCTCGACGGTGACATAGCCGGCCGTCTTCACGATGGCATCGAGCGCCTCGCGCCACGGGACATCGCGGAGGGCGATGCTGACCGTGCCCGTCACCTCCTCCGAGATGACGATGTTGGCGCCCGACTGCTTGGCGAGGAGGTCCAGCACGACCTTGAGGTCGGCATCCTGGAACTCGATGCTGATCTGGGGGGGCTGCGTGAAGCGGATGAGCCGCGGAGTCTCCTCGATGATCGTGCACTCGGTCTCACGGGCGATGAGCTCGAGGGCCTTCCGCCAGTCCACCGCATCGAGGCTGATCGAGACGGTCTCCTCGACCTTCGGATCGACGACGATGTTCACATCGACCTGACGGCCGATGTCGGACAGGACCTCCTTGAGGTCCTTCTCCCGCACATCGATCGTGATGTAGTCGAGGGTGTCGGTCCGGCGCGGGAGCGCGGAGGAGACCCCCGATCCCTCGTCGGAGTTCGGCTGTGCCGGCAGGGGCGCGGCACACCCCAGGGCCAGGAGCAGTCCCAGCAACGGCTTCGAGAGCGACTTGTGGCTGCGACGCGTGACTTGCATTGGTACCTCCCGTGGAGCTCTGTTCCTCGCCGACTCCGGCCGCTGGTCCAGCACGGCCGCGGGGCGACGAGTACCTATCTATCGGCCCTTCGGGCCCGCTCCTGAGGGGGCAATCGATCGGGAACGCGAGGTCCCCTGAGATCGAAGAAACGCCCCGGAGAGGCCTTTGACGGCATCTCCGGGGCGTTCAGGCGTGATTCGGCGGCCGGCGGGGCCTCGGAAGGCGGGATCAGTAGCGCCGGAAGACGACCGCGATCCGCTCTCCCTGGAAGGAGAACCACACCTGGTTCGCATCGATCTGCTCCACCACGCAGCCGACGACCTGGTCCCCCACCCGGACGGTCCGGCCTCCGACAATGGCGAAGTTGCCATCATCCGACTTCACGATCCCCTGGATCGAGACGCCGAGGACGCCGAACTCGCGCCAGACGCGGGCCTTCTCCACCCACTGGTCGGCGACCACGCGGACGGTCTCCGCGACCTCCCGGAAGCTGGAGTCCGCGGCCTCCATCTGGCCGCAGATCCGCTCGACCTCTCCCCGGGTCCGATCGACCTCGGGGAAGTCACGGTCCCGGAAGGACAGCTCTATCGAGTCGATCAGTTCGCGAGCGATCCCGTAGAGGTAGTCGAGCTTGAGGGAACGGATCAGGTCCTCGATCTCCCCGAGGCGCTCCTCGATCCCCCGCACCTCGACGGCGAGGTCGGCTTCGACCACCCGGTCCGAGTTCTCGAGAAGCTCGAGGAGCTGGACGTAGAACCCCATCGCGGAGTCCTCGTCCCCCTTGTTCAGGGCGTACTCGATGCTCCTCAGCCGCTCGCCCGCCTGCTGGACGATCCCCTCCTGGTACTCGCGGCTCCAGCGGGAGGCCGGAGCGGAGGTCGTCGCCTCGGTGAGCTGCGACGAGGCCCGCGGAGTGAAGGGGTCACGGAACTCCCGCTCCTCCTCCAGCTCGTAGGCCTCGAGGCGGAGCGCGAGGCGGATGAACTGGGTGTCCTTCGTCAGCGCGGCGAGCGCGGGGAACTGGCGAGCGGCCCGCATGACGTTCATGCCCTGCGCCGCGGCCTTCTCCAGGTTCTTCATCGCCTCGTCCATGCGCTGATCACGCGCGTAGGACTCCGCGAGGAGGAGGGAGGCCAGGGCCGGCGATCCGGCGCAGCCGAGGAAGTCCCGGTACTTGCGTCGAGCCTCGGTCAGGTCTCCCAGCTCCCGGTAGACGAGGCCGAGGGTCACGTGGTAGTCCGCGTTGTAGTCCCGATTGGTGACGAGCTCCTCGAGGCTCTGGCGGGCGCGCTCCCACTTGCGGCGCGCGAGGTCGTCCTTGACCTGCCGGCGCAGCTCGCCGTCCCGGCGGGCGCTCGACGCCTCGGTGACGACGAAGCTCTCCACCGCCTCCGTCTCCGGCGGGACGCCGTCGGTCGAGGTCTGGGCGAGGAGGACTCCGGTGACGAGAGTGCAGAGGGCGACGCCCCCGATCCGGATGATCTTCGTTGAGTTCACTGGGTCACCTCCTCGGGGACCGGCGTGGCGGAGTAGGTGTAGGTGGACAGCTCGACCACGAGGGACTTCCGCGGATCGAGGGCGGCCTCGAGAGCGCTGCCGGCCCCGCCCGAGGCGAGGTTCTCGACGGAGAGCTCGTCGACCTGCAGGAAGCGGGTGTGGTTCTCCACGCCGTTCAGGAACTGCAGGAGCGCGGGAAAGCTGCCCGCCATCTCGAAGCGATACTTGTGCTGAACGAAGCTCTTCGGCTGGTTCTTCGGCGCCGGCGTGTTTCGGTTGCCGGTCCGGCGAGGCGCCTTCGTCGTGTCCTTGACCTCGATCGGATTGGCGCTCGCGATCTCGAGTCCGACCTCGGAGCAGAGCCTCGAGATGTCGTCGAGGAAGGCGTCCGGGCTCACCTCGTCCTCGCGGGGGAGGATCTCGGTGTACTGATCGACGATGTCGGAGAGCTCCCGCACCTTCGCCTCGAGGTCGGGGATGCGATCGCACTTCGCCTGAGCGACCCGCTGCCGGTCATCGAGGCTGCTCAGCTCGCTCTGGAGCTCCTCCCGCTGGGAGTTGCCCATGAAGCCGAAGACCACCTCGCCGACGACGAGGGCGCCGGCCACCACGAGGATCCCGACGAGCTGCTGCTTCTCGGTGAGCTTCATCACTTGCTCTCCTTCCCGGCCGCGGCGACCTGGGCGTTGGCGGGTTTGACCACCCGCGGCGGATCGTGGAGCGGCTTGAGGTCGAGCTGGATCGTCGACTCGAGGCGCGCCGGCTCCTCAGCCGAGCCTTCGAGCCTCGACCACTGGTGCGGCGAGAACCCGAGGAAGTCCCCGAAGAAGTGATCGGGGAGCGCGCTCGTGTCGAGCAGCCCCGAAAAGAGGCGGGAGTCGTCGGAGAGGCGCGAGCGGAGCTCGGTGAAGCTGGCCGGGTCGAGGCTCTCGGTCCAGCAGGTCAGGACCAGCTTGCCGCCGGTCTGCTCCTTGCCCGCCTCCCAGCGGTACTCGCCGGGATCGAGCGTCTCCATGAGGAGGCGATCGATCCAGATGTCCTCGGGCGTGAGGCGGGCGAGCTGATCGAGCTTCTTGCCCCAGAGGATGCGGCGCGTCTTGATCTGGATGATCGCGCTCTCCCGCTCGCGGTAGTAGTCGATGTCCTTGTTGATCCGATCGAGCTGCTCGGCCTGCGCCTCAAGGCGCGAGACCTCGGTCTCACGGTCCTGGACGGCGGTCTCCAGGTTCCCCTTGTCGATCCAGACCCACAGCGAGGCGATCCCCACCAGCATCACGGCCGTGACGCTCGCCGTCAGGGTGTAGAACACCAGCTTGGGCAGGCTCGCTGCGCGCTGGAGCTCCG
>JAFMMO010000074.1 GCA_017859655.1 Pseudomonadota bacterium | reverse complement strand
AGGGTGTCGATCGTGGAGGCCACCGCCGCGGGCGACAGCGCGCCGATCGCGCCGGCGACCTCGAGGCTCTCGAGAACCAGTCGCTCCCGATCCCAGCCGAGAGCGAGCTCGTAGCCGGTGATCTCGAGGTTGGTGGTCCCCCGGATGTAGCCCTCGATGAGCGAGCCGGGGGCCGCGCTCGCCGGGTCGAGGTAGATCCCCCGGGGGCGGAGCTGGAGGGAACCTGTGCCGCCGGTCGGGCTGATGGGCTCACCCGAGAGTCGTACCGCGAAGGGATCGAGGATCGAGATGAGACTCCCATCCGCCTCGGGGGGCGCGCTCTCCGGTGTCCGGAAGAGGATCTCCGCGATCGTCGTCGCACCGGCCTCTCCCGGTCCGGGTCCGGCGATGGGCAGCTGCGCCGGCACCGCGGCGGGCGTGTCGAGGGGGGGAACCGGAATCGTCTCCCCTCCCACGCGGACCGCGAGGATCTCCAGGCCCCGGGGGTCGTACTCGAGGAGGAGGGAGAAGGACTCGATCGGCTCGACCAGGGTCGCCTGAATGGGGAGCATACCGGAGCGGCCGGGAACGGAGACGAGCCCCGGACCGGGGATGGCATCGACCCGCTCCACCGAGCAGGGCTCCGAGCTCACCCCGACGCCGGAGACGAGTCCGGAGAGGAGATAGGTCACGACGCCCTCGATCGCCTCCGGATCGGTGAAGGCGCTCTGACCGAGGACCGAGCCGAGGGAGACGGTCGTCCCGGTCGGGTCGATGCGCAGGAGCTCCAGCGCATCGAAGATGACACCCTCCTCGATCGTCCAGGAGAGCTCGGACGCCCCGTCCGCGCCCACGAGGCACGCCTCGAAGGAGGGCCGGGGGGCCTCGATCGCCAGGGTCCGGAGAGGCCCGGCCACGAGCAGGGGGCCGGAGCGACCGACGAGCTGGTACGAGTAGCTCCCCGGCGCGAGCTGGGGATCGAGGTAGGAGGTCGTGATCGCGAAGCCGGATGGCGCGTCGGTGCCCGAGAGCTCGGCGATGAGCACGCCGTCCCGGATCACCTCGATCGACTCGTAGGCCTGTCCGTTCCGCCAGCGGAGCTCCGCCCCTCCCCCGCCGGCGCTGACCTCGAACGCATCGAAGGAGAGGAGCTGATCGCAGCCGGGAACGGCGGGGAGCACGCAGAAGGCCTCTTCGCTCTCCCCGTCGACCGTCGCGCCCACGACGGAGTAGACGTGGACCCCGCAGTCGCTCGCGGGGTCGATGGCATCACCCAGCGAGGTCGCCTGACCGCTCGACGGCTGGAAGGCGATGGCCGTGCCGTCCCGGCGAACCTCGATGGAGGAGTAGGCCCCCGGGCTGTCCCAGGAGAGGTCGATCCGCTGGTTCCCGTTCGCCAGGACGATGCCGCGGGCGCAGCTCACCGAGGTGATCGGCAGGGTGCAGGAGCGGGGCTCCGAGAGGCTGCCCTCCCGCACCACCCGCACGCTGTAGCTGAGCCTCCCCGCGCCGCTGTCCTCGAAGGGCGCCTCGGTCGGGGGGAGGTTGGCGAGCACCTGGCCGCCGCTGCTCACCTGCACCCCGGTGATCGTCTCGTCGTCGGGGAGGGACCAGCTGACGATCGGCGTGCCGCTGCCGTCGAGCGCGCACTCGATGGCGAGCACCGGGGGAACCTCCTCGGCGAGATCCTCGAGCTCGATCGGCGCGACCGCATCGGTGAGGTCCGGGGTGAGCCGCCGCCCATCGGGGAGCTCCACCACGGTCGAGAGTCCGGAGCCGGTCCCGCCCCCCGAGGAGAGCAGCCCCGCGAAGTAGGTGCCCGGCGCCACCCCGGGACAGGAGAGGACGATCGTCGCGATCGGGCTCGCCTCCGCGGAGGTGAGCGGGGTCTGACCGAAGTCCAGGATCAGGTGGACCCCCTCCGCGGTCGGCGTCTCGGCCAGCCCGACCGAGGACTCCACGAAGTCTCCCTCCAGGAAGACCCCATCCGCGAGGGAGAAGCCGGGGGGGAGATCGAGGAGCAGCTCCAGCCGCTCGACCGGCTCCGGGATCACCCCGGCGAGGCGGAGGCGCGCGACGCCGCTCCCCGCCCCGGGAACGGGCTCCAATGAGAGAGCGAAGGAGGGAGGGGTCGCCGGCACGACGCCCAGAGTCGGAGCCAGGAGCAGGATCCCCTCCTCGGGGGAGGGACCCCCGTGGAAGACCACATCGCGTGCCCCGTCCCGATTCGTGTCCGCGAGGGCGAAGCCCCCTTCGACCGCCTCGGGGGGGAGCGGGAACACCTTCTCGGAGTACTCGGCGAAGGTCGCGCCATAGCAGCGCAGGACGGCGGTCGGCAGGGGCGCGTCCTCGTACCAGAGCAGGTCGGGGAGGCCGTCCCCGTTGCAGTCCCCCACCTCGAGCTGACGAGGCTCTCCCGCCGCCGCCAGGGTCACGAGCTCCCACCCGGCGCTCAGGGATCCGCTCTCCGGGTTGAGGAGCGCGGCGATCGTCCCCGGGCGTCCGAAGAGGATGTCGGGCGCGCGGCCCGCGCCGAGGGGTCCGACTTCCAGAGCACCGATCGTGACCGGCTCCTCGAAGAGCGCGACCTCGAGGAAGGTCCGCTCTCCCGAGCCTCGAAGGATCCGGATCGAGGTCCCATCCGTGGACACGAGATCGAGCCGCCCATCCCCATCGAGGTCCGCGAGCTCGACATCCCGCACCCCCGGGAGGAGCGGTCCCTCCTCCACCACGAAGCCCCCCGACTCGCCGTCGTTGTGGAGGATCTCGACTCGATCCCCCGCCGCCACCACGGCATCCAGCCGGCCATCGCCGTCGAGGTCTCCGGTCTCGAGGTCTCGGACCCGGTCGTCGGAGACCGGCACGGAGAAGTCGGGGTCGAGGAAGAACAGGCCTCCGATGAGTCGTGAGTACTCCACCTCCCCGCTCCGCAGCAGCGTCAGCAGCCCCGTCTCCCCGAAGCCTTCGAGATCGACCGCCTCGATGTCCCGCAGGAGACCGCCCTCGAAGCCCGCGACCGGCGCGTAGCCCCCGGAGCCGAAGCGCGAGTGGACCTGCACCCCCCCGCCGGGCTCCGCCACGACGAGGTCGGGGGCCACCGTGGGCATCAGGTCGGCGAAGAGGATCTCCCGTGGCCGCCCGAGCCCCTCTCCCGCGAAGGAGATCGGATCCCCGAAGCCGGCGGGGACGGAGACCGCGCCGCCCAGCGCCTCGAAGCGGGTGACATGGGGGCGGAGGGAGAGCGGAGGCTCGAAGAGCGAGTTCGCCGGCGCGGTGAGACCGGACCCGAGGATGACGGTGATCTCCTCCCCGGGCTCGAAGGCGGGCTCCCCGTCCGCCGCGCGGATCAGGAACCCGGCGGAGGTGACCGAGCCGGGCGTGCCGGACTGCAGGAGCGTCTCCCTCACCCCGGTCAGAGACCCGCGGAGCTGAACGCTCTCGCTCTGGATCGATCCATTGAGGAACTCGGCGGAGGGCTCGGCGATGGCCGCGAGGATCGGGCTCGGGGGCACGACGGAGGTCGCCGGACTCCCCACCGCGGAGAGGCTCTGGAGAACGAACCGCCCGGTCCGGTCATCGATCGTGTCCGGATCCGCCGTGACCCCGGCGGTCGTGAACGAGAAGGCGTAGGAGTCGACGGGGTAGTTGGCGCTGGTGCGGATCCCGTCCCCGAGGACGACCTCGACCGTCTTCGCGGTCCCGAACGGCTCCGCGGTCACGATGCGGATGACCCGATCTTCCTCCTCGAGGGTGATCGAGAGCTCGCGGTCCGCCTCCTCCCCCAGCACCCGCACGGAGAAGTTCGCCGCGCTCGTCGCGGTGTCGGGATCGAGAGGCGCGGTGAAGGCGATCGCGATCTCGACGTCACCGGCGACCCCCACCGCCCCGTTCGCCGGGATCGTGTAGTCGACCTCCGGGGACTGGTTGCAGCCGGACGCGGCGACCGCGACGAGCAACAGGGCTCCCGCGAGCCTCGCGGTCCGGCCCATCACTCCACTCCCCCACGACGCGAGGCGCGATCGGCATCGCTGCATCGAGACTCCTCCCCTGGAATTGTCGGCGAGGGGGCTCGCTCCACCCGGTCCCGCCCCCGTCGCCGTGGACGGAGGGCGCGGGTCGGACTCGGGGCCGGGGGAAGAGGCGGGATGGCACGCATCCCGGCCCGGATCCCGCCGGAGAGCCCCCTCGCGGCGGCATCCTAGCGGATCCCCCGGGAGGCGTCAGGGGAGTTGGGACCGGAATCGAGCGCGAGGGGTGCCCCGCGGAGGGCGAGGGCCGGGATGTGAAGAGCGCCCGGTGCGATTTCTCGCACCGGGCGCCTGAGGAGTCGGTCAATGGACGAGAGGCTAGGGGCAAGCGCTCGCGTCACAGTCGGCACCCGCTTCGGTTCCACAGTTCGGGAACGGAGCCGCCGGAGCCGGACCGCTGAGGAGTCGATAGTTGAAGACCCACATGGCGTCGGTCATGGACAGGGCGTCGTTGGAGTCGGCGTCGCACGCCTCGGCGCACGTCCCGGCCGGTCCACCGAGGAACAGGTTGTTGAGGATCCAGACACCGTCCGCGATATCGAGGCGGAGGTCGGAGTTGCAGTCGCCGCGGAGGAACGGGGTGTCGGTCACCGGGAGGAGCGTCACGGTCCCGTCGACGAAGCTGGCGTCGAGGCTGAGACCGGAGACGACCACCACGTTGGCGACCGGCGGGGTTCCGAGGTTGTTGGAGAAGGCGAGCGTGGTCGTCGTCTCCGCCGCACCGGCGAGTCCGGAGATCGCGTACTCGACCTCGAAGACGGGGAGCGCGGCGTCGAAGACCTGGAAGACGCCACCGAGGAGGCTGTAGACCACACCGGCCGTCCAGCCGCCGGCGAGCGCCTGAGTCTGGTTGAACTCCGGCTCCGGCGTCAGGAGCGACGTCGGGGTCCCGACGATCTCGAGGATCGACGCATCGTGGGAGACACCCATGGAGAAGCCCTGGGTGTTGTTCGGGAAGCCGGTCCCGGCCGCGTCCTCCTGGATCGAGAACTGGGCGGTGAGGGAGCCGGTCCCGCTGGCCGCGTCGAAGTTCGCGCTCAGGTTCGGAGCGATGTAATTGAAGGTGGCGGGCGGCGGCTCGGCGACCTCGACGTCGAGTCCGACCTGGTTCGGGGTGATCAACGCGCCGTTGATCACGACGACAGTGTCGACCGGCGGGCTGCCGAGGGTGTTGCAGAACTGGATCGTGGACGCGAGGGTCGCGTTGGCGCCGGCGGTGTAGTGGCCGACCTGGAGCTCGTAGCCGGTTCCGGGCGCCAGCGAGGCAGCGCCGAGGAGGTCGACGACGACTCCGACGGTGTATCCCTCGGGGAAGTCGTTGCCCTGGGCGAAGCCCGGGGGGTTGCCGTTGTTCACGGTCGCGGTCGTGGAGCCCTGCTCCGAGCTGTTGAGGGTGATGTTGGCGGTGTCGTTGCAGACGCCGAAGGACCAGCCGGCCATGTTGTTCGGGCCGTCGAAGTCGAGGGTCGCGGACGCGTCGAAGTCACTGTTGACGTCGACGGTCGCCGGCCCGGCGACGGTCAGGGTGTAGGTCTGCGCCTCCGCGGTCCCCATGGTGAGGACCAGAGCGGTCAGGGCAGCGGCTCCGAGGAGCTTCTTCATGGTCTTGTCTCTCTATTCGGTAAGGGAGTGTGGAAGTGTGAGCGAAACTCGAGGCGCAGGGATCAGCAGGCCGGGGTGACGTCGCAGGTCAGCTCGTCCTCGGTCGGATCGGAGCCGGCGGCGTTCGGGCCCGGAGCCGGCATGATCGGTCCGAAGCTGTAGAGGTAGTTGAGGATGTAGACGGTGTCCGCGAGGTTGACCTTGCCGTCGTCGTTCGCGTCACAGGCGTCCTCGCAGGCGATCGCCAGGTCGTCGAACTGGTAGCCGAGGGTGGTCGCCGCGTCGGAGAGGTCGAGCAGCTCGTCGACGTTGCAGTCACCGCGACGGAAGAGCGTCTCGGGAATGACCATGCAGCCGCCGGAGTAGAGACCGATGCCGAGCTCGGAGGCGTAGTCGATGACCGCGGTGTTGTTCAGGAACACGCTGCCGGCACCGTTGATGTTGTTGCAGAAGTCGATCGTGAGGACCTCGCCGCAGGGGGCGTTCGGGCTGACCAGGGCCTTGACGCAGGCCACCGCGAGCGGGGTGGTCGTCGCCGGGAGCATCTGGTTGTCGAACGGCGGGAGGACATCCATGAGGATACCGAGCAGGAACTCGTGGCCGTCACCGTCGGTGGTCGAGTTGTCGATGTTGTAGTTGACGTACTCGGCGCCGATCTCGTCGACGATGGTCCCATCGAGGTCGAGGGTGCCGTCGATGATCGTCAGGTCACTGCCGTAGCAGAGGCCCATCTGGAGGCCCTGGAGGTTGTCGGTCGGATCGGAGTAGAAGAGGCAGAGCTCGATCTCCTCGCCCGGGAAGCAGTTCGTGATCGCCTCGCCGGTGAGGGAGAAGTCGGTCGGCCCGACGTAGAAGGCGGTGTCGCTCGCCGGGGGCGGCGGCACGGGCAGGCAGGTGACGGTGCCCGAGTTCAGGGCCGGGCTCACGGAGAGCCCGCCGACCACGACGATGTTGTCGAGGGCCGGAGCGCCGAACTGACCGTTCACGAAGGTGAGCGTCGTGTCGAGCGCCGGAGCCGGCTCCTCGATCTCGTTGTCACAGGCGTAGGTGAAGTCGGCGATGTGCAGCCCGAGGCCGGCCGGGATCGGCGCCGTCTGGCCGTTGCTCGGATCGGTCTCGAGGACCACTCCGACGGTTCCGCCGTCCGCGTAGATGTTCGTGACCACCAGCTCGGCGGCCGCGGCCGCGGTGCCGGCGAGGTCGATGTCCAGGAGGGTCAGGGCGGCGGCGTCGTGAGCGATCGAGAGCACGAAGCCCTGGGTCTCACCCGCGTTGTTGTCGAGCAGGATGCGGACGTCGCCCGCGCCGTCGCTGTCGATCGAGGTGCTCTCGATGCGCAGCGCGGAGGGCGGCGGCGGCAGGATGCTGACGAGGCCGTCGTTGAGTCCCAGACCGTTGACCGCCTCGATGGAGAGGCCGCCCTGAACGATCAGGTTGGAGAGGGTCGGGCTTCCGAAGATGCCGTCGACGAAGGTGATCGCCGTATCGGTGGTCGCGGCGACCAGCTGCAGGGAGGCGAGATCGAGCTGCGCAATGAGCTGATCCGTCCCGGCCGCGATCGTCTGACCGTCGAACGGCGGGGTGGCGTCGAGAACGACCGCGAGGGTCGCTCCGTCGCTGTAGAGCTCCGCGGTGACGAGCTCGGCGCCCACCACCTCGGTGACGGTTCCCGCGATCCCCAGGTCACTGACCTGAAGCAGCGCCGCATCGACGCCGATCGAGAGAACGAATCCTTCCGTCTCGCCGGTGCTGGTCATGGTGACGTCCAGCGTGGTCGAGCCGGTACCTGCGATGCTCCCACTGCCAATGGTGAGAGACTGCTGTGCATCCAAGGATCCAAGGCCCATGACGCTGAGCATCAGGGCGAAGAGGATCCGACGGGTCCCGAGAATGCGAAACATGATTTCTCCTCGTTCCTCGGTACTTGCCGGAACCGCGCTCCCGACCCCGGAGGGTGGAGTGGAGCGGGAACACGGCGTCCTAACGGCCTCCACGGGAACCGCCAGTGCGGTTCGCTACGCGGTAGGCACCCCAAAACGTTCCAGGTGTGCTCGGTCGGAAGAGGAGGAATGGACGGAAGGTCAGGTGGTGTGTCTTGAGGTCGGAATGACCCCTGCTGGTAGCGCCAATGTTAGCACCCGGTGTTAGTCCGTCTACGGCCTCGACGTCAACCCGGCCTATTGACAAAATCCTCGGGGCGTCCCTACGTCTTTGAAATAAATAGGGTTAAGGTCGCACCGCAGGGCTCACATCGACAAAGATTGTCAGCAGGAAAGTACGGTAGACGACCGCAATTCCGTTCTGGAACGATTGTCAGGATTGGTCCTGACCGTCTGGGAGGCGGTGAGGAGTGAGGAGAGAGGCGTGATCAGGGAGGCGTGAGGAGAGAGGAGGGCGGGGAGAAGCAGGAGGGGAGAGCTTCGAGGGGAGCGGCGAGGCCACAGGATGGAGAAACGCCCGGTGAGAGGGGTGGACTCCCCCTCACCGGGCGTTCGATCACGCGGCCAGCCGCTCCTCCGGAGAGGAGATCGTTAGCAGGCGTTGTACTCGTTGCAGTCCTCCGGGGCGGGCTGCTGGTCGACATCCGTGCCGCAGCTCGGCCACGGAGCCGGCGGCGGGGCGCCACCCATGAAGCGGTACATGAAGATGTACGACGCGTCGGACATGTCGACGAGGTCGTCGTCATTGGCGTCCGAGGCGATCTCGCAGTCGAACATCGGACCTCCCTGGAAGAGGAAGTTCAGGATCCAGATCCCGTCGGCGATGTTGACCATGCCGTCCTGGTTCGAGTCCGCGCGACGGAAGTCGACGGTGCTGACCGCGTTGAAGGTGATGCTGCCGTTGCTGAAGTTGGCATCGAGGCTTGCACCGCCGACGACGACCACGTTGGCCACCGGCGGAGTGCCGAGACCGTTGTCCCAGGCGAGGGTCATGACCGGGCCCGGATCGACGCCGACGAGGGCGCCGGCGACCGTCTCGTAGCTGGCCGTGAAGACGAGCGCATCCTGAAGGGCCTCGTTGATCCCACCGAGGAGGTCGTAGACCACTCCGGCGGTCCAGCCGTTCGGGTCGCCGAGGCCGATCTGGATGAAGCCCGGTCCGGAGCCGCCCGCCATCGCGGCGAGGAGCCCGGCCGTGTCGACCGAGGTGACGCTGACGAGGCTCGGATCGTGGGAGAGTCCCATCGAGAAGCCCTGCGTGAGGGCCTCCGGCGCTCCGTTGTCGTCCTGATCGATGGTCAGATCGATGGTGAACGAGGCGTTCCCGTCGGTGGCGCTGTAGTTCACCTGGAGATCCGGAGCGTTGTAGGTGTACGCCGGGTCAGGGACCCCGACGACCTCGACGCTGGCCCCGTTCTGGGTCGGGACGATCGAGGCGCCGTTGATCACCACCACGGTCGCAACCGGCGGGGTGCCGAGCGTGTCGCAGAAGGTGATCGTCGAGCCAGGCGTCTCGAGGCCGGCGGTGTAGTTGCCGATGCTGAGCTCGTACCCGGCTCCCGGGGCGAGGCTGGCGGCGCCGAGGAGATCGACGACGACCCCCTTGGTGTAGCCGTCCGGGAAGTCGTTCCCCTGAGCGAAGCCCGGGGGGCCCCCGTTGTTGACGGTCGAGGTGGTCGAGCCATTCTCGGAGAAGTTCAGGGTGATGTTCGCGACATCGTTGCAGACCCCGTAGGACCAGCCGGCCATGTTGTTCGGCCCGTCGAAGTCGAGGATCACCTGCGCGGAGAAGTCGGAGTTCTCACCCGCCGAGGCCGGAGCCGCCACGCTGAGCGTGTAGCTCTGCGCACCGACGACACCCGCGGAGAGAATCAGCGCGGCCACAGCGACCGCAGCAGTGAACTTTCGAATCATGTCCTGCCTTTCAGGAACTTCGCTCCCCCTCGGGGGAAAGGAGAGGCGGGGTTCCCGGCTCGGTCCCCTCGGAGCGGCTTCCTCGAGCCACTCCGAGGGTCCCCGAACCTCCCCCCTCTCGGGCGGAAATGTCGAACGAACTGCAGGCGCGGGCCTAGCAGGTGTGATCGGAAGTGTTGCACGGACCAAGCGTGTCCTCGGTCGGGTCCGGACCCTCGTTCCCGTCGATCGGGCCGGGATCGGCCGGAGCGGCCCCACCCAGGAAGAGGTAGTTCATGATCAGGACCGAGTCGGCGAGGTTGATCTTGCCGTCGTCGTTGGCGTCGCAGGCGTCCGGGCAGTCGATGCCGAGACCCTGGAACTGCCAGCCGAGGATCGTCGCGGCGTCCGCGAGGTCGACCTTGTCGTCGGTGTTGCAGTCACCACGCTGGATGACCTCCTCCGGAACGACGGAGACGGCGCAGCCGTTCTTCTCGAAGTTCTGGATCGACTCGTAGTCGATGATCGCGATGGTCTCGATCAGGACGTTGCCCGGCTGGTTGTAGTCGCAGAACTCGACCGCAAGATCGGTTCCACAGGTGCCGGCCGCGATGGTGACGCTCGCGCAGCCGATGGCCAGGAGGGTCTCCGTCGGCGGGACGGTCTGGTTGTCGAACGGCGGCAGGGCGTCGAGCAGGATACCGACGGTCATGTGGCATCCGCCGTCCGGATCGTTGTCGAACCCGGCGGTGAAGAACTCGGCGCCGACCTCGTCGAAGATCGAGCCAGCGATCTCGAACGAGTTGAAGGTCAGGTCGCAGTCGTGACAGGTCGCGATCTGCACACCCTGAAGGTTGTCGTTCGGATCGGTGTAGAAGAAGCAGAGCTCGACCGTCTCGCCCTCGGTGCCGGTGACACCGGACGCGGCGGGCGGAGCCGTGTTCTCGAGGCTCGCGGGACCGCAGTAGAACGCGGTGTCCTCGACCGGCACGCCGACCGGCTCACAGGTGAACTGACCGTTGTTCTGCAGCGGGCTGATCGACTGTCCCTCGACCACGATCACGTTGTTGAGCGCCGGCGAGCCGAACACTCCGTCGGCGAAGGTCAGGTCGGTGACCTGGGCCGGCGGGGCCGGCGAGCCGTCGAGCGGGTAGATGATCGGGTTGTCGCAGCTGTAGCAGAAGTTGGCGATCAGGATGTCCTGACCGGCGGGAATCACCGGCTGCAGCGGCCCGGAGGTCGGGTCGAAGTCGAGCACGGCCCCGAGGGTTCCGCCGTTCGGGTAGATGTTGACGACCTGGAACTCCAGCTCACCGGTACCCGGGACGAGCCAGATCTCGGTGGCGGTGCCGTCGAAGTTGACGTCGACGAGGTCGAGCGCGGCCTCATCGTGGGAGATCGCGAGCACGAAGCCCTGGACGTCCCCGAGGTCGTTGTCCAGCTCGATCGAGACGCAGCCGGTGGCCGCGCCCGCGGCGGAGCCGTCGTTGATCGTCAGCGAGGCGGGCGGGATGCCCTGGATGGTCATGGCGTTCGGCGCGTCGTTGAGGCCGAGACCCTCACCCGAGCCGATCGAGAGCCCACCCTGCACGAGGATGTTGCTCAGCGGCGGGTTGTTGAGGGTGGCATCGCAGAAGTTGAAGCCGGTGACGACATCCGGATCCCCCAGCGGGAAGACCAGAATGGAGCTCGCGGTGAACGCGACGATCTCCTGGCCGGCGCCGGGCGCGATCGTCTGACCGTCGAACGGAGGGCCGGAGTCCATGACGCAGCCCGCAGTGAATCCGTCCGCGAGGATCTCCGGCACGAATAGCTCGGCGGAGACCGCAGCGGCGGCCGCGCCAATGTCGACCGAGTCGATCGCGATCGCGGTGTTGTCGAAGCAGACGGCGACGACATATCCCTCGACGGGGGCGGTGTTGTCCATCTCCACAGCGTACGACGCGGACCCGGTGCCCTGGACAGTGCTCGCACCAGTGATGCTCAGCGATTGCTGGGCAAGCAGCGGGGAGCCGGCCAGGAATAGGGTGGCCGCGACCAGAAGCGCGAAGGTGCTGTTCCTCCTCATGTTCTCCTCACTAGGCCACATAGTGACCTTTACTCCGTCAGCGTCTGAATAGCCGACTCGGAATGTTTGGGATCAGAGACCCGGGCCGAGGCGGGCGACGCAGCTCCCGTCGCCTCTCTCGAACTAGCTCCCTGATCCACGACTCCTCGTTCTCTCGTTTCGCCCCGTCGCCGGCCCGAGCTGTCGGAGTCACGCGACTCGTTCAACCTCATTCGGGCGTCGGATCGGAGCAACTTCCTCGCTACCAAAATAGAGCGGACTGCTCCCGAGGGAGTGGTCGCCCCGAGCTCCCGCCGATCGAATCCGAGCCGATCCGCGTGAACTCATCCCGACCGGCCGAGGCCGAAGTCGGGACTGCCCCCATGCTCCCCACGGAGCGTGAAGGCGGAGCGGCCCGGTGGTCCAGCCGGATCGCGCCAGTGGTCATTCTCCGAAGCCGCCCCCGGGGGGGCCGGCCTTGGGCTTGTCTCCGGAACGTCGTTCTGCCCAACGAACCGCGCGAGCTCTCTGCTCCGCGGTCTCGACTCCGCGCTCCCTCGCGATGCAGCAGATCGGTCGGGAGCATGGTGCGAGGCGACCCGTCGGCTCCTCCTCGTTCTGGGAGAGGAGATCCTCAACGCCTGCGCACCGTCGGCTCGATCATGAGAGTTGGCCTTGCGGCTTCGGTCCCTGGTTCCCGAGCCTGTCCACCGGACGGCTCCGAACCGCACTCCGGAAGTCGGGAAGTCGCGCGATAGTCTCGCGACCGAAGCACCCGGATCCCGGAGCCTCCGATCCGGGGTCTTGAGACACCCGGGACGGAGAGCGGCGGCGTCAGCCTGGCGGACAAAGCTGACACAGAACCCCGAGCGGACGCGAGTCCCGCTCCGGCTCCTGCTGCCTGAAGGGAGCAGCATAACATGGCGTACAGGGGTGCGAAAGCAGGCATTCCGATCGGAACCTGCTCGAAACGACTATCGCGTAAGCCTTGGGGATAGAGAGCCTTATGGCCAGAGCGCGGGGTTCTTCACGAAAAACTTCACGCCCAGAAGGCCCCGGCGCGTGGGAGAGAGTGGTCCCGAGGGAGAGAGGAGAAGGGGTGACGGCTCAGATCGCCTCGAAGAGGTGCCCGAGCTTGCCCTTCTTCGCGCGGAGGTAGGAGAGGTTCACGGGGCCTGCGCCGGGCTCGATCGACACTCGCTCCAGGACTTCGATCTCCTGCTGCTCGAGGCCGGCGATCTTCGCCGGGTTGTTCGTCATCAGACGAACCGAGCGCGCGCCGAGAAGACGGAGGACTCCGGCGGCATCGTCATAGCTGCGGAGGTCCGCGGGGTAGCCGAGCTGGTGGTTCGCCTCGACGGTGTCGAGTCCGTTCTCCTGAAGGCGGTATGCCTCGACCTTCTTGGCGAGCCCGATGCCACGCCCTTCCTGCGGAAGGTAGATCAGCGCACCGCATCCCTCCTCGCCGATCTTCCGCAGGGCCATCTCGAGCTGACCTCCGCAGTCGCAGCGGAGGCTCCCGAGGATGTCTCCCGTGAAGCACGCCGAGTGCACGCGGACGAGGGGAGCCTCCCCCTCGGAGAGGTCGCCCTGAGAGAGCACGACGATCTCGTCGTCCCGCCCTCCCGCATAGACGCGCAGGTCGAAGACGCCGAGGGGAGTCGGGAGGGTGGCCTTCGAGAGCTCCCGCACGTTCAGGCGGCGAGGGCGCGGGCGCCCGGTCTCACCCGTGCTCTCTCGGTACTCGACGAGGTCGGCGATCGTGCCGATGAGCAGGTTCTCGCGAGCCGCGATCTTCCGAAGCTCCGGCAGGCGCGCCATCGTGCCGTCCTCCGCCATCACCTCGCAGATCACGCCGACCGGCTCAAGCCCGGCGAGGCGCGCGAGATCGACCGCCGCCTCGGTGTGACCGCGGCGGGTGAGGACTCCACCCGGCTCCGCTCGGAGGGGAAAGAGATGACCGGGGCGACGGAAGTCCCGCTGGCGAGCGGAGGGGCTGGCGAGGAGGCGTGCGGTGAGCGCGCGGTCGAAGGCGGAGATGCCGGTCGTCGTCCCGTCCCGAGCATCCACCGGGACCGTGAAGGCGCACTCCTCCGGATCGGTCGGTTGATCCACCATCTGCGGGAGCTTGAGGCGATCGGCGACTTCGGGGGCGAGCGGCGCGCAGATGAGACCGCGCCCCTGCGCCGCCATGAAGCGGATCTGGTCGGCGGAGGCCTTCTCCGCGGCCATGACGAAGTCGCCCTCGTTCTCCCGACCCGGATCGTCGACGAGGATCACCATTCCGCCGCGAGCGATCTCGCGGACGAGCTCTTCGATCGGTGCGAACTCCATCGCCTCTTCCATTTCCTGCCGCAGGTGAGGCCCCGGGGGTCACGGGTGCCGGTCCTGGGGCCCTCCAGCAACGACGGGGGGCGCCGGACACTAGCCGCATGGTACCGCACGCGGCCGGAGGGCGGAGACGAACGTGCCGATTTCCCCGCCCTGCAGGGGGATTCGCCGGAGACGGGGCGGCGGGATTCAGTCCCCCGGAGAGTTCTCCTCGATCCGTGCAGCCACCGGGTGGATCGAGGCCCCGGAGGGGCCCAGCAGCTCCTCGAAGCGCGCGGCCACCCGGGCGGCGTGGCCGGGGAGGCTCGTGGTCCCCCAGACCACCGCGAGCACCGCGCGGGTGCCTTCATGAGTCTTCGTGCGCTGACTGTCCTTGATCGCGTTCGCGCAGGGGCCCTCGGAGTCCTCGAGGCAGAGCAGCCCGGTGAGCGAGATCTCCTGCCCCGAACGATTGAAGACGTAGCTGCTCCCCTCCGCCGCGACCTCGATCCTCCAGGGAGGCGAAGCGAGCGCCGTGTCCACCACGCTGATGGGGAGGCCCCCCCACAGGCTCGCGGCGTTGCAGGCATCCACGGCGAGGTTGATGGAGGAGAGGATCCCCTTCTCCGACGCCGCGACGAGGAACTCGGACGCGGGCTTGCCACGCCCCGCCGGTCGGTAGCCGTGCTGGCGGAGCATGGTGCGCACCGCCGACTTCCCGGCGTCGTCGCGCTGATGGTCCGCGGCGGCGTCGAGAGACCGGACGAGGCTCTCCGGCGATGGGAGCCGACCGAGGGGATGATCCCACTCCGCGCGGAAGCAGGCGACCTCGAGGAGGGGG
>JAFMMO010000279.1 GCA_017859655.1 Pseudomonadota bacterium | reverse complement strand
TCTCCTCCTCCCCGCCGCGGCGGCGGAGAAGGTGGCCAGAGCGCTGCAGGCGGCGGGCGCCACGCCGGCGGACGAGGCCACCATCGAGGCCCACCGGATCCTCGCGGGGATCCCTCGCTTCGGGCGGGATGCGACCGGGGAGAACCTCCCGCCGGAGGTCGGCCTCGACGCGGCGATCGCCTATGACAAGGGCTGCTACGCCGGGCAAGAGGTCGTCGCGCGGATCCGGACCTACGGCCATGTGAATCGGCGCCTCTGCCTCTGCTCCGCGCCGATCGCCCCGGCTCCCGGGGGCGAGCTCCGCGACCCGGAGGGGGAGCCCGAGGCCCGCCCGATCGGCGCGGTCACCTCGTCCGCGGTCACGCCCCGCGGGGGTGGCGCGTTCCTCGCGTCGATCCGCTACCGCCACGCGGTGCCCGGCGCGGCGCTCCTCCTCGCCGGCGGGGAGCGGGGGATCGTCGAGCGGGTGCTCGGGGGGGACGAGACCGAGGAGGGCCAGAGCGAGGAGGGCCAGCACAAGGAGGGCTCCTCCCCCGGTGCGGCGGGCGGGTCCGGAGGATAGGATCGCGGGGGCCAACACCCGTCGCGGGAGAAGTGGGTTTCCATGATCGATCCGGCGCCGCACCGCCTCCGACTCTCTCCCGCTCTCCCTCTCTGGACCCTCGCGCTGCTGACCGTCCTCTCGAGCGGGAGCCCCCTCCGCGCCCAGCTCGTCTACCACGCGACCGCCCAGTCCGTCCCCGCCCCCTATCACCCGGGGGGAGGCTCCGCCGTCTCGAGCTTCGAGGTGACGCTCGCCGAGAGTCCGTCGAACCCGGGCTTCCCGACGCCCGTGGCGGGTGGCTTCTCCCTCGCCTTCTCGGTCGATCCCGCCTTCCTCCGCGTCGACTCCATCGTGCCGGCCGGTCCCCTCGCGACGGTGTGCGGGGGAAGCTGGGACCTCTTTCAGGTGGATCTCTCGGTCGAGGGCTGCCCCGGCACCGCGACCGCCGCGGCGGTCTACGGCTTCGCCTGCGATGTCTTCTTCCCCTTCGAGTTCGAGACGCCGCTCCTCGAGGTCGGCGTCACCGCCCTCGCGGGCTCCTTCGTCGGAGCCTCCGGACCGGTGACGACGCTGATCGTCGGAGAGACCTGCGCGGGGGTCGCGGGGGTGGTGCCCGCGGTCGGAGGCGATGTCGAGCCGACCTGGATCGACGCCCCCCTCGTCTTCGAGCCGGGACCGCCGGTCCCGTTCATCCGGGGGGACTGCAACTCCGACGGGGGGGTGGAGATCGGGGACGCGATCTTCCTGCTGAGCGCGCTCTTCGCCAGGGGGGAGATGCCCCCGTGCCTCGAGGCGTGCGACATGCACGACGACGGAGGGAGCCCCGACATCGGGGACGCCATCCACCTCCTGACCCACCTGTTCGGGGGCGGTCCGCCGCCGGCCGCCCCGCATCCCGGGTGCGGAGCGGGGCCCGATCCGAGCGCCGGAGCCTGCCTCGACGCGCCGAGCTGCCCCTAGGCGGAGCGTTGCCCGGCGTCGGGACGGAGACGGGGGGAGGCCGGCCTCAGGAGGGGACCCCCTGCAGGACGCTCTCGATCTCCGCATCGGTGAGGAGCCGGTCGGAGGCCTTCGCCCGGTCGAAGATGGCGTCGACCCGGGCCTCGGTGGGCTCGATCGAGCGATGCTCCAGCCAGTAGATGACGTTGGAGCGACCGCTCATCGGCCCGATGGAGATCTTCTGCTCGAGGCCGAACACGTCCGCCGGCACTCCGGAGTAGACCCGGTTCGCGAGCCAGCTGTCGTTCTTCCGGAACGCCTTGATCACGGCCGCGGCGTGGACCCCGGTGGCGGTCTCGAAGGCGTCGGTCCCGAACACCGGGTAGTTCACCGGGATCGGCACCTCGCACGCCTCGCTGACCGCGCGGACGTAGCGCGGCAGGGCGGTGAGGTCCTGATCGATCGCGCCGAGGAGCTTGAGGTTCACGAGGAGCAGGTCGAGGCTGGTGTTCCCGCAGCGCTCCCCGATGCCGAGGGCGGTCCCGTGAATGCGGTCCGCGCCCGCCTCGATGGCGGCGATCGAGTTCGCGATGTCGAGGCCGCGGTCGCGATGTCCGTGCCAGTCGACCTTCACATCCTCGCCGGACTCCGCGACGAGCTCCTTGATGAACCGGATGAGGTTCCGCACCCCCAGGGGGGTGGAGTGGCCGCAGGTGTCGCAGACGCAGATCCGGCGGGCCCCGTGCTCGATCGCCGCGGAGTAGAGCGCCCGCAGCGTCTCGGGCGTGGCGCGCGTGGTGTCTTCCGTGACGTACATCTGCTGGAGGCCCTCGCGCTCGCAGAGCTTGCTCGCCTCGATGGTGAGCTCGAGCATCTGCTCCAGGGTCCAGCCCTCGGTGTACTGACGGATCGGGCTGCTGCCGATGAAGGTGCAGGCCTCGATCGGGACCCCCGTCTCCTGCTGGATCCGGGCGATGGCGGTGATGTCGTTGGGGTGGGTGCGCCCGGCGCAGTTCGCCGTGACGGAGAGCTTCTCCTCGTCGATCAGCCGGCAGAGGCGGGTCACATCCTCCACCGCCCTCGGCCCCGCGCCGGGGAGGCCGATGTTGGCGGTGTGGATCCCGATCTCGTCCATCAGGCGGAGGATCTCGAACTTCTTCTCGATCGGCGGGTCCACCACGGAAGGGGACTGGAGTCCATCGCGCAGGGACTCGTCGTCGAACTCGACGCCCTTCCGCAGCGGCTGGAAGTCCTGCACGGTGTTCCAGTCGTGGATCAGGTCCGCGTCCCGATTCGCTCCGTTGTCGACGGTGTTCATCGCCATCCTCTCGGCCGGGGAGCGTGCCGCCAGAGAGCGTGCGCGGCACCCCCCGATGATAGGTGGGGGGGGAGGGAGGTCAAGGAGAGCCCGACCGCGGGAAACGCCGAGAGCGGCGTGATTCCGGGGGGATTTCGAGGATGAAGCCCTCGCGTCGACCACCCCGGGCAGTATGATTCCGCGCCATGAACGCGCCCGACCCCACCCCTGCTCCCGGAAGGCGGCTCCCTCCCTCGGATGAGCGCCCCGTCGTGCTCAAGTTCGGCGGCACCTCGCTCGCCGACGCCGCGGCAATCCGGCGGTCGGCGGCGATCGTGGTGGGTCAGCGGAACCCGGTGGTCGTGCTCAGCGCGGCGGCCGGCGTGACCGATCGACTGGTGACCCTCGCCCGCCGGGCCCCCGAGGGGGAGGACGCCCAGATCGTGGAGGAGCTCCTCTCCCGCCACGCGGCGCTCGGGGCGGAGCTGGGGATCGACGCGACCGCGATCGCCGGGCCCCTCGAGGAGCTCCGCGACTGCGCGCGCGGCATGGCGCTCCTCGCCGATGACTCCGCCCACGCCCGTGACCGGCTCCTCGCCTGCGGCGAGCTGCTCATGGTCCCCCTCTTCGCCGCCTACCTCCGCACCCTCGGGGTGGAGGCGCAGGCCCTCTCCGCCGCCTCGATCGGGCTCGTCACCGACGACCGCCACGGGCGGGCGCGCCCCCTCGCCGAGTGCTTCGACCGGATGGCCTCC
>JAFMMO010000278.1 GCA_017859655.1 Pseudomonadota bacterium | reverse complement strand
ATGGCCCGGCTCTTCGAGGAGTTCTCCGACTCGGACGAAGACGAGGGATAGGTCCCATGGCGAAACGACGCGCGGCGCGCGAGCTGGCCCTTCAGTGCCTCCACCAGTGGGACCTCCAGGGACCGGACACCGGTCGGGAGGGGGCCTCCGAGCTGATCGGTCGGCTGACGACCGATCCCGTCGTCCGGGACTACTGCCGCCAGCTGGTGGAGACCTACTGGGAGAACGCCATCGACATCGACGAGTCGATCTCGGCGCGCGCCTCGAACTGGAAGATCGATCGGATGGCGGTGGTCGACCGCAACGTGCTCCGCCTCGCGATCACCGAGCTGACCCACTTCCCCGATGTGCCCCCCAAGGTCGTCATCGACGAGGCGATCGAGATCGCGAAGCGCTTCTCCACCGAGCGCTCCGGGTCCTTCGTGAACGGGATCCTCGACCGCATGCTCGCCGAGAGGGAGGAGTCCCATGGCGCTGGGTAAGCTCTTCGGCCGCGGGAAGAAGGAGGACGGCCCCTCCCCCGAGGGGGGAGCGGAGGACGGGCAGGAGCCCGGCCGCAAGGGCGGCGCCTTCGCCGCGCTCCGGCGCGGCCTGTCGAAGACGCGCGAGAAGCTCGCCGCCATCGTCCCGATCGGGCGCAAGCTCGACGAGGAGCTCCTCGAGGAGATCGAGGCGGTGCTGATCCAGGCGGACTTCGGGCCGATCACCGCGATGGAGCTCTGCGACCAGCTCCGCGACGCCTACAAGGGCAAGGAGTTCTCGAGCGAGGAGGCGACCCCCTTCCTGAAGGAGCGCCTCGTCGAGAAGCTCGGGCAGGACACCTCTCTCCGCTTCGCCGAGTCGGGGACGAGCGTCTTCGTCGTCGCCGGGGTGAACGGGGTCGGCAAGACCACCTCCATCGCCAAGATCGCGAAGCAGTTCCGCGAGGAGGGCCGGACGGTGGTGCTCGCCGCCGCGGACACCTTCCGGGCCGCCGCGGTCGACCAGCTGGGGATCTGGAGCGAGCGCCTCGAGGTCGAGATGGTGCGGGGACGGGAGGGCGGCGACCCGGCCTCCGTCGTCTTCGACGCCGTCGAGAAGGCCCAGGAGCTCGAGGCCGACGTCCTCATCATCGACACCGCCGGTCGCCTGCACACCGAGAAGGGACTGATGGATCAGCTCTCCAAGATCGGGCGGGTGATCGAGAAGAAGATCCCGGGCGCGCCCCACGAGGTCCTGCAGGTCCTCGACGCGACCACCGGCCAGAACGCCGTCACCCAGGCCCAGGCGTTCCACGCCGCGATGCCGGTGACCGGGCTCGTCCTCACGAAGCTGGATGGGACCGCGCGGGGCGGAGTGATCTTCCCGATCCTCGATCAGGTCGGCCTGCCGGTGAAGTACATCGGGGTCGGCGAGGGGATCGACGACCTCCAGCGCTTCGAGCCGGAGCGCTTCGTCGACGCGCTCTTCGACTGAGACGCCGGTCCTCGCGCGGCGCGAGGGGCGGGCTCAGAACCGCCGCAGCATCCCCACGACGATCGAGTAGTACCCGAAGGCATCGAGCTCCCCGCCCGGCTGGGTCCAGGTCCCCTCGAGCTGGGTGCTCCACTCGGGACCTGTGTGGATCTCCACCCCCGCCCCGACCCGCCAGGTGAACCCCCGCCCCGCGGACGCGAGGCCTCCCCCGACATCCTCGGTGACCTCGCCGTCGATCACCCCGGCCCCCACGAGCCAGTAGCCCTGCAGCGGCGCGTCGACGAGGTAGCCCTTCCAGTGGGCCATGAGCAGGTCCCCCGACACCTCCCCCACCACGACGGACGGGTCCTCGACCTCGAGGTCGACCGGGACGAGATGCTCCAGGGAGAGCTCGAGCGCCGCCCTTCGATCGAGGAGACGGGTGCCCACGCGCGCGCCGAACTGCGCCGACTGATCGACCGCGAACGCGGTCGGCATGTCGAAGTTCTCCCACCACGCCCCCGCGATCGCCCCGAGATAGAGGCCGTCGCCGGGGGGGCCGGTCGGCTCGACCGAGCGGCACCCCGAAGCGCCGACCAGCATCACTCCGCCGAGGAGCAGCAGCCCCCAGCGCCTCGCGCCGGAGCGCGGCGCGCGGTGGCTCTCGGGGCTGGCTGGCGAAGCGCTCGAACGGACCATGCGGAGACCTCTCGGAGATGGGGCGCCCCCCGGGGGCAGAAGAGGGGAGAGGGTGCCGAAGTCGCTGGGAAAAGGCCATCGGCAATTCGCGATGAGCGGAAGTCCCCCGGCGCCCCGGCTCCCCTCAGAGGCCGAGCTTCCGCAGGAGCATTCGGTGGATGTCCGCCGAGGTCTCGGCCACCGCCTGCAGCTTCTTGATCTCCCCGGTGTCGAGCCAGACGCCGTGCCGGGAGCAGCGGTCGATCACCAGATGAACGCTCTCGTCGTAGCTCGCCCGCTCCATTGTGGCGGCGCACACGGGACAGGCGGCCGGCTCTTCCGGGCCCGCATCCCACGCGGTGCGGGCCCCCAGGACCGACTCCCGCTCCTCCTCGGAGAAGACGAGGCTCCCGACGAGGAGCACCTCCTCCAGCTCGCCGGGATCGAGCCAGAAGCCCCAGCATTGCTCGCAGACATCGACGGAGACCGTCTCGTACTCGGTCTCGACCAGGGGAAGGGCACAGCGAGGACAATCCATCGTCCGACCTCCGGGAGAAGGGCTCCGGTAGAAGGGTTCGGTGGGGGCTTCGGGCGAGGGCTTTATTCCCGAGGCGGCGCCGTTTGTCCAGCGTCGCCGAGGTGAGACCGGCCCGTGGTGCTCCCGTCTCCCGCCTCCCCCTCCGCCCCGGCGATCCCCCTCCGCCGCCACTCTCCGGTGAGGAGAGAGGCGAGGATCCCCGCGGCCACGGCGGAGAAGGTCCCGACCGTGTTGCGGTAGAGGAAGGCGAGCGCCTCGCCGAGGAGCAGCTCGGAGAGCCACACCGCGGCGATCCCCGCCACGATCGCGGTGCACGCCCCCACTCCCCCGACCCGTCGCACCCCGACGGCGAGCACGAAGGTGCCGAGGAGGGCACCGTAGAAGTAGGAGCCGATGGCGTTCACCTGCTCCACGAGGGAGGCGGTCCGCCGGGCCGCGAGGGCGAAGCCGGTCGCGAGGGCGCCGAACGCGACCATCGCGACGGAGGAGGCGCGACGCACCCCCGCCGGAGTCCACTCGCGCGCTCGGCCGCGGGGGTGGAGGTCCATCACCGCCACCGTCGCCATGGCGTTCAGCTCGCTGTCGATGCTCGACAGCGCCGCCGCGAAGATCGCCGCGATGAGCAGGCCCACGAGCCCCATCGGCAGGGCGTTCAGAATGAAGTGGGGGAAGATGAACCGCTGCTCCCGGGTGTCCTCCCCGGTCCACTGCGTGAGGGTCGCGACCGCCGCGGCGTGGGACCGCATCACGGCGGCGTCCGCCTCCCGGTACCCGCGGCCCGCGCCGGCATCGCCGGGAGCCAGGACCGCCGCGAGGGCCGCGCGCCGCCGCTCCTCCCAACGCCGCTGCGCGTCCTCGATCGCCGCATCGACCGCCTCCCGGGCCGCGCTC
>JAFMMO010000073.1 GCA_017859655.1 Pseudomonadota bacterium | reverse complement strand
CCCTCTTCCGCCGCATCGGTCAGTCCCACCTCCTCGCGATCAGCGGGCTCCATGTCGGCATCCTCGCGCTCCTCCTGCGCAGCGCGACCCGGCGGCTCCCCGCTCGGGCCGCAGGCGCCGGAAGGCAGGTGTCGATCGTGCTCCTCCTCCTCTATGCCCTGATCGCGGGCGCCGAGCCCCCGGTCCTGCGGGCGACCATCTTCTGCGTGGGGGCCTTCCTCGTTCACTCCCGCGCGGTCCGCCCTCGCCTCCCGGAGCTCTGGGCGCTCTCCTTCCTCGTCGTCACCGGCGTCTCCAACGAAGAGCGGAGTCTCGGGCTCTGGCTCTCCTTCCTCGCGGTCGCTGCCATCGCGCTCGCTCTCGAGCGGAGGACGCCGGGGCGAGGAGCCCTGCCCGGCACGATGAACGCGGGTGGACGGAAGGGTCGGCGCCTTGCGGGTCTGCTCGAGGGCCTGCGCATCGCCTCCGCGGCGTGGATCGGAACCCATCTCCTCCTCGTCCATCTCACCCCGGAGCTGGTCCTGATCGGCCCCCCGATCTCCGTCCTCCTCGCCCCCTGGATGGTCGGAGTCCTGGTCACCACCCTCCTCGCGACGCTCCCCGACCTGGGAGGAGCGCTCGCGCTCCCCCTGGACTCTCTCGTCGGTGTCGGGATCGCCCTCGCCGAGCAGCTCGATCGCCTTCCGGGGACCCCGACCATCGCCCCGCCGCTCTCCCCGGTCCTCCTTGACCTTCTCCTCCTCGCGGCGCTCGCGCTCCTCTGCGGCGGGCGCCGCCTGACCCGGGGCCTCCTCGTCCTCACGCTCGCCGCCCTCCTCTTCCTCCCCAACCTTCCGCGCAGAGCCACCGGGACCCTCCTCCTCGCCCCCCCGCTCGGCCAGGGCCAGGGGGTCTACATCCTCGGGGGGGAGGAGACGATTCTCCTCGACGCCGGGAGCGTCGACCTCGCCGAGGGAGGAGCGCCGGCCCTCCACCGGGAGCTGTGGCGTGAGGGGAGAGACCGGATCGACCTCCTCGTCCTCTCCCACCCCCACGCCGATCATGTCCTCGCCGTTCCGGGCCTCCTTCGCCGGCTGTCGGTGAGCGCAGTCCTCGTCCCCCCCCGCTTCGGAGACTCCGCGCTCGGCGCTGCGATCCTCGCCGCCCTCTCGCGCCACGAGGTGGAGGTCGTCCCGGTCTCATCCGGAGATCGAATCCGCGTCGGCTCCTTCACGCTCGACGCCCTCCACCCTCCGAGAGAGAGCCCCTTCGGGGTGCTGCCGGCCAACGATGACTCCCTCGTCATCCGCGTCCGCGGCGAAGGACTCGACCTCCTCGCCCCCGGAGACCTCGAAGGGATCGGACTGGCGAGCATCCCCTCACCCCCCCGGAGCGCGATCCTGCTGCTCCCCCACCACGGCCGGGGGGCCCCGGGGTTGCTCCCCTGGGTACGGAGGGTGAGTCCGGTGCACGCGATCGCGTGCGGGGGCCCCCTCTCCGCCGATCTTCGCGAGGCACTCGGGGAGAGGGTCCGCCTCGTGTGTGGGCGAGGCACTGAAGTTCGTATCCTCATCCCCGCACCGGAGGAGCAAGACCGCCCGGGAGCGCCTTTCCTCCGCCGGGGAGACCGCTAGACTCCGTGGATTCGAGAGAGACAGAGAACAGGGAGACGGTGAAGAGAGGAACCCGATGAGCGAGACCACCCTTCATCCGCGGACGATCCGCTGGGAGGGGGATATCGACGGGCACGTCGTGCTGATCGACCAGACCCGCCTCCCCCACGAGGAGCTCGACCTCCCCGTCGAGGACCCGGAGACGATGATCGATGCCATCGTGAGGCTCGCCGTCCGCGGTGCCCCCGCGATCGGCGTGGCGGGGGCCTACGGCGTCTGCCTCGCCACGCGTGGGCTCGAGGAGCTCCCCGCAGTTCGCGATGCCCTGACGCGCGCGCTCCCTCTCCTTCGCGACGCCCGACCGACCGCGGTGAACCTCGCGACGATGGTCGATCGGATGGAGACCCTCCTGCGCGAGCGCAGCGAGAGGCCCGGGATGACCGGGATGGAGCTTCGGCGGGAGCTCCTCGCGGAGGCCCGACGCATCCACGAGGAGGACGCCGATCTCTGCCGCCGCATCGGCGAGGCAGGTGCGCCCCTCGTCGCCGAGGGGGCCTCGGTGCTCACTCACTGCAACGCCGGAGCGCTCGCCACCGCCGGCTCGGGGACCGCGCTCTCCGTGCTCTTCGAAGCCTGGGCTCGCGGGACCCGCTTCCAGGTCTTCGCGGACGAGACGCGCCCGCTGCTGCAAGGGGCGCGCCTCACCTCCTGGGAGCTCGCCCGCGCAGGGATCCCGGTGACCGTCATCTGCGACAACGCCGCCGCCCATCTGATGGCGCGGGGCGAGATCACCCAGGTCATCACCGGGGCGGACCGCATCGCGGCGAACGGCGATGCCGCGAACAAGATCGGCACCTACGGAGTCGCGGCGGTCGCCGCGCGCCATGCCATCCCCTTCCATGTCGCGGCGCCGTCCACCACCTTCGATCTGGAGACCCCGACGGGGGATCGGATCCCCATCGAGGAGCGCTCCCCGGACGAGGTCTGGGGCGCGGTCGGGGGGGGGCCTCCTCCGGAAGGAGTTCGCTTCCGGAATCCGGCCTTCGATGTCACGCCGGCGGCGCTGGTCGCGGGCTGGGTGACGGAGCACGGCGTTCTTCAGCCCCCGTTCGCCGCCCTGCGGTGAGCGAAGCGGTTCGAGAGACCGCTCGGCCAAGAGGAAGATGCACGGTGGAAGACGCGCGGTGGAAGACGCGCGGTGGAAGACGCGCGGTGGAAGACGCACGAACAAGAGGGCGGAGTGAGGCACGCGCGTGCCCCACTCCGCCCTCCTTGCTTGCCCGTCTCCTTGCTGTCCCGGTGACCTCCGCCTTCGACCGCCCTCGGGGGTCGGCGACGACAGGATCAGTCCCCGGCGGCGATCCGATCCTGCAGACGGGCGTCCTTCGCCTCGACCTCCCGAGCCATCGCTGCCTTGAACTCGGCGTAGGCCGTGGCGAGTCGCTCATCCGCGGTGGCGAGGATCTGCACGGCGAAGAGCCCCGCGTTCTTCGCGCCGCTCGAGCCGATGCCCATGGAGGCGACCGGGACCCCTCCGGGCATCTGAACCGTCGAGTAGAGGGAGTCGATCCCCTGCATCGGGCTCGCGTTGATCGGAACCCCGATGACCGGGACCGTCGCGGTGGCGGACATCACTCCCGCGAGGTGGGCGGACGCGCCCGCGCCGGCGATGATCACCCCGAAGCCGCTCTCCCGCGCATTGCTCGCGAGGCGATGGGCGGCTTCCGGCGTCCGGTGGGCGGAGCAGACCCGCACCTCGACCGGGACCTCGAACTTGCGGAGGACATCCGCGGCCGGCTTCATCGTCTCGTAGTCGTTGTCGCTCCCCATCACGATGAGGACGCGCTTCTCGTTCGTCATCACTGCGCCTTTCCGTTCCAGTGCTCGCCGGTGATTCGATGGTAGAGCTCCCGGTAGCGAGCGGCCGTCCCCTCGACCACCTCATCCGGGAGAGTCGGGGGCGGCCCATCGCCGCGCCAACTCTGCTGCGAGAGGAAGTCACGGACATACTGCTTGTCGAAGCTGGGCGGGCTGCCGCCGGGCTCGTAGAGATCCGCGGGCCAGTAGCGGGAGGAGTCCGCGGTCAGGACCTCGTCGGCGAGCACCGGCGTCCCCGTCCCCCCCACGCGGCCGAACTCGAACTTCGTGTCCGCGAGGATCAGTCCGCGCTCCCGGGCCCACTCCCGTCCGAACTCGAAGACCTCGACCGAGCGTCGCTCGAGGTCCCGAACCAGCTCCTCACCCACCTGGCGCCCCGCCTCCTCCGCGGAGATGTTCTCATCGTGCCCCTCCTCCGCCTTGGTCGAGGGGGTGAAGATCGGATGCTCGAGGCGAGAGGCCTCGATGAGGCCCGTGGGGAGACCGATGCCACAGACGGTGCCGGTGGCCTGGTACTCCTTCCAGCCGCTGCCGACGAGGTAGCCTCGCACGACGCACTCGATGGGGATCATCGAGAGCTTTTTCACCCTCATGAACCGGGGGCCCCACTCCGGCGCGACCCGATCGAAGGGCTCCGGGAGATCGGCGGCATCGGTCGAGATCATGTGATGCTCGATCGACGCGGGGAGCTGCTCGAACCAGTGCCGCGTCAGCTGCGTCAGGATCGAGCCCTTCTCGGGGATCGCCTGAGGGAGCACGACGTCGTAGGCGCTGACCCGATCGGTCGCGACGAGGAGGAGGGAGTCCCCGAGGTCGTAGATGTCCCGGACCTTGCCCGAGTAGAGGGGCTCGATCCCGGGGACGCGGAAGTCGGACATGAGCGGCCTTTCCACGAGGGGTCCGCGGGCTCCCGGCCGGAGGATCCCCCCCTCCCGGGTCGCGGACAGGTCGATGCAGGCTTCCGGAGTGGCGTCGGGAGGAGCACCCCCCCGGCGACGTCGGGCGTCATGGTACCGGGGAGGGTCGGCTCAGGCATCCTCTTCGGGCCGGGAACCGGACCGACTCCCCCCCCCGACCTCCTCGGGAGGTCGGGTCCGCCACCGGTCGTGAATCCAGAGGTAGTCCGCGGGGTCCTCTCGCACCGCCCTCTCGATCCGGGCGGTCGCGGCTGCGGTCCAGGCCCGGACTCGCTCTTCCGGGTCCCCTCCCGCCGGGATCGTCACCGGCCCGTGGAACTCGATGGAGTAGCGACGTCCGGGTTCGAGGCGCCGAACCCACTGGAAGTGGACCTCCGCCCCGAACCTCTCGGCGAGGACTCCCACCGTCCCCACGGTGGCGGCGGGGACCCCGAAGAAGTCCACGAAGATCCCGTGCCGTTCGTTCTGGTCGATGAACATTGTCACCGCGTCTCCCCGGGCGAGGCGACGCACCATCGGTCGGAGGGCGCCGCTGCGAGGGAACTGCTCCGGTCCGGCGATGGCGCGGTTCCGGACGATCCAGTCTTGCAGGACCTCGTTACGGGTGGAGCGGTAGGGAACGCCGATTCGCCACCCCTCCCGCACCAGATGCCGGACACCCACCTCCCAGGCCCCGATGTGACCGGCGAAGAAGATCACCGGCTCGCGCCGGTCGTGGAGCTCGCGGACCCGAGCCACGCCGACTCCGTCACGGACCAGCCCGACGAGTCGACCGCTCGCGATCCAGCGAGGGAGGAGGACTCCCTCCACCACGGTCATGGCGAAGCGACCCACGCTCTCCCTGCCGATGCGGGCCCGCTCCCGGGGGTCGTATCGATCGCCGAAGGCGCGCGTCAGGTTGTCGATGGCGATCCGTCGGCGCGAGGGGAGGAGGAGCCAGGTCAGGTCCCCGAGGCGGCGCGCCATCCAGAGCGCGGCGCGAGGGGGGAGAAGCAGAAGGGGCAGGAAGCAGGCTCGAACGAGCAGGGACTCGACCCGCGCCCGGGGGCCGCGTCGGCGGCGCCGCCGACGCCTCCGGGCCCGCTCCTCCGCTCGATTCACCGTCCCCACTCTCTCCACGAGGTGCTCCTCCCGGTGGAAGTCTACCGACTCTTCCCGGTGCCGTGGCCTCCCGCCTCCGAACTCGGGAGTGGAATCGACGGAGCCGGACGACAAGGCTGATGCCCGGGGGTACACTCCGCATCATGAACACCCAGAGCCAGAGCCCGACCGACCTGCACCGCGAGCGCCTCGCCCTCCTCGAGCGGATGGAGCAGCAGTTCCCCGAAATCCCGCCCGAGGCGATCCTCAAGGAGGACCTCCTCCGCACCGGGATCCGCTTCGACGAGGAGGCCCTGCGCTTCTGCGCCGAGTTCAAGACGAAGTCCTACTTCATCTTCAGCTTCGACATGGTGCCGATCTCCGACATGGAGCAGGGAGAGAATCTCCGAGCCCCGGAGGAGATCCGCTTCTCCGGCGGGGATCATCGATACCGCCCGACCACGGTCTCCGTCCGGGTGAACCCCCACAGCCCCTATCAGGGGGTCGTGCGGGACGGTCGCCTCCGGCTCGCCTGTGGCGAGCGTGACCTCGGGGAGGTCGAACTCCTGCCGGTGCCCGAGTACTACCGTCGGCAGCTGGAGAGCGGCCAGCCGGTCCACGAAGTGGCCCCGACGATCGAGTGGGGCTACCTCGTCTACCTGACCGTGTACCGCAAGTGCCAGTACTTCGGGTTCAACGAGGAGTGCCGCTTCTGCGACATCAACGAGAACTACCGCCAGCAGGTGAAGGCCGGCCGTCCCTACCGGACGGTGAAGCCGGTCGAGGAAGTGCTCGAGGCGCTCTCGATCATCGCCGAGACGAGCTCCGCCGCGAAGGCCTACACCCTCACCGGCGGCAGCATCACCCGCCAGCTCAAGGGGCAGACCGAGGCGGACTTCTACGCCGCCTACGCGCGGGAGATCGAGGACCGGTTCCCCGGGCGCTGGATCGGGAAGGTCGTCGCCCAGGCCCTCCCCGAGGATGAGCAGAAGAAGTTCCGGGACGCGGGCATCCGGATCTACCACCCGAACTACGAGGTGTGGGACGAGCGGCTCTTCGAGATCCTCTGCCCCGGCAAGACGAGCTATGTCGGACGCGCCGAGTGGCACCGCAGGATCCTCGCCGCCCGGGACATCTTCGGCCCTGAGAACGTGATCCCCAACTTCGTGGCCGGGATCGAGATGTCCCGCCCTCACGGCTTCACCGATCCGGCGGAGGCGGTCGCGAGCACCGCGGAGGGCCTCGAGTGGTTCATGTCCCAGGGAGTCAGCCCGCGCTTCACGGTCTGGTGCCCGGAGCCCCTCTCTCCCCTCGTCATGGAGCGTGAGGCCGCCGGGGAGACCCAGGGCCCGGCTCCCCTCGAGTATCATGTGGGACTCCTGCGGGCGTGGCGCGACACCCACCGCCGTCACGGTCTCCCGGTCCCCCCGGGCTACGGTCCGCCGGGGGTCGGGAACGCGCTCTTCAGCGTCTCCAGCTTCATGGACGTGATCGAGGTCTGACCCGGACGGGTCCCTCAGCGATCGGTGAAGACCGGCCCCCCGGTCTCGGGGTCGAGGTGCACCGAGACCTCACCCTCGACGAAGCGCAGCAGCTCGTCGCCGACCAGCTCCCGTCGCCATCCGCGCAGCAGCGCGCTCTCGCTCTCGCCGCAGCCCCCGGCGAAGTGCTCGCGCACGAGCTCCTCCACGTCGCGCGCGTTCGCGACCACGGGCGGGGCCACCTCGACGACGCGACAGAGCGCGCGCAGGACCGCCTGGAGGAGGTCCACCATCGCCTCGCCCTCCGGGCTGAGGCGCTCCTTCTTGCCGACCTTCGGGCGCCCTTCCGGGGCGAGGCTGAGGCCCGTGTCGACGCACTCCAGGATGATCCGCCCGCTCCGCTTCGACTCGCGCGGGTGCAGACCCCGCATGCGGGAGAGGTCATCGTGGGAGCGCGGCGCGGCCCGGGCGATCTCCACGAGGGTCTCGTCGGCGATCACGTTCCGGCGCGGGCGGTCGCGTCGGCGCGCCTCGTCCTCGCGCCAGGCCGCCAGCTCCCGAAGGATGGCGAGCCCCCGAGGGTCGAGGGTGCCGAAGCGCTTCACCTTCCGGTAGATCTGGTCATCGGGGACCTCGAAGTAGGACGCATCCTCGTAGCGGAGCATCTCCTCCACCGCCCAGGTGAGGCGCCCCTGCTCCCGGAGGCGGTCCCGCATCACCTCATGCGCCTGATGCAGGTAGCGGACATCGTCGAGGGCGTACTGCTCCTGCTTCGGAGAGAGCGGTCGACGCAGCCAGTCGGTGTAACTCTCCCCCTTCTTCAGGCTCACCCCGGTCGTCCGCTCCACCATGACGGCGTAGGAGCACTGGTGGCCGAGGCCGCAGAGCGCCCCCGCGATCTGGGTGTCGAAGACGTTGCGCGGAGCCTGCCCGGTCCGGTAGTAGAAGATCTCGAGGTCCTGGCTGGCCGCGTGAAGGAGCTTCGTGATGTCCGGGTCGACGACGAGGTCCTCGATGGGACCCAGGTCGGCGCCGTCCACCGGATCGATGAGGACCGACCGCTCCGAGGTCGCCACCTGGATCAGGGCGAGGCGCGGATAGTAGGTGCGCTCGCGGATGAACTCGGCATCGAGGGCGAAGAGCCCCTCCTCGCGGATCTCGCCCGCCAGCGCCTCGATCTCATCCCGTCCGCGGAGGTAGGTGACCTCGCCGCCTTCACCCATGCCGTTCCCGTCCGATCATTCGCAGTAGGCCTCGTCGAGGATCGCCTCCGCCTCGGCGGTGTGCACGCCCTTCGACCCGCTCGCCGGGCTCGCCGACCACGGTCGGCCGACGAAGCGGAGCTCCCGGCCTCCTAGCCAGGGCACCAGCCGCTCGAGCAGGAAGCCCCAGCCGCCCATGTTGCGCGGCTCATCCTGCACCCAGCAGAGCTCCGCGTCGCTCGGGAGGTCCTCCACGATGCCGAGGATCTCATTGCGAGGGAAGGGATAGAACTGCTCGAGGCGCACGATCGCCACATCTTCCCGGCCCCGGCGCTCCCGCTCCTCGAGGAGATCGTAGTGGACCCGACCGCTGCAGAGCAGGAGTCGACGCGTCCCCGACCCGCGGGTCGGGTCGTCGATGACCTCGCGGAACCGGCCCGTCGCGAAGTCCTCCGGTGCGCTGGAGGCGGCGGGGAGACGGAGGAGGCTCTTGGGAGTCAGGACGACGAGGGGCTTGCGCGTCTCGCAGAGCGCCTGGCGGCGCAGCATGTGGAAGTGCTGCGCCGGGGAGCTCGGTTGGCAGACGCGCATGTTCCCCTCGGCGCAGAGCTGGAGGAAGCGCTCGAAGCGCGCGCTCGAGTGCTCGGGCCCCTGCCCCTCGAAGCCGTGAGGCAGGAGCATCACCAGCGAGGACCGCTGGCCCCACTTCTCCTCGGCGCTCGAGATGTACTGATCGATGGTGACCTGGCCGCCGTTGACGAAGTCTCCGAACTGGGCCTCCCAGAGGACGAGGGCCTCGGGGCGGGAGACGCTGTACCCGTACTCGAAGCCGAGGGCCGCGAACTCGGAGAGGAAGCTGTCCACCACCTCGAAGCCCGCCTGGTCCGGAGAGATCGCCTGCAGGGGCACCCAGCGTCGCGCATCCCGGTGGTCGACGACCACCGCGTGACGCTGACTGAAGGTCCCGCGCCCGGAGTCCTCACCCGCGAGGCGCACCGGCTTGCCGTCCCGCACGAGGGAGCCGAAGGCCAGCAGCTCCGCGAGCCCCCAGTCGACCCGCCCCTCCCGGACGAGGTCGCTGCGGCGCGCGAACTGGCGGGCGAGCTTCGGATGGATCTCGAAGTCCTCGGGGACCGAAAAGACCCGGTCGACCAGCTCGTCAAAGGCGGCGGTGCCGACCCCGGTCTCCATCGAGGCCTCGGCGATCCCCTCCGTCTCCTCGTGGTCCGGGCGGAGCCTCGGCTCGAGCTCCTCCGGAATGTCCGCCTTCGCCTCCGCGAGGGAGCGGTCGAGGATCTCCTGGTAGTCCATGAGCATCCGCTCGACCGTCTCCGGATCGACCTCCTCCCGGGCGAGGAGTCGCTCCGCCGAGAGCTTCCGGGTGGAGCGGTGCCCCTGGATCCGCTGGACCATGAGCGGCTGGGTGAAGGCCGGCTCGTCTCCCTCGTTGTGACCCCAGCGCCGGTAGCAGACGAGGTCCACGACGACGTCCTTCTTGAACTTCTGTCGATAGGCGAGGGCCAGCCGCACCATCCGGACCGCCGCCTGGGGGTGGTCCGCGTTCACGTGGAAGATCGGAGCCGCCACGGAGCGGGCGACCGAGGTGCAGTAGTGGGAGCTGCGCGCGTCATCCGGGTTCGTCGTGAACCCGATCTGGTTGTTCGTGATGATGTGGATCGTTCCGCCGGTGCGGTATCCGGCGAGCTGGGACATCTGAAGCGTCTCGAAGACGACTCCCTGCCCCGCGAAGGCCGCGTCTCCGTGGATGAGCACGGGGAGGACCTTCTCGTGGTCCTCATCCCCGAGGTCGTCCTGCACCGCGCGGACCATCCCCTCGACGACCGGGTCGACCGACTCGAGGTGACTCGGGTTCGAGGCGAGCCGGAGCTGCATCGTCCGCCCGTCCCGACCCTCGTGGGTGCCGGTGGCGCCGAGGTGATACTTCACGTCCCCCGCGCCCTGGGTCGAGCTCGGATCGACATCCTCGAACTCGTGGAAGATCTGGCGGAACGACTTGCCGAGGATGTTCGCGAGGACGTTGAGCCGGCCCCGGTGGGCCATGCCGATGATCGCCTCCACGATCCCGTGATCGCAGGCGTCGGTGAAGAGCGCCTGCAGGGTCGGGATGAGGCTCTCGCAGCCCTCGAGGCTGAAGCGCTTCTGCCCCACATAGCTCGTGTGGAGGAAGCGCTCGAACGCCTCCGCCCGGTTCAGCTCGTGGAGGATGCCGAGCTTCTCCTCCACGGACATCGGCTCCTCGTTCCGCGTCGACTCCATC
Organism: Pseudomonadota bacterium; assembly: GCA_017859655.1. Lineage (GTDB taxonomy): Bacteria > Planctomycetota > UBA8108 > UBA1146 > UBA1146 > JAFMMO01. Next base: position 4,398 of record JAFMMO010000073.1, on the reverse strand, counting down.
TGCTCCTGCAGCCAGTTCCTCTCGACGGGGTCCTGGATGTGCATGAACTCCACACCGATGTAGCGGCAGTAGGTCTGCCGGAGCACATCGAGGATGGTCCGGAGCTTCATCTCCCCGTGTTCGCCCGCGACCCCGCCGGCGGGGAAGGCGCGGTCAAGGTCCCAGATGCCGAGGTCGTAGTGGGAGAGCTCGAGCTCGGGGTGAGCCTCCGGCTGCGCGCCGAGGGGATCGAGGTTCGCCATCAGGTGCCCTCGCACCCGGTACGTCCGGATCAGCTCCATCACGCGCGCCTGTCGCACCACGGCGGCCGCCGCGCGGTTCAGCGCGGAGCTCTCATCCCCCGGGGACCAGAGGAACGGCTCGTGCGGGACCCCGAGGCTGCGGAAGACCTCCTCATAGAACTGCTCCGCGCCGAGGAGGAGGCCTTCGACCGTGGCGAGGAAGGCGCCGGACTCGGCCCCCTGGATCACCCGATGGTCGTAGGTGCTCGTCAGGGTCATGATCTTCGACATGCCGAGCTCGGCCACGGTGTCCAGGGACATCCCCGCGCACTGGGGAGGGTAGGCGATCGAGCCGACCCCGATGATCGTCCCCTGCCCCGCCATCAGGCGGGGGACCGACATGACGGTCCCGATCATGCCGGGGTTGGTGATCGTCACCGAAGTGTCCTGGAAGTCCTCGAGGGTGAGGCGTGACCTCCGCGCCTTCGCGACCACCCCGTTGTAGGCCCCGAGGAAGGAGGCGAAGTCGAGACGACCGGCGTCCTTGACGTTCGGGACGACGAGGGAGCGCTGGCCGCGCTTCTCGATGTCGATGGCGAGCCCGATGTTCGTGTAGTCGCGGACGATGCGGTGGGGAGTCCCCTCCTCCGCCCGGTACCCGTGGTTCATCCCCGGGTGCTTGTCGAGCGCCCGCAGGACCGCGTAGGCGATGAGATGGGTGAAGCTGACCTTCGGACGCGCGGAGGCGTGCTGATGCTCGTTGATGAGGCGACGGTTCTCCTCGAGGAGACGGACCGGGATCGTCCGGAAGGTGGTGGCGGTCGGGACGCCGAGGGAGGCCTCCATGTTCTCGACGATCGCGGCGCCGATGCCGCGGATCGGCTCGATCGCAGGATCCGGCCCGGTGTCCTCGTCCGGCTCCTCCGCCGTCACCTGCACCTCGACCCGCGCCTCCGTGACGGTCGCGGTGCTCCCGCTCTCGACCGCGGCGAGGGGCTCGATGCTCGCGACCGGGGTCTCCGGCTCGTGGACCTCCTCCGGCGCGCCCCGGAAGTCGGCGAAGAACTCCCGCCAGGCCGGACTCACGCTGTTCGGGTCGTCGAGGTACTTCTGGTAGAGGTCATCGACGTAGCCGCTGTTCGATCCGAAGCTGCTCATCACTGCTCCCTGTGAGGACTTCCGTCCCCGAAGGCCCGCTTCCGTGCCTCGCTCCGTCCGAGGGGCGAGACGGATCCCTCTTTCGTCATTCTCGACCAGAACAGCCTCACGGGAACACCCCTGCGGGCCAAACTTGGGCATTTCATCCAAGTTCCCCGGAACTCCGGCCTCCGGTCCCCGGCCCATCGGGCGGGTCGGATCCTTCGACGGGATCCCCGATCGGGTCGATGGGAGCATCGAGCCGGACGAGGAGCACGCAGCCCTCCGGCGAGGAGGGACGGTGAGCGGAGCCGGGGGGATGCGCGATCCAGGTTCCGGCCCGATGCACCTCCCCGCCGTCGAGGAGAGAGCCTTCCAGCACGAAGTACTCCTCCCCGCGGGGGTGTCGATGCGCGCCGTAGCACGCACCCGGGGCGAAGCGGAGGAGCACCACCGACCGCTGCCCGTCGAAGTGCAGCTTCTTCCACTCGACCCCTTCGTGCGGAGAGGCGCGCCAGCGGAGGTCGGCCCCGACCGCGACTTCGGTCGAGGAGCCGCGAGCCGAGGGTTCCCGGGGGTCTGGTCCTGAAGTCTTCATGGGGGCAGGATACGCCGTCCCCCCGCGGGGGGTACCGGATCCAGTGAAGCGGAGGAGGAGCAGCCCCATGTCACCCCGGGAGCGACGCATCGTCATCGAGGCGGGAGAGTACGCGATCGTGCGAGGGGACGCGCCGCCGGCGCCGCAGACCGACACCCCCGAGCTCGCCCATTCGGACGGTCGCCTGCGCGTCCGCTTCTCCGGAGCCGGGGAGTCGAGCGGGGTGTTCCCGGAGGACGAGGTCGATCCGGCGGCGACCTGCACGCCCGGCTGGCGATGGCTTCGGGTGATCGGACCGCTGGATCTCTCGGAGATCGGGATCCTCGCGAGCATCGCGGCGCCGCTCGCGCGGGCGGAGATCCCGATCTTCGTTGTCTCCAGCTTCGAGACCGACCACCTGCTGATCCGCGCTCCCCGGCTCGAGGCCGCTCGTCAGGCGCTCGAGGAGGCGGGCTGGACGACCGAGGACGCAGCCCCCCCTCAGGACGTGGAGTAGTCGGTCAGCCCGGCGACCGCCTCCGCGTCGAGGGAGCGGACGACCGCCGTGGTCAGCCGCACGGTGGCGGCATAGTCGCGCGGGTCGATGATCGAGACATGGGTGTGGATGTAGCGGGCGGGCACCCCGATCACGATCGTCGGGACTCCGGCTCCGTGGAGGTGGATCGACTTCGCATCGGTGCCGCCGTTCGCCCGGACCGCGATCTGGATCGGGATCCCCTCCTCGCGAGCGATCGTCTCCACATGGCGGACGAGGCGTCGGTTCGACAGCGCGGTCGGATCCAGGAAGCGAAGCTGGGGGCCCGCACCGAGGACGGCCTGACGATCGGGAGTCCCCGGGGCATCGTCCGCGGGCGTGCCCTCCAGCACGACCCCGACATCCGGGCGCGAGAGGGCGCTCGAGGTGACCGCTCCCCGGCACCCGACCTCCTCCTGCACTGCGGCCACTCCGATGACCGTGCTCGGAAGGGGCTGCTTCAGGGCGCCGAGGCGCCGCATCGACTCCACCAGGACCCCGACCCCCACGCGATCGTCGAAGGCCTTGCAGCTCACCAGGCCATTCGCGAGCTCGACCCACTCGGAGTGCGGCGCGACCGGGTCTCCCACCCGGATCCCGAGCTCCTCCGCCGCCTCCCGGCTCGAGACTCCGACGTCGATGAGCATGCTCTCCGGCGTGAGGACCGCCTTGCGCTCCGCCGCCGAAAGGAAGTGCGGAGGCTTGCTCGCGATGACGCCCGGGACGAGAGCCCCTGCCTCGGTGATGACGTTCACTCGCTGCGCGAGGAGGACGTGGCCCCACCACCCGCCGAGGGGAACGAAGCGCAGGCGCCCCTCCGTCGTGATCGACTGGACCGCGAATCCGACCTCGTCCATGTGCGCATCGAGCGCGATGCGCGGCCCCTCGCCGGACCCGAGGGTGCAGAGGAGGCTGCCGAGCCGGTCGTACTCGAGGCTCCCCACCTCGCCGATCGCCTCGCGCACGAGGCTCCGCACCGGTCCCTCCGCACCGGGCGGCCCCGCGGCGAGCGCGAGGCGACGAAGCCACTCCAGCTCGACCGGGTCGTCCGGGATGACTCCGTCGGGGTCGTTCGATCCGCTCATCGCAGGCTCCTTCCGAGGGGGCGGAGTCTGCCCCGGCCCCTGCGGAGTGTCGACCGAAAGACGGGCCCGAACGCCCAGAATCGGGGTACAGGGGTTCGGAGACGGATTCTGGCCACGCTCCCGCCCCTCCACCCCCGGCTCGGACTCCCGGGAGTGGGCGGTACAATGGAGGCACCCCGTGGTCCGCAGGCGTCTCGCGTGAGTCGCTTCGCCGAACCCTTCGAACCGCCCCGCCGTGGGCGCACACCCCGGAGCCCTGTCATGCCGTCCGTGAAGCCTCCCCAGCCCCCGAAGCCCTCAGCCAGCGGACCGCGCCTGCGGATCCTGGCCCTGCTTCTGGTGCTCACGGTCGGAGGAGATGGCGCGGCGCAGGAGGCGATCACCCTCGAGCCGGTGCTGATCCAGAGCCTCGCCGGCGCCACGGGGTCCGTTCTCATCAGCAGCGGCGCGCCCGTGGTCTCGGTCTTCCTCTCGATCGCCCACGACCCGACCCGGATCTCGGCGGGCTCGATCGCGGCGATCGGGGTCGGTCTCGACGCGGAGGGCGTCTTCCCCAACATCCTCCCGACGGTCGGTGGCGTGGTCTGCGGCATCATCGTCGACGCCGCGCCCCCCTTCGACGGGCAGACACTCCCCGCAGGAATCGACCAGCCCCTCCTCAGCATCGAGTGGGCCCCCGTCGGTGTCCTGCCGACTCCTGCGATCACGACTCCGCTCGAGCTGGTCGACGGGGTCTTCGACTCCCCACCCGTCACGAACACGATCACCCAGGCCGGGGGCGTCGCGATCACCGCCGTGAACGGACTCAGCCTCGTCCCCGGGATCGTGACCCTCGCGGAGCCC
>JAFMMO010000072.1 GCA_017859655.1 Pseudomonadota bacterium | reverse complement strand
CTGGGTGGAGATCCGCGAGACCCGCCGGATCGGTTTGTTGAGGTTGCGCAGCGCGGAGATGAACTGAAGGAGCGCCCCGGGGCTCATGGCGGCGGCGAGGACCCGGCCGACCCCGAAGTAGATGACGATGGCGAGCCCCGCCGCGAGCAGGATCTCCACGTACCGGCTGAGGCTCGCCTGCAGGCGCGTGCCCTTCAGGCCGGCGCGCATGGAGGTCCGGTTCTTCCGGGCGAAGCGGCGCGTCACCTCGTCCTCGCGGCCCAGCGCCTTCACGAGGGTCAGGGAGCCGAGGGTCTCGTTCGTGGTGTAGGCGAGGATCCCCTCCTGCTTGCGCTGCCGTTTCACGATCTTCACGATCCGCTTGGAGAAGAGGGTCGAGAGGAGGCCGATCACCACGAGCACGCCGGCGGAGACGAGGGCGAGCCGCGCGTCGATCAGGAGCAGGAGGGTGAACCAGCCGACGACGAGGGCGACCCGACCGAGCAGGTCGATGATCGCGCCGGAGAGGATGTCCCGGAGCATCGGGATGTCGCCGGTGATCCGGACGAGGAGGTCTCCCAGCCGGTGATCCTGATGGAATCGGAGCGAGAGGCGGTGGAGGTGACCGTAGAGCTGCTTCCGCAGCTTCATGACGATCCGCTGGCCCGCGGTCGCGCACCACACGGTGCGGAGGTACCCGAACATCCCGATCAGGGTCGCGAGCGCGAGGACCGCACCGCAGACGATGAGGAGGAAGACCTGCTTCTCCTCGGTGGTCGCATCCTTGTAGAAGTCGGTCGGGACGAAGAGGAGGTCGTTCGACTTCTCGTTCGGCGCCAGGAGGACATCGGTGAGGTAGCGGAGGGGAAAGGACATCCCGAGGAGGCAGATCGTCTCCACGACCATCGCGACGCCCCCCAGCCAGAGGAGGCGCTGCTCCTTGGCGATGAGGGTACCGAAGCGATCGCGGATCGCGCGCAGCTGCGCGATGCGCTTGCGCAGGGTCTGCAGGGACTTCCTCAAGGTTCGCCGGTCTCCGGGGGGCGCTCGTTCCAGCGGGAGCGAGGCGTGGGTTGATGTTGTGACGAGCGTGCCCCGGGTCGAGGAGATGGGGGAGTGCCTCGATGGTCCGTTCGCGGCGCTCGCGTCCGGGGGGCCCGCTGCCCCGCCGGAGGTCCAATTCTACCGGGAATGCGGGTCGATCGTCCCCTCCTCGACCGCACTCTTCGGAGTCACTCCTGTCGTTTCGGTCGGTCCTGTCTCCCCGGTCAGAGCTCGGAGACGTTGGTGAGGATCTCCCGCACCCGGTGGTGCCAGGTCGCATTGTCGAGCACCCACTTCCGGCCCGCGCGGGCGAGCTGTTGCGAGCGCTCGGCGTCGGAGAGGATCTCGTTCATCGCGGAGGCCAGCGCCTCGGGCGACCCGGGGGGGCAGAGGAGCCCCCGCTCTCCGTCGGGGATCACATCGCGGATCTGCCCCACGTCGGTGGCGATCACCGGGAGGCCGAGGGCGAGGAACTCGTAGAGCTTCAGGGGAGAGAAGTAGAAGTGCTCGAGCTGGGGGTAGGGCGCCACCGCCATCGTCGCCCCCTCCAGCCACTCCGGGACCTCCTGGTGCGAGACCATCCCGGTGATGTGCACCCGGTCGTGGAGTCCGAAGGAGCGGGCCTTCGACTCGAAGTCATCCCGCATCGGGCCGTCCCCGACGAGGAGGAGGTGTGCATCGGAGCCGGTCTCGCGGACCAGGATGTGGAAGGCGTCGAGCATGTCGTCGATGCCGTGCCAGGGGCGGAAGGAGCCGGAGAACGCGATGACCGGGGTCTCGCTCCCCGGGAGACCGGCGGGGCGGCTCCGCCCGTTCGGCGTGAAGAGCTCATCGTCCACGCCGTTGGGAATGACCCAGACCCCGCTGGCGTGACCCCGGAGGCTCCGCACCCACTCCGCGACCTCTTCGGAGACGCAGACGATCCCGTCGGCATCCCGCATCAGGAGCTGGGCGATCCCCTCCGCGAGGGGGAGGTTCGCGAGGTTGCGGAAGTTCTTCGCCTCCACCGGAAGGGGGCTGTTCACTTCGAGGATGAACGGGACATCGAGCTCCCGGGCGTGGGCGAGCCCGCCCGCGTGCCAGAGGGTGTAGCGCTCGTAGATGAAGTCGGGCTTCTCCATCATCGAGATCGAGGTGTTCAGGCTCGCGAGGAAGAGCCGGGTCTCGCGATCCTCGATCGACTTCCGCTTCCGGCGGCGGGGGATCGAGATCGGACGCACCGGGAGGCCGCAGAGGGACTCCGCCTCGGGGCGGACCGTGAAGACCTCCCCATCCAGCCCCAGACCCCGGAGGGCGCGACAGACCGACTTCACGTGGATCGACGCCCCCTTGCCCCCCGGGACCGGGATGCCGGGGTCGGCGCAGATGTACGCGAAGCGCTTCGCGAGGCTCGGGGTCCGGTCTGCGTCCGCCATCATGGCACGGAGGCCCCCGCGGCGCTCTTCGCCATGTAGCCGAGCAGGGTGCCGGCGTTCTTCCTCAGGTCGAAGAGCCGCTCCGCCCGGTCGCGGGCGACCCCGGGCACGATCCGCCCTCCGCGGATCCGCTCCCAGACCTCGGTGATCGCGCGGGCCATCCCCTCGGCGTCCTCGGGCTCCGCCATCACCCCCGCCTCATCGCCGACGATCTCCGGCTGGCCGGTGAGCGTCGTGCAGGCGATCGGGAGGTCGAGGGCGAGCGCCTCGAGGAGCACGGTGGGGAGGGCGTCCATGTTGCCGTCGGCGTCGGGGACGCAGGCGAGGGCCATCAGGGTCGCGTCGGCGCAGAGGCGGCGGACCTCCTCCTGGGGGAGGGCGCCCGCGAAATCGACCTCGGCGTCGAGACCGAGCTCGCCGCGCAGCGCGAGGAGGTTCTCCTCCTCGTCGCCGTCCCCGACGATCGTCGTGCGGAAGTCGAGCCCCCGCTCCTTGCAGAGCGCGAGGGCGCGCAGGAGGTGATCGAAGCCCTTCTTCGGCACCAGACGACCGACGCTCACGATGTGAGGTCGGTCGGCGGTGCGGGCCCCGGCCTCGGGGCGGTCGAAGAAGCTGAGGTCGATCCCGTTGTAGAGGCGGATCACCTTCGACTCGTCGATCCCCGGGGTCTGCTCAAGGATGTAGCGACGGTTGAAGTCGCTGACGGTGATGTTGAACGCGGAGCGGTCCACGACCTCGCGGTAGAGATCGCGTCGGACGGTCTCGCGGAAGATGTCCTTCGCGTGGGAGGTGAAGGAGAAGGGGATCCCGCTCATGTGGCTCGCCATCGCCGCCACGTGGGTCGCGATCGTGGCGAAGTGGGCGTGGAAGTGCCGGATGCCGCGCTGTCGGGCGGTCGCGGCGATGACGGCCGCGCGCAGCATCAGGTCGAACGGCTTCGCGATGGCGTGCCGCTCGCAGAAGTCCGCGCACTCGTCCATTGACTGGAGGGAGGGACGGAACTCCTCGGGGAACGCCCGCAGCGTGTTCCACTGGGTCTCCGGGCTGCCCTTCAGGACGTACTCCGAAGTGAGCCTCAGCTGCGACAGGCGACCGTGGAAACGACCGTCCGCCGGATGCATCAGGCTGAAGACGGAGACATCGGCTCCCTGCTCCTCATGAGCCAGAAGCTCGTTGAGGATGAAGGTCTCCGAGAGTCGAGGGAACATCTTGAGGATGTACCCGATCCGGAGCGGGCCCCCCTCGGGGCCTCGGTCCTCAGGCGCGGATCCGGGCTGCGCCGCGGGGTGCGGCTGCGGGGCTGGGTTCGCTGGCATCGGCGTCGACCTTTCGGGAGCAGGACACCCGGCGGCGGATCTCCTCCACCTTCCGGACGAAGTTCTGGCAGCCGTCGAGACGCAGCCCGACCCCTTCGAGGTCGGGAGGCAGGGGCTCCGAGAGGCTCTCACGGAGGGCATCTCCGAGCAGGTCCGGACCCAGATCGTCCGGGTCGAGGCAGCGGAGCAGCCCGAGTCTCTCGAAAGAGGTCGCGCGAAGCCACTGCTCCTTGCGAGGGAACACGCGGGGGACCACCACCGTGGGCTTGCGGAAGGCCATCGCCTCCATCACCGCGTTGTAGCCCCCCATCGTGACCACGAGGCTGGCGGAGCGGAGCAGGTCCTCGATGTGGGACGTGAACCGGATCATCTGGGTGTTGCGGAGGTGGCCGTACCGGGAGGCGAGACGGTTTCGCTTCTCCCGGGAGAGGAACGGACCGGTCACCAGGGTCCCGTTGTAGATGTCGGGCCTCATGGCGAGCACCTGAAGGAACGCCCGGGCGAGCGGGTAGCCATCCCCCCCGCCGCCGACGAGGCAGACGAGGTGGGCCTTCCCGGGGTCCGGGAATGCGGCGGCCATGTCGATGGAGGTCTCGGTCCCCCGGAGTCGGTTCAGGTAGCCGAGGTAGGTCAGCTTCGAAGTGGCGGTCTCAGAGAAGCGGTAGAGCTCGTCGAGAGGGAAGACCTCCCGGCAGCCGTAGACCCAGAGGTGGTCATACAGGCTGTCGAGGAGACGGTAGGTCCCGTCCCGCTTCCAGGAGGCGACCACATGGGACGGCTCGTCGAGGACATCCCGCATCCCGAGGGCGATCTCGGTGCGGCCCTGCTGGCGCAGGTCCGCGAGCAACGGCAGCAGCTCGCCCCGGAGGCCCGTCGGGGAGTGATCCACGATGAGGAGGTCCGGTTGAAAGCGGAGGATCGACTCCCGGATCATGCGCTTCCTGCTGCGCACGGTGTCTTCGAGGCTGATCCCCTCCTGGCGGGAGACGTACTCGCCCGCCGCGTTCTTCGTCACCGGGGGGATGGCGACGATCTGGACTCCCTCCGGGGCCTCGTAGAAGTGCGCTCGAGGGGAACCGCTCACGAGGAGCATCTCGGCCGGGACGCCCGCCTCCGCGATCGACTCGGTGAGGCGGAGGCTCCGTCGGAGGTGGCCGAGGCCGTAGCTGTCGTGGCTGTAGAAGGCGATGCGGATCGGTGTCCCCGCATCGGAGGGGCGGCCGCTGGCGTCCAACGCCGACCCGTCCGCCGCGGCGGGAGCCGTGGTCGGGGAGGGGGCGGGGGAGATCTTGCGGTCACCGGGCACGACGAACGGCCTTTCCGGGGGAGGACCTAGCGGTCCTGACCCGCGTTGCACACACCAGATCGCCGAGCGGGGGGAGATAGGATCCCCGTGGCGGCAGCGGGAGCCGGAGAGGCTCTCCATGCCCACAGAGGCAAAGAAGAGGCCAATTCACCGATTCCTCCTCTGGCTGAGGATGGCCGCATCGCCGGAGAAGTCCTGTCCGGGCGAATTGGTCCCAGCGGCGACAGGTTCGTTCCTTACGGGATCTTGAGATTGGCTCTCCTCAGCCAGGGGAGAGTGCCTCCCGGAGGGGGGGGATCGGCTCCGCTGGTCGTGGACAGCCAGTCCGCTGGCTGTGGACCGCCTCCCGGAGGAGGGGGGCGCGGCATCGGGCCCGGAGTGTCGCCGACGCCCTGCCGGGAGACTCGGGACGCGTCGCCCCGGGCGCGCGGAGATGAAAACAGCCCGGGCGAGCGATGGAGGGAACATCGCTGACCCGGGCGCAGGAGGTGTCGAGCAAGGGGCCAGGCCCCTCGTCGCTGTGAGGCGAGGAGCAAGGTGCGGGCCAGATGTGGAGGACGATGCGGCCGCGCGCGCGTAAGTCGTTTTTTTGTTTGGTTTTGTGAGTCTCGCGCGCGGGGCGGATTTCTTGGACTTGGCGCGGGGCAGCCGACAACAGGCTCCCACCTGTCTCTCCTGACACCCGCCGAGGTCGCGGACCGCCAGATCGTCGGAATCGGGTGGCGGTATGCGGCCAACCGCGGTGCCGAGGGCTGGGAAGCCCCCCTCAGGGGGCCTCGATGCCCCACTTCTCCATCCGGTGGCGGAGCCCGCCCCGGGTCACGCCGAGGAGCCGCGCGACCTCGGAGACGTTGCCGCGGGCGAAGCGAAGCGCCTCCTCGATGAGGTGCTTCTCGACCGCCTTCATGGTGCAGTCGCCGCCATCGAAGTCGAACCGCAGCTCCCCGGCTTCCGAGGCCTCGCGAGCCCTGGCCCCCCCGGCGACCGCCTCCAGCCCTGCGGGCTTGAGGATGTTGCCATCGGAGACGAGCACCACCCTCTCCAGGGTGTGGGCGAGCTCGCGGATGTTCCCCGGCCAGCGGTAGCGGGAGAACTCCTCCAGCATCTCCGGGCCCGGCTCCAGGTCCGGCTTGCGGTACTTCCTCCGGAAGTCGGTGAGGAAGTGCTCGATGAGGAGCGGCACATCCCCGGCTCGATCCCTCAGGGCGGGGAGCTCGATGTTCACGACCTTCAGGCGGTAGTAGAGGTCGGAGCGGAACTCGTTCCGGCGCACCGACTCCTCGAGCTCCGCGTTCGTGGCCGCGATGATGCGCACGTCCACGGGGCGCTCCTGGGTCCCGCCGACCCGGCGGGCCCTCTTCGACTCGAGCACGTTGAGGAGCTTCGTCTGCATGTCGAGGGGCATGTCCCCGATCTCGTCGAGGAAGATCGTGCCGCCGCTCGCGACCTCGAAGAGGCCCTGCTTCCGCTGAGTCGCGCCGGTGAAGGAGCCCTTCTCGTGTCCGAAGAGCTCGCTCTCGATCAGGTCCCGCGGCAGCCCCGAGCAGTTGACCTGCACGAAGGGATGATCCGCGAGGGGGCTCCTGTAGTGGATGAAGCGGGCGAGGAGGTCCTTTCCGGTCCCCGTCTCCCCCTGGATCAGGACGGTGGGGAGCTCCGCCGCCGACTCGAAGGGGATCGTGGCGAGCTGGTCGACGAGGGTACGGATCTTGTCCAGTTCGGGGCTCCTCCCGATGATCTGGATCTCCTCGCGCTGACGGCGCCCCTTCCACTTGAAGGCCTCGACCTCCGCGCGCAGGCGCGCGTTCTTCAGCTCCCGGGTGACGACGAGCTGAAGCTCCTCCAGATCGAGGGGCTTCTCGAGATAGTCGATCGCCCCCTCCTTCATCGCCTCGACGGCGCTGTCCACCGATGCATAGGCGGTGATGATCAGGACGGGGACCTCCGGGAGGTCCCGGCGCAGGCGGCGAAGGACCTCGAGACCGCTCACATCGGGGAGCTGGACGTCGAGGATGGCGAGGTCGGGGGGGTTCTTCTCGAGGATGGCGAAGGCCTCGCGACCGGTCTCCGCGAGGAGGCAGTCGTGACCCTGCCGCCCCAGCTCGAGGGAGAGGGACTGCAGGAGCGGCTGCTCATCGTCCAGAATCAGGATCTGTGCCATCCCGCGTCTCCTCAGGGTCCGCCGTCGGTCGCTTCGCTCCGGTCACTCCGGGGCGGCTCCGCGCCGGAGGGGGTCGAGTCGTGGATCGGCAACCAGATCGTCATCCGGCACCCACGATCGACCTCCGATACCACATCTATCGTCCCCCGGTGCCCAAAAATGATCTTCTGTGCGAGGCAAAGTCCCAAACCGACCCCACTTTTCTTCGTGGTGAAGTACGGGGTGAAGAGTTTGCCGAGGGTCTCCTCGTTCATCCCGTGTCCGCGATCCTCGACGATGACGCGGATGCGCTGCCGAGGGCCGGGATCGGCGGAGACGAGGATGTCGATGGTGCTCTCCGGAGGGCTCGCCTCCACGGAGTTCGAGATGAGGACGATGAGGGCCTGCTCGAAGCGCCTTCGGTCGAGGAGGAGGGGCGGAACGCCCGCCTCCGCCTCGAAGCGGAGCTCGATCCCCTTCCGCTCGGCGAAGGTCCGGGATGCCTCCACGATCTCGCCCACGATCTCCACGAGATCCTGCTCGACCGCAGTGAGCTTCACCGGTCGAAGAGCGGTCAGGAGGTCCTTCAGCCACCGATCCGCCCGGTCGACCGTCTCGATGACGGTCCCCAGGGCCCCGCGGATCGGTGTCGCCAGCTCCGGCTCCCGGTGACAGGTCTGGGCGAGGGCCCGGATGCTGGCGAGGGGGTTGCGCACATTGTGCGCGACCGAGGCGGTCATCTCTCCGACCGCGGCCATCCGCTCCTTCTCGACGAGCTTCCCTTGGAAGCTCTCGATGCTCGCGGACATCGTCTCGACATCGCGGGCGAGGCGGGCGAACTCGTTCTCGCCGGCGAGGGGGATCTTCGTCTCGTAGTCGCCGGAGGCGATCCGGTGGGTGGCTTCCGAGAGGACCTCGACGGGTTGCAGGAACCAGCGGCGAAAGAGGGACTGCCCGAGCCACGCGGCTGCGAGGAGGAGCACGGATGTGATCACGATCAGCGTGCGCGCCTGCTGCTCGCGACTCGTCGCGAGCGCGGTCGCCGCCTCGACCCGCCCGTGCTGGCGGCGGATCAGGTCGTCGATCGCGGCGCGGATCCCTGACTGGGTGGATCTCCGCATCTGGTCGAGGAGTTGGAGGTTCGTCGGGTCCCCCCCCATGTGCTTGATCACCTCGCGGGAGCGGGAGTTCAGGTCGAGGATCTTCTGGCTGTCGTCCTGCAGATATTGGAGAAAGTCCTCCATCTCGCGTTCGTCACCGAGCTCCCGGGAGATCCTCTCGATCTCCGCATTCCAGTTGCGGACCCGGTCGGCGACGCTGGCCTCGGCCTCCTTCTCGCCCCGGGAGGCGCGCTGCAGCTCGAGGTCGAGCTCCGGGTCCGAGAACTTCTCCCGGAGGTTGCGGATCGCGAGCTCGGTCGCGAGGTTCGCGTTCGAGGCCCCCAGGGCATCGCTGAGCCGGGAGATCGATGAGAGCGACAGGGAGGCGGTCGCGAGGGAGAGCCCGATCACCGTCAGGAAGAGGGCTCGCAGCTTGGTTCGCAGCTTCACCGGCTCACTCCGTCACCATCAGGGTCGCCGCGGCGTCGAGGAGCCCGATCTTGGGGGGGGAGATCCGCAGGTCGTAGCCGCCAGCCGCCTCGAGGGAGGGCAGCCGGAGGCGCAGGGCTCCGTCGCTCGGCTCCTCTCCCGCCGCCTCCAGGCGTTGCCCCGGCTCCGGCCACTCCTTCACCTTGCCGCTCCCCCGCTCCACCACATCGATCCTCCATGCCCGAAGAGGCGCGGTCTCCCCGTCTCCCGGGTTCGCGGGGAGGACGCCGCCGGGAGGGTCGATCGTGAGGAGCCGAATCGTGGCCCCGCGGTTGGCGAGGGCGTCCAGGGAGAACTGCACCGGCCTCCCCTCGATGAAGACGAGCTCGCCCACCGCAGGGGGTGGGGGGAGCGCCTCGCCGATCCGGATCGGGCGCGCGCCTCTGAGCTCGAAGCTGTGGGGGATGGCGTCCGACCCATCGGGTCCGCTCGGAAGCAACTCGACCTCGACGCGTGCGCCCGGCTCGATCGGGCGCGGAGAGCGGATCCGGAGGCGGAAGGGATTGGCCTCGGAGACCTCGATCGACCGCTCCGCCTCCTCGAGCGGCTCACCGTCGATGCGGATCACCGCGCCGAGGGCCTCCGGTCGCGTCAACTCCCGGGAGAACGCGACCTCCAGATCGAGAGCGGAGATCGGCATCCCCGGCGCGGGGTCGATCCAGCTCAACTCGAGTCCCCGTGGGGGAGGGGCGCCACCGCGGTCGATGCCGGGCCAGCCTCCGAAGAAGCCCCCCATCGGCGTGGCGTGATGGGGCTCTCCCCGCGGGGAGGGCACCCTCCGCAGGGGTGAGGTGGGGGGAGCCCGGTAGTCCTCGACGACGAGCGTCTCCGCCGGGACTCCCTCCCGGGGCGGGCCCCAGAGGTAGAGGAAGGGGAGCCCGTGCCGTGGCACCGTGGCGGGGGTGATCGGCGGCTCGAGGCGGCCCACGCCTCCATCGGCGTCGCGCAGGACCTGTCGCGGGACGCCATCGTCGAGCCACTCGACGATCGACCCCGCCGCGACTTCGGCGAGGCTGGCTGGCGTGGGGCCGGTCCCGGCCGGAAGCGTCTCGAGCACGCGGATCTCGCGGGGGAGCGTCTCCAGCCAGGGGGCGCCTTCCGCGAGGAGGAGGGTGGCGTCGCGATCTTGCCCCGAGATCTGCAGCTGCCCCTCCTCGGCGACGCATCCATCGATCCGGTCCGCGCTCGCGACCGCGCCGTTGCCGTGAAGCATCGAGCTCTCCACGCGCAGCCAGCTCTCCGGTCCCGAGCCCGAGAAGGCGGGGCCGAGGTTCCCTGCGATGTGGCAGTGGTCGATCTTCAGATGTCCGCAGCCCGCGGCGCCATCGGGGCCGCCGGAGTCGAGGCGGACGCCGCTCCCCCCGTTCGCCAGGATCGCGCAGCTCTGAATCTGATAGAAGCTCACCGGGGTGTCTCCGGTGAGGTGCACCCCATGCCCCTGGTTCCCGAGGATCTGGTTCCGGGTGAGCTGGAAGTGCCCCCGCGCGTCTCCATCGATGTGAACCCCGGCGTAGAGCGGGGGAGCCTCCCCCGCGGTGGGGCGCCTCCCGTTCCCCTCGATCCGGCACTGCTCGACGCGGAGGCGGAAGTTCACCCCGAGACGGTCGGGGTAGCCGACATCGATGCTCATTCCGCTGTCCGCGTTGTTCGCGATCTCGCACGAGCGCACCTTCACCCGGATCCGAGCGTCCTCGCTCGCCGCCTCCGGGTGTGCGCTGCTCTTCACGAGCACCCCGATGTCCTCGTTCAGGTAGATCCGGCACCCCTCGATCAGGATGCGCGACTTCTCCTCCTCCGTCGCAGTGAGCCCGAGGACCTCGACCCCGTGCTTCCGATTGTCGAAGAGGCCGCAGCCGAAGACCGCGATGTCGAGGGTCCCCTCGAGCTCGATGGCGGAACCATCGCGGATGTCATAGACCCAGCACCGGGAGATCTCTCCGACCGCGACCGAGTCCGGCTTGGTGTCGCTCTGGATGGCGATCCCCTTCTGGACATAGGAGCGGACCTTGCAATTCGAGATCCGGAACTCGCAGTCCTCTCCCGTCACCCCTCGAGGCACCTGACCGCCGCCGTCGAGCTCGAGACCGTCGAGACCGCAGACCAGCTCCCCTCCGACGAGGATGAACTGCTCCAGACTCCGGTCGGTGAGCGCGGAGGGGGTGGAGTGGCGGATCACGGTGGGGTGCAGCCTCGGCTCGGGGATCTCCGAGGTGAACCCGGGGGGGAAGCCTCCGTAGATGTGGACGCCGGGGAAGAGGAGTAGGGTCGGCTCCTCGTAGCTCCCCTCCGCCATGTGGATGTTCGCGCCCTGCATCCAGGCGATCGATGCGGAGATCGCCGAGGCGAGGTCGGGCAGCGGGGCATCCGGGGCGGTGCCGTTCCCGTGCGCGGGGGCCCCGCCGTCGACGAAGAGGACCCGGTTCGGGATCCCGGACCACTCGAGCTCGTTGTCGTCCTCGTTTCCCGCGGCGTCGACCGCCCGCACCGAGACGAAGAGCGCGCGACCGTTCTCGAGTCCGTCGATCCGGACGCCGGTCACTCCGGGCTCCGTGGTGCGGGCGGGGGCGCTCTCGTACTTCGCCTCGTCCTGCCGGCGCGGGGAGAGGTAGACGCGGTACCGGAGCTCCTCCGCCGGGGTTTCGCTGTCCAGCGCGGGCTCCCACCGGAGGGTGATGCTCCCGTCCCCGGCGGTGAGCTGGGAGATCCCCTTGAAGCGGGGGGGGAGCTCCTCCCCGAGCGTATCGGAGGGGAGCAGTCGGGCGCGGGGGCCCGGGTCCTCGGGTGGCGGTGTCTGCTCGATCGCCTCGCGAGCGGCCGGGTCCACCGGGACCTGCGGTCCGGTCCCATCCCCCCCGCAGCCGATGGGACCTGCGGCGAGGGGGGCCCAGAGCAAGGCGAGCCGGATGAGAGGGGCCCACACGCGGGGGGCCCACAGGAGGGGACCGGATCGGAGGACCCGGAGGCGTCCTGCGCGCCACTCTCCGCTCATTCGGGTCTGCATCATCGACTCTCCTCGCCGCGCGGATCGCCCGCCGCATCGGTTATCGGCTCTGCGCCTTCTCCCGGTGCGGCACATTCTCCTGGATCGCGGGCCCGGCCCCGGATCAGGGAGGGGCATCCTTGGCGTAGCCGATCCGGTTCGGCGAGCCGGCTCCGCCGTTCTCGACATCCCCCGCGTACCAGAGGTGGTAGATGTCGTCCTCGTACAGGGTGGGGGTCCCGGCATCGTCGATCAACGCCGCGGGCTGGCGGGTGTCTCCCGAGTCCCACTCGAAGCCCCCTCCCTCGTCCGGAATCGAGTCGCTGGTCGGCTGCAGGACGGGGAGGCCGTAGGGGCTCGGGATCCCCTCGGGGGTCCAGCTGAGTCCGTCCGGGCTCGTGGCGTAGAAGATCTGATCTTCGGTCCCCTCCGAGGCGGGGACATCCCCACCGGTGTACCAGATGTGATAGAGCAGGTTCGTCGCTCCGCCTTCCAGCAGGACGACGGCGGGCTGCTCCACCGTGAACGCCGTCAGCGCTCCGCCGAAGCCGGGGGCGATGACGGGGCCGGCGAGCGCGCCGCTGTTGCCCCCCGCGTCCCTCACCGTCCAGGCCACCCCGTCCACCGACTCCGCGTAGCCGATCCGCGTGCTGCCGTCGCCGCCTTCGTCGACGGCGTCGAACCACATCCGGAAGCGATCGGCGGAGGGGAGCGCGCCCTTGTCGAGGATGACGGTGGGGTCGCCGATGCGATCCCCGAAGGTGACATCGACGCCCGCGCTCAGGTTCGAGCAGACCTGGAAGCCGGTCCAGGTCACGCCATCGGCGGAGGTGCAGTAGATGATCGAGCTGGTCCCCCCCGTGTCCCGACCCTCGAACCACATCTTGTACCGCTCGGAAGCGGGAGTGGTGCTGCGCTTGTCGACGACCACGGTCGGGTCGGTGGCCGCCGCGTCGAAGGCTCCCAGACCGGGGTCCTGGGAGGGGGCGATCACCTGCGTGCGGTCGATGCCCCCCGGCACGCTCGACTGGAAGTCCTCCTCGTCCGAGGTGAGGAGCCCGATGGAGAGGACCCCCGCCGCGTCCTGGGCTTCGTAGTAGAGGAGGAAGAAGTCCCCGTTCGGGCGGCTCTTGTCGACGGCGACGGCAGGGCTGTCGACCTCGTCCGAGTCGAAGTCACCGGCCGCGCCGGTCTCGCTCAGGATCGGCTCGACGCTCCCGGGATCGTTCGGGTCGTTCGGGTCGGCGTACACGCGGTACTTGCTGTAGTCGAGGACCGGGCTGGTGCCGCTGATCGCACCGCCTCCGCCCCCGCCGCCACCGCAGCCGGGGAGAGTCGCGAGGAGAGGGATCAGGAGGATCGACAGCGAGAGGATCGAAGCGGGCGGGAACGCGAGGCTCCGACCCTGCGCGGGGGCGGCTGGACGGTAGAGGGGCATGGAAACTCCGGCGCGGGCGAAGGCGGCGTCCTTCGACCCCGGGATCATAGCTGTCTGAACGGTCGAAACGGGAGGAAATGAGGATTCTCCCCAACCTTCTTCTCCGACCGCGACTGCCTCTCCGCGTCGACTTTCTTCCCGGCGGGGCGCGGCAGTCCACTGTGCTACAATCAACCCGCGCGTTCCGTCCGACATCCTCGCAGGGAGTGGGGACCGGAGCGCTGCCTTATGGAGGCGGACCGACGAATCCGGTCCCGAATCAGGGGCGATCCCACCCCTAGCGCCGCGAAGCCGGAGCGAGTGCTCCTGCTGCGGCCGCCCCGGTTCCGGCCTGCGCGTCGGACCAGACCGGAGAAGAGGAACGAAGGATGGCATCTCCTCGTCACCCCGTCCCCGGCGCTTCGCTGCTCCTCGCGGCGCTCGCGCTCGCGCTCATCGCGCTGGCCGAACCGGCCGCGGCGCGCACGAACCCCCACGACTTCCTTCACCAGGGACGGCCGGTCGGCCTCGAGCTCGACCTGTCCCGGGTCGCGATCCAGCTCGGGAATGACGGCTCCCCGGCGGCGCCCGAACTCCCGGCCCCCGTGCTCGCTGCGCTCGATGGGCTCGCCCGCTTCGACCTCGACGCGGCTGCGCCGCTCCACGCGAAGGGCCTCTGGGCCCTGCCCCTCCGCGCTCCGGGGGAGTCGGCGGAGATCGATGCCGCACTCCTGGCTCTCGATGCGACCGGGCTCTTCCGTCACTGCTCTCCGATTCTACGGAACGGCCGCGTCACCATCGTCCCGACCGACACGCTGCTGGTGACGCTCGAGCGCGAGGGGGCCGCCGCCGCGCTCGCCGAGCTCCGCGCCCAGCCCGATCTCGAGTGGGTCCGGGAGTACCCGGGGGCCGACCCGATCCACCTCGTCCGCCTCGACGGAGCGGTCGTCGACCAGGCCGATCGCCGCCGAGCGCTGGAGGGGATCCCCGGCGTCCGCGCGGTGGAGTCGAACGCGGTCCAGCTCGGGATGCTGCGGGCTCCGGTGAATGACCCCTTCTACGGCAGCCAGTGGTACCTCCGGAACACCGGTCAGGTCGGCAGCGCTGGCGCGGATGCCCGGGTCAGCGATGCGTGGTCGGCGGAGACGGGGAGCCCCGCCATCGTGGTGGCGGTCATCGACACGGGGGTGGATGTCGTCCACCCCGACCTCGTCGGGCAGCTGGTCGGGGGCTTCGACCCGATCACGAACACCCCGCCGGACGGGGTCCCCGGGAACGAGGAGGGGGACGCCCACGGCACCGCCTGCGCCGGGATCATCGGCGCGACCGGCAACAACGCCCTCGGAGTCTCAGGGGTCTGCTGGAACGTCTCGATCATGCCGGTGAAGATCTTCTCCGGCACCGGCGCGAGTGCCTTCACCCAGCTGAACTGGATCGTCGACGCCCTTACCTGGGCCGCCGACAACGGCGCGGATGTCCTCTCGAACTCCTGGGGAGGAGGCGCCGCCTCGACCGCGATCGAGAGCGCGATCCAGCACGGCATCGACACCGGCCGGGGCGGCCTGGGCTGCGTCTCCCTCTTCGCCGCGGGGAACGCCGATGGACCGGTCGAGTTTCCCGCCGCCCACCCGAACGCCATCGCCATCGGGGCTTCGAGCCCCTGTGACGAGCGGAAGAACCCCGGCTCCTGCGACGGGGAGACCTGGTGGGG
>JAFMMO010000004.1 GCA_017859655.1 Pseudomonadota bacterium | reverse complement strand
CATCGCGCCGGTGATCATCGACGAGGCGGATCATGGACCCGAGGCGTTCCCGGCCGCCCTCGCCCTCGGATATCGCGGCGTCTCGATGAAGACCTGCAAGGGTGTCTTCCGCTCGATCACCAATCACCTCCTCGCCGAGCGGCGGGGGGACGGCGCCTTTCTGAGCGCGGAGGACCTCACCCATCTCGCACCGTGGGGGTTGCAGCAGGACCTCCTGACCGCCGCGGTGCTCGGGCTCGCGCATGTGGAGAAGAACGGGCACCACTACTTCCGGGGCCTCGACCACCTCCCGTCGACCGAGGTCGAGGCGCTCCTCGCGCGACATCCCGACCTGTACCGGCCGCTCGGGAGCGGGGGAGAGCTCGCCATCGAGGATGGGAGCGTCGCGATCGGCTCCCTGAGCACCCCCGGCTTCGCCTGCGCCGTCCGGCCCCACCCCGGAGTCCGGATCCCCGCCGACGACTACGAGCCTCCGGAGGACCCATGAAGTTCCGCACGCCAAACCGATTCCCGGATCTCGCCGCGCTCCACGCCCGCCTCGGCGAGCTCGCTCCCGATCTCGACCTCGAGGAGGTCCCCGACGACCCGGACCCGCTCGCGGCGCCGCTGGAGCGCGGGGGCTGGCGCCTCTCGAACCGCTTCGTCGTGCAGCCGATGGAGGGCTGGGATGGCACGGCGGACGGGGGCGCCTCTCCCGACACCCTGCGCCGTTGGCGGCGCTTCGGGGAGAGCGGGGCGGCGCTCATCTGGGGGGGCGAGGCGTTCGCCGTGCGCGAGGATGGCAAGGCGAACCCGAACCAGCTCTGCCACGCCGATCGGGGGAGCACCCTCTCCACCCTCGCCGCGCTGCGCGACGCGCTGCTCGCCGGTCACCGGGAGATCGGGGGGGAGGCTCCGGTCGACTGGCGCCTGGGGCTGCAGCTCACCCACTCCGGGCGCTGGTCGCGGCCCCTCGCCGGTCCGGCGCCGCGGATCGCCTTCCGGCATCCGGTCCTCGACCCGCGCGTGGGGGTCGAGGATGACGCCGTCCTCCTCTCCGACGCGGAGCTGGAAGGGATCGCCGAGCGGTATGTCGAGGTCGCCGGGTGCGCGCGAGAGGTCGGCTTCGACTTCGTGGATGTGAAGGCTTGTCATGGCTACCTCCTGCACGAGCTGCTCGCCGCGCGGAGTCGCGCGGGGAGCTACGGGGGGGATCTCGGGGGACGCTCCCGCCTGATGCGCCGGATCATCGAGGAGATCGGACGGACGGCGCCCGGGCTGGATGTCGCGGTCCGTCTCTCGGTCACGGATGTCGTTCCCCATCGCAAGGGGAAGGACGGCGCGGGGGAGCCGGACTGGAGCGCGGGGGCGCCCTACGAGCACGGCTTCGGGCTCGATCCCCGGCAGCCGGACCAGCCCGACTGGAGCGAGCCCCTCGCCCTGATCGAGCAACTGGTCGGGGACGGGGTCCGCTGGTTCAACCTGACGATCGGCTCCCCCTACTGGTGCCCGCACATCCAGAGACCGGCGAGCTTCCCCCCGAGCGATGGA
This sequence comes from Pseudomonadota bacterium, assembly GCA_017859655.1. GTDB lineage: Bacteria > Planctomycetota > UBA8108 > UBA1146 > UBA1146 > JAFMMO01. The sequence goes on along the minus strand of JAFMMO010000004.1, from coordinate 44,740 downwards.
TATCCCCCCCCCGAGGACCCCCTCGCGGGAGTCGCCGCGCATCTGCGGGCGGTGCGACGGGTGCGGGAGGCCCAACCCTCGATCGGGCTCGTGGGGAGCGGCTGGACCTACCTGCAGGAGTGGCTCCCCGCCATCGCCCGCCACGAGGTGGCGGCGGGGCATGTGGACGGCGTCGGACTCGGGCGGATGATCCTCTCCTACCCCGACCTCCCTCGCGATGTCATCGCCCGGAGGGCGATGCCGAAGCGGGCGGTCTGCCGCACCTTCAGCGACTGCACCACCGCGCCGCGGAAGGGGCTCCCGAGCGGGTGCTATCCGCTGGATCCGCACTACAAGGAGAAGCCGGAGGCGACGCGCCTCAAGGAGCTGAAGAAGGAGGTGGGGCGATGAGCGATGAGGAGCGCCGGGAGGGCGCGAGCTCCAGCGTGCGGCTGCCGATGGTCTCGCCCCCCGATCCCGCGGCCCTCGCGGCGGAGCGGGCGTGGCTCGCCGAGCTCGAGGGGGCGCCGGCGCCGCGCCGCTGGGCCGCGTTCCTGCGTCGGGGAGGGCCGGGCTATCTGCAGAGCGCCCTCACCCTGGGGGGAGGGACCGCCGCCTCCTCCCTCATCGCCGGTGGGGCCTTCGGCTACGATCTCCTCTGGGTGGCCCCCCTCTCGATGCTCCTCGGGGTCGCGGTCCTCTCGGCGGTCGGCCATCAGACCCTCTCCACCGGGATGCGCCCTCTGGAGGCGGTCCGGACCCACGCCGGAGGCTTCTATGCCCTCGCCTTCGTGCTCGGGGCGGTCCTCTCCAGCGTGATCTGGCACTTCGCGCAGTACGCCCTCGCCTCGGCCGCGATCCGGGACATCGGGGCGGTCTCCGGGGTCCCCGTCTCCCATGGTCTCGGCGGCATCCTCGTCCTCCTCTGGGCGGTGGCCTGGGCCACCAGCTATGGGGGGGGCGGACGGGCGGGCCGAGCCTTCGAGCGGAGCATGCAGTTCATGGTCTGGGCGATCGTGCTCTGCTTCGCCATCGTCGTGGCCCGCGCGGGGATCGCCGACCCGGGCGCGCTCCTCGCGGGCTACATCCCGCGGGTGCCCCCCGACTTCGTGCCCCCGGCGGACCCGACGAAGTCGGTCGAGGCGCTCGGCGTCGTCGTCGCGGGTCTCGCGGCGGCGGTCGGCGCGAACATGATCTTCCTCTATCCCTACTCCCTCCTCGCGCGGGGGTGGGGACGAGAGCACCGTCGACTCGCCCGCTTCGACCTCTTCGCGGGGATGTTCCTCCCGTACCTGCTGACGACGACCCTGATCGTCACCGCCGCCGCGAACACCTTCGGCCCGGATGGCATCCCCTTCCCGGGGCGGGGCTTCGCGCCGATCGATGCCTCGCGGATCCTCGGGGAGACCTTCGGCTCCGCCGGGGGGCGGATCATCTTCGACCTCGGGCTGCTCGGGATGGTGACGAGCTCGATCACCCTCCACATGATCTGCTGCGGCTTCGCGGCCTGCGAGCTCTTCGGCTGGGAGGTCGGCTCACGCCGCTTCCGGCTCGCCTGCCTCCTTCCCACGCCGGGGGTGCTCGGCGCGTTCTTCTGGGGTGACATGAAGATCTGGGTCGCGGTCCCGACCACGATCCTCACCGGCTTCCTGCTCCCCGCGGTCTATGTGGCGTTCCTCAAGCTCCAGAACTCGCGGGAGTACCTCGGGGATGACCGCCCGCGGGGGGGGCGCGCTCTGATCTGGAACGGCGCGATCGGTCTCGCGACCGCGATCCTCTCCGGCTTCCTCCTCTGGAAGGCGGCCACGGCGCTGCCGAGCTGGTGGAGAGGGATCACCGGATGAAGATCGAGCTCGCGGTCCCCGGGGAGGCGCCCGTCCTCCTCGACGACGCCCCCTTCGCCACCCTGCCCCCCCCTCCCTCCGCGGAGCCCGCGCGCCTCGCCTATGCGGCGGTCCACGTGATCCTCGACGAGGAGTACGGAGCGCGCGGGCACTCGCCCGAGCATCCGGGGGATCCGGAGGAGATCGCGGCCCATGTCGACTGGGAGCGCACCCTCGCCTTCCGTCGGCACCTCGACGATCAGGGGATGGGGATCGCCGAGGCGATGGACACCGCCCAGCGCTTCGAGCTCGGTTGGCCCACCGCCGAGCGGCTCATTCGGGAGTGCGGCGCGCTCGGACTGAAGAACGGCTTCGTGGCGGGAGCCTCGAGCGACCAGCGCCCCGCCATCGACCGCTCCGCGGACCTGATCGAGGCCGTGACGGAGCAGGTCGCGGTCATCGAGGACGCCGGTGGGGTCCCGGTCCTGCTGCCGATGCCGTGGCTCTCCCGGACGGGGGCCGCGGCGGAGGTCTACGTCGAGGTGTACCGCGAGATCATCGCGGCGGCGCGCGGTCCGATCCTCCTCCACTGGCTCGGACCGATGTTCCTCGCCGCGCTGGAGGGGTACTTCCCGGGGGAGAGTCTCGAGGAGATCCTCGAGGTCGACCCGGCGAAGGTGCGCGGGATCAAGATCTCCCTCCTCGATGCCGAGCTGGAGCTCACCCTCCGACAGCGCTGCCGCGCGCGCGGACAGTTCGTCCTCACCGGGGACGACTTCCACTTCTCCTCCCTCATCGAGGGGGACGGCGCCGCCCCGGGCGGCCACCTCCCGCTCGGGGATCGCTCGGTTCCGGACGGGGACTTCAGTCACGCCCTGCTCGGCGTCTTCGACGGGACCGGCGTGCCGATGGGGCACGCGCTCCGTCACCTCGCGGCGGGAGACCTCGGGAGCTACCGCGCGATCGCCGGTCGCTGCGAGGAGTACGGACGCCATGTCTTCCGGGCGCCGACCGAGGACTACAAGGTGGGACTCGCCTTCACCGCCTGGCTGAACGGCCATCAGCCGAACCGCCGCCTGGTCAACGGCCGGGAGCGTCGGCGGGATCGGGCCCATCTCATCGAGGTCGCCCGCCTCGCCTCGGCGGCGGGTGCGATCGCGGATGCCGCCCTCGCGGCGGAGCGCCTCTCCGCGTTCCTCGCCGACGAGGGGTAGGACCCTCCTCAGAGACCGATGCGCTCCCCCTGCTCCGCCACGCGGAAGCCCCGAGCCTCGATGGAGGCGCGGATCTCCTCGTCGTGCAGGGCCGGGTTCGTGTGGTTCAGGTGGATGAACCGCACGCTCCCCGGGCGCTCGCGGACCCGCTCCTGGAGGAGGTCCATCGAGACCACCATCGGCGGATGCGGGATCTCGTCGAGGTTCCTCCCCGGCAGCTTGCGCCCGTCGTAGAAGGTCGCATCGAGGTAGGCGACATCGACCCCATCGAGGAGGCGCTCGAGGATGTCCCCCTCGTACCGGTCGATGTCGGGACAGAAGAGGATCGTCCGCTCCGGCCCGCTCACCCGGAACGCCACCGTGTCGGAGAACTCGTCGCGGTGGGGGACCTCGATCGCGGTGACGGTGATGCCATCGATGGGAGAGAAGGTCGCGCCGGGTCGGAGGACGGTCGGCCGGATCTGGTCGAGGGCGACGAGCTGGGACCAGGGCCCGTTCGTGCGGAGGAACTCGGCCATCCGCGCGGTCACGTGCACCGGGATCGCGCGAGTCGAGGCAACCTCCCGTCCGAAGTGGATGAGGCCGGTGTAGTGACCGATGTGGGCGTGGGTGATGAGCACCGCGTCGACCGGATGGCGCGGCGCCTCCTCGGTGCCGGTGGCGGCTCGGAAGAGCGCGAGCTGGCTCTCGATCGCGGGGGTCGCCTCCAGCAAGACGCTGCGCCCGCTCTCTCGGTCGAGGATGGCGAGGCAGGCGGGGCCGAGGGTGCGTCCGGCGCGCCGGGCCTCGATGCAGCAGGGCTTCTGGCAGCCGACATGGGGGAGCCCTCCATCCTGGGCGACCCCGAGGACCACGAGCTCGAAGGGGGACGAGCCCGCCGGCGCCACGGCGGCCTCACGCGCGGAGGGACCGACGAGGTGGCAGGCGGAGGTCACGAGCAGGAGCGGCAGGAGTCCGAAGTGGCGGAGCTTCACCGGGGGGTCCTTCCGGATGAGGGTCAGCGGCGGGCGCCGGCGGGGGTGAGGAGCCAGCGGAGGAGGGCGCCGACCTCCTGCTCGTCGAGTCCCTCGACGAGCCCCGGGGGCATCGGAGAGATCGCGCTCTCCTCCTCGCGGAGGATCGCGGGGCGCGGGATCGTCGTCGGCTCGTAGCCGAACGGGTTCGTGTTCACCACCAGGGCGTGCTCGTCCCGTCGGAGGATCCGCCCGAGGACGAGGTCATCCTCGGTCTCCACCTCGGTCCAGGAGTACTGGCTGGAGATCGCGTCGGAGGGCGCGGTGATCGCGCGGACGAGGTCCGCCGCGGTGTAGCGCCCCGCGCTCCCGGTGAGGTCCGGGCCGATCCCCCCGCCCTGCCCCGAGCGACGATGGCAGTGATGGCAGAGCGCCTTCTCGTAGGCACGGGCGCCGCGCTCCGCATCCTCCGGGGAGAGGGGGCCGCTCGCGAGCGCGATGAGCTCCGCGTCGGTCCAGCTCCTGACCCGGGGCGGGAGGGCGATGACGGGCTGGGCGACGGGGATCGGGGCCTCGCTCCCGGCGCTCTCGCGCAGCTCTCCTGAGATCCGATCGATGTAGCCCTTGAGGCTGTGTCCCCCCTCGACTCCGTCGAAGCGTGCGAGTTGCGCCTCGAGGGCGAGCCGGTCGCTTTCGCTCCAGCCGCCGGTCGTCCCCCGGAGGCAATGGGCGAAGTGGATGCGCTCGGAGGGGGCGCTCCCCTCCTCCATCGCCGTCAGGAGGCGGGCTCGGATCCCCGGGGCGGAGAGGACGGCGAGGAGCTCCCCCGCGAGCCGATCGCGGGAGAAGTCCCCGGTGGGGAAGTGGGGGTCGAAGGCGGCGAGCAGCGCCTCCCGCACTCCGCTCTCGAGGGTGTCGCTCCGCGCCACCACGCGCAGGGCCACCCCGAGGGCGTGGCGATGAAGTTCGGGCTCCGCGTGCCAGCTCCCCATCCTCTCGGCGAGGGAGGTGGCGACCCAGGCGCGGTCCGCATCACTCCCGACCCGCGCCAGAGCAAGGCCGACCTCGAGGCGGCGGTGGGGGAGATCGATCGCCGCGTCGAGGCGCGCGCGGAAGTCGTCCCGCCAACCGTCGAGGCGCGCCTCGGCTGCGATCCGCGCGGCGCCGCGCACGGCGCGGTCCGTCGAGCCGAGGCCCTCCCACAGGAGCTCTCGATCGAGCGCGGTGCCCCCGTCGTGTCCCTCCTCGAGGGCGCGGCGAGTGCGCCGGGCCTCGCTCCCCTTCGCGGTCGGCCCCGAGCCCGGTCTGTCGGTCGCCGCGAGCGCCGGGTCAGAGACCCGGATGCGATAGAGGCCGCTCTGGGTGCGGCGTCCCCCCGTGGTGAGGTACAGGGCGCCGTCCGGTCCGAACTCGAGGTCGGTGACATTGAGCGGGGTCCCCTGACAGAACGGCTCCGTCGTGCCCCGCCAGGTCGCGCCGTCCTCCTCGAGATGAACGGCGAGGATCCGGCCGTAGGCCCAGTCCCCGATGTAGAGGGCGCTCCCCCAGCGTCCCGGGTAGCTTCCGGCGAGCCCCGAGGCGACCCCGGTCGGGGAAGAGAGGTCGGTCTCGACGACGGGGGCGACCGCGTCGAGGAGCCCGTCCGGCCACTTGCCGGTCCCGCTCCGCCACCCCACCTCGGCGCCGGAGGTGACATGGAGCACCCGCGGCGTGCGGTACCAGGGGGCGCCGAGGTCCCACTCCATGTCCGCGTCGTAGGTGAAGAGCTCTCCCTCGAGGTGAAACGCGAGGTCGTAGGCGTTCCGGATGCCGCCCATCACCCGCTCCCACCGGGAGCCGTCGGCGTTGACGCGCACGATGAGCCCGGCGGGGGCGCGGATTCCGGTGGCGTGCCCGTTCGGATCCTCGAGGCGAGGGAGGAGGAAGTCCTCCTCGTAGTCGCGGTACGGGGAGGCGGTGAAGAGCGTGTCCGGCATCACCACATGGTTGCCGATGGCGAGGTAGAGCCACCCATCGGGACCGAGGGCGATCGCGTGGACGCCGTGCTCGTTGCGGACGCCGAAGGAGCCGAGCTGCCGCTTCTCCTCGAAGAAGCCATCCCCATCGCGGTCCTGCAGGCGCCAGAGGCCGCCGCCCTGCTCGGGGCGGCGGGTCACGTGGACATAGAGGGAGTCGTGGGCGAAGCAGAGCCCCTGAGCATCTCCGATCTCGGCGTCGGCGACCGGTTCGGTCCGCACCTCTCCCCCCGCGGCGTCGGGGAGGATGACTCGCAGGAGTGGTCCGACCTGGGGGGAGACGATCACCCGGTTCGGGCCCTCGACGGTGAGCGCCGCCCAGGAGCCTTCGCCGGGCGCGGCGGAGTGGAGCAGCTCGGCGGTGAATCCCGGGGGCAGGGTCCAGTCATCGCAGGGGGCGGCGACCCGCTCCTGCAGCACCGCTCCCCACGGAGCGACCCCGAGGGCGCCGAAGGAGCGGATCGGCCCCCAGCCATCGGTCTCCGCCGCGCTCCACCGCCCATCGGTGACGATCCTCCCCTTCGTCCCGTCGTCGTACTCGAGCTCGAGACGCAGCGCGAAGCCGGCCGGCCCGGCGTCGTTGGTGACCTGCGCACGCAGCTCGAGCTCCCTCGCCGGGAGCGGTCCGGTCTCGAGCGCGACCGGGGCCTGCCAGTCGTGCCCCTGCCATCGCCGCTCGACCCGGGTCCCCGGCTCGTCCCCGCAGGTGAGGGTGAGCACGAAGCGGTTGTCGCCGGTGGCGAGCCCCCGCACGCGGCGGATCTCCTTCGGCGCGCGAAAGCGCCCCCCCAGGAGGCAGGTCTCGTTCTCTCCCGGCTCCCCCGATCGCCAGATCCACTGGGCGGGCGCGGTACCGGTGATCCCGTGCGCGGGCAGCGCGGGGAGTGAGGTCGTCAGCGGAGCCGGCGGCGAGGCATCCGCTCTTCCGGTCGTCGCGATGGGAGCGTCTCCGAGGAGGCGGACCCGGAGACTCCGGACCTCGATCCGCATCGGGCCCCCCTGATGGAGCTGGATGGCGAAGCGCCCCTTCCGTCGCGCCTCGGGGGCGCGGTCGATCACCTCGCAGGTGGGGATCCCCCCGATCTCATGGCGGACGAAGTCCGCGATCGCGATGACCCGGTACTCGGTCCACTCGCCGGGGGTGTGGGCCCGAGCCGCGGCCTCGGCATCGTCGAAGGTCTCCACGAGCACGCCTCCCGAGTCGTCCGCATGGGTGACGCCCCCCCGCCTCCCGAGGATCGCCCGCCCTCCGGCCTCGTAGAGGATCCCGCTGTAGCGATTCTCCGCATCGAGGTCCGCCTGGTAGCCGCGGGCCGAGCCGTTCGGCGCGCGCTCGCTCCGATACTGAATGCCGGAGTTGCCGCCGGTCAGTCGGAGCTCCGCCTCGAGAATGAAGTCGGCGGCGATCAGGGAGTGGAAGAGGAAGATCGTCGCCGGGAGCGGACCGCCGTCGATCCCCTCGCCGATGAGGACGCCATCCTCGAAGCGCCAGTGAGCGGGGTCCCCTTCCCAGGATGCGAGGGTCCGGTCCCCGAGGAGGTCGATCCACTCCTCTGCGGCCTCGCTCGCAGGGAGCGCACCGAGCAGAGGGAGCAGAGTGAAGGAGAGCAGAGCGAGAGAGAGCAGGAGGAAGGGCAGGACGGGGCGAGCGAGGGACATGGCGGACTCCTCGGGCGGGCGGGGGCCTGAACTCCGGGGGAAGGTGAAGGAGACAGTCTAGAGTCTCGTCGCGGAGATTCCGAGATCGTCCCCCCGCCGCCGCCTCCACCCGCTCCATCGGCGGGGAGGCTCCCCCCTTGTGCAGAGTTCCAGCGGTGGTAGATTGTCGGTGGCGCCTCCCCCGCCTGGGCGCCAGGCTGTTTCTCCGTACCTCCAGGTTCGATGAAGCGTTGCGTCCTCTCTGCGGTTCTCCGGGCTTCCCCGGGTCGAGCCTCCGGGAGGCGCGTCCCCCTGCGCATTGAGGAGTGCGCTGGGGAGTGCGCTGGGGAGTGCGCTGGGGAGTGCGCTGGGGAGTGCGCCGACGAGGGCCCCCGCCAGTGCTCTCGTCCGTCGACCCGGGAGTGGTCTTCCGTCGGTGGGGAGTATCCCGCGATGTATCTGGATGACGAGCAGCGCACTCCGACCGATGCGATCGGAGCGGCGGCCCTGCACGCATGGGAGGGGTCTCCGCTCGCGATCCTGACCGTCGATGGCGAGGGTGTGCTCCAGTCGATCAATCCCGCGGGAGAGCGCCTGCTCGGCCGGCCGCTCGCCGAGCTCCAGGGACAGGTCCTCTGCGAGCTCGCCCACCCCCTGGATCGTCTCGCGCTCCAGCAGATGCTGCTCGAGGCCCGGGCCGCCCGGACCCCTCCGCGCCAGGAGCTGCGCTTCTCCCTCCCGGGAGAGGGCTCGGTCCCGACGGGGTTCAGCGTCGCCCCCTGCCCCGTCCGCGCGAACACCTCCGTCTGCGTCCTGCGCGACCTGACGAAGGAGAAGACCCTTCGACCGCAGCTTCTCCACACCGAGCGCCTCGCTTCGATGGGGCTCATTGCGAGCGTCGTCGCCCATGAGCTGAACAACGCCCTCGCCGGGGCCCTCGGCTGCCTCGAGCTCCTCGAGCTCGAGGCGGACGCGGAGAAGCGCCGGTTGCTCGGGAACGCGATTCAGGAGCTCCGGCGCGGAGCCCAGATCGTTCTGGATCTCAAGGGCTACGCCCGCGCGGAGGAGCGACTGGCCGATCGACTCGACCTCGGTGCCATCGTCGAGCGGGTCGGGCGGATGTACCAGTTCCACTCCGGCGGGGAGGAGGCGACACCTCCGCTCGATCTGACGGTCGAGCCGGGGCTGCCTCCGCTGCTGGGGAACTCGCAGCAGCTCTTCCAGGCCCTGCTCAATCTCGTTCGCAACGCCGCGGATGCCGTCGATGGCCTCCCCGCCGCCCGCCGTCGAATCCGCATCGAGGTGCAGCCCTCGAACGACGTCGTGGTCATCCGGGTCATCGATCAGGGTCCCGGCGTCCCCCCCAAGGACCGCTCCCGGATCTTCGAGCCCTTCTTCTCGACGAAGGAGGCCGGAGCCGGAACGGGGCTCGGGCTCGCGGTGGTCCAGTCGATCGCCGCCGGTCACGGAGGAAGGGTCGAGTGCGAGGAGACCCCCGGCGGCGGGGCGACCTTCGTGCTCACCCTTCCCCACGAGTCGGAGGAGCGCTTCGGGCAGCGATCCTCATCCGGCGCCCCCCGCCTCGCGGCCGCCTCGCCGCTCTCCGGGGCTCGCGTGCTCATCGCCGATGACGAGCCGACGGTGGCGGAGGTCTGCGGGCAGTTCTGCGAGCTGCTCGGCATGACCGTGCGGATCGCCGGAGATGTCGACGCCGCCGTCGGGCTCCTCGAGGAGGACTCGTTCGATCTCGCGCTCCTCGACATCCGCATGCCGGGGGGTGGGGGCCCCCGGGTCTATCGCCGGATTCTCAGCGATCACCCCCGGCTCGTCTCCCGGACGATCTTCATGAGCGGTGAGCCGAGCCCGGACATGACCGAGGTTCGGGGCACCGGGTACTCCTCCGTCCTGCCGAAGCCGTTCTCCCTCGCCGTCTTCCGGGAGGCGGTCACGCGTGCCGTCACGGGCGAGGTCGCCGAGGCGGCCCCCGGGAGCTCCCCCGACTGAGACCCTGCCGGGTTGTCCTCCGGAGATGCCCGTGGTTCCATCGGGGTGGAGGAACCGCCATGCCCCGCCGTGCCCAGCCCTCTCAAAGCCAGCCCTTCCCGACACCGCTCGGCGCCTCATTCCGGTTCACCCTCCTGGCCCTCCTCGGTCTCCTCCTGGGAGGCGCCTCCCCGCTCGGGGCGACCTGGTCGATCGTCATCTGCGATGTCCGGACCAAGGAGGTCTCGGTCGCCTCGGTGACCTGTCTCAACAACTTCGACCTCCAGGCGATCACCCCGGTCGTCGTGGTGGGGCGAGGAGCGGGTGCGTGCCAGGCCGCCGGCGACTTCGACGGCGTCCGTCGCCCGATCATGCGGAACGCCCTCGTCGCCGGGACGCCGCTCTCGACGATGATGATCCAGCTCGCCCAGGTCCCGGGGCACGCCCAGCGACAGTACGGCGTGGTCGACACCCGCGGCGGCCAGGTCACCTTCACCGGGGGGCAGGCGTTCGCGTGGGCCGGCGGAGTGGTCGGGACCGATGGAGACCTGCGCTACGCGATCCAGGGCAACATCCTGACGGGCGCCTGCGTGGTCGCCGCCGCCGAGGACGCCCTGCTCGCGACCGTGGGGGATGTCCCGACGAAGCTGATGGCCGCCATGCAGGCGGCGAAGGACGCGGGGGGGGATGGACGCTGCTCGTGCAGCTCGAGCGCCGCCACGAGCTGCGGCTGCCCGCCGGTGACCTTCACCAAGTCCGGGCACATCGGCTACCTCCTCGTCGCTCGGGCCGGAGACTCGAACGATCCGATCTGCAACTTCGGAGGCTGCGCCGACGGCGACTACCTCTACAGCCTCAATGTCCCCTTCCAGGCGGCCAGCGCGCCCGACCCCGTGGATCAGCTGCAGGCGCTCTTCGATCAGAGGCGAGGGGAGCTCGCGGGGCGACCGGATGCCGTCCGGAGCCTGCTGACGGTCACCCCGGTGGGGGATGATCGTCTCTACACGATCGAGTGGCGCGATCAGGATGACGGGCCGGTCACCGTCCCCTTCACCGTGGAGGTCATCCACGCGCAGGAGAGCGCGGGGGCGAGCGGCATCGGCCCGGTGATCGATCTCGGGGGTGGCGTGACGGAGGTGCTCGTGGAGGCGGGGGCGGTCTCGGGCCTCGACCGACTCCGGATCATCGCCGATGACGGGTTCCGCCCGGTCGAGCTGATGCCCGGTCCCGGACTCGAGTTCTGCGCCGGATCCCTGCTCGCCGGGGCTCCGGACTGCAACGGCAACGGCGTCCCGGATGGCTGCGACATCGACCTCGAGGACTCCGACGACCTCGATCAGGATGGCATCCCCGACGAGTGCCCCCTGTTCAGCCGGGGGGACTGCAACGGAGACGGGACCGTCAACTTCACGGATGTGACGACCGCGCTCGATCACCTCTTTCGGCTCGACGGACCGGATGTCCCCTGCCGGGAAGCGTGCAACATCGGCGGAGGAGACCGCCTCGACCTCGCCGATCCGATCTGGATGCTGAACTACTTCTTCGGACTCGGTGCTCCTCCCCCGGCCCCGTTCCCGGGGTGCGGCAGCGACACCGATCCCGCCGTGGTCGACTGCGTCATGGGCACCTGCGACCAGCCCTGATTCCCAAGGAAGGCCCCCGTACCCAAGGAAGGAACATGAGCCCATGGACTCCTCCATCATCGGTCGGAACTCCGATCCGAGGTGTCGACGCTCCGCGAATCCGTTCGGACGGATCGCCCCGCTCCTCGGCATCCTGCTCGTGCTCACCTCTCCGGGCTCCGCCGCCCACGCGGGAGGGAACCCGTTCACCCGGGGGGATGTGAACGCGGATGCGTCGGTCGACATCGCCGATGCCATCTTCCTCCTCGGCGTCCTCTTCCTGCCGGGGGCGCCGCCGATCGCCTGCGAGGATGTCGCCGACGCGAACGACGATGGGACGGTGAACATCGCGGATGCGATCTCGATCCTGAGCTTCCTCTTCGATCCCTCGGCTCCGCCGCTCCCCGAACCGTCGCCGACCTCGCCTCCGGGGTACGACCCGACTCCGACCGACCCATTCCCCTGCGGCGACGAGCCGATCGGTCCACCGCCGCCGGGGGGGCTGATCCGGCTCGCGGCGGGGAACGACTCGATGGCTCCGGACGGCGACTATGTGCTGGCGAGCGATGCGGAGTGGAGCAACTTCTGGAACCAGCATGCCGGAGGCGGGACGCCGCCCCCCGTGGACTTCACCTCGGACCTCGTCATCGCCGTGGTCATCGGCTACTTCAACGGGACCCACTGCTCGGAGATCGCGAGCGCGAGTCCGAGCGGGGACATCCAGGTGCGCCACTATCATTGGCAGCTTCCCTGCGCCCCGGGGATCGCCCCGACCGTCGTCTACGACATCGTGGTCTGGGAGAACGCGCAGCAGGTCCCGCTGCCGCTCACCTTCGACGCGACCGATGTGGACACCTGTCCGCTCCCCTGCCCCTGAGTTGCAGGGCGGAGTCGGGTTCAGCCGAGCTCGAAGGTCGTGATTCCGTAGACGCGCTCCCAGGGGATGGCGGGGGGCGGGCCGTGATACATCCGCGCGCAGCCGAAGACCTCGCGCCAGCCATGGCGCCGCACGAGGGCGAGGGCCGCGGGGTGGCACTCGGGGACATCGAGTTGGATCGGCTCCCCCGCGGTCCGGTCGCAAAGCGCGCGGAAGAGGGTCTCCCCGAGGTCGGGGGTGTCGGCGAAGAGGGGACCGATCTTCCAGCCATCCTGCGTCGGTCGGATGCACCCGGAGCCGACGATCCGGCCATCCACCCGGCTGGCGAGGGCGAGGGAGCCCGGGAGCTCCAGCCAACGGGTCAGGAAGGCGCGCCGCTCGCAGCCGAAGTGCCGGGTGTCGTGGGCGAGGACCTCATCCAGCGGCAGCTCCCCCAGGGGGACGAGGGTGTCGTCCCGAAACGAACCGACCGGGGCGGTCCCCTCGAAGCGCAGGTTCCGGTGGGTGAGCCGGAAGCCCCCCCGCGCGTACCACGACTGCATCGCGAACACGCCGTCCATGCCGATCGCCGCCCCCGGCCGGAGTCGGGCGCGGAGGGCGTCCCGGCGGTGAAGCCAGAGCGGGGTACCGATCCCCCGGCCTCGATGGCCCGGACGGACGATGAAGAGGCCCATGAAGCCGTAGTGACCCTCGTAGGAGACGATCGAACCGCTGGCCATCAGCCGGCCATCCGGGGCGAAGCTGCCGAGGAACCCCTCCGGATCGGCGCGCCAGAAGACCTCCGCGTCGTGGGGGCCCGGGTTCCATCCCTCGTCCGCGGCCCAGCGCATCGCGAGGTCGAGCTCCTCGCGGCGCAGGGGGCGGATCGTGAGCTCCTTCGGGTCGATCGGTCCGCTCACTTCGCCCCTCCCTCCATCACGACCGCGAGGGCTGGGGATCGGACTCGCGGTGACCGTCGTAGCGACGACCCTCGAGGAAGTAGGTCTCCATTCTCCCCTTCCCCTTCAGCTCGACCTCGCCGCGGGGCTCGAAGCGGAAGCTGTCCTTCAGCCGGACCATGAAGCCGTCGGAGACGTGGATCCGGCCGGGGCTCCCGGTCGACTCGATCCGGCTGGCGACATTGACGACATCCCCCCAGAGGTCGTAGGCGAACTTCTTCGTCCCCACGACGCCCGCGATCGCGGTGCCGGAGTGGAGACCGATCCTGATCTGGATGTCGAGGTCGCGGTCGCGGGCGAGCTTCTCGAAGTCATCCCGGATCGCGAGGGCGAAGTCACCGAGCCGCTGGGCGTGGTCCGCCTGCGGGGTGGGCACCCCGCCCACGACCATGTAGCAGTCGCCGATCGTCTTGATCTTCTCCAGCCCGTAGGCATCGAGGCGCTGATCGAAGGTCTCGAAGATCTCATTGAGCAGCTTCACCAGCTCGAAGGGACCGAGCCGCTCGGAGAGGGGGGTGAAGTTGACGAGGTCCGCGAACATCACGCTCACATCGGGGAACTCGTCCGCGATCGTCGTCTCTCCATTGCGGAGCCGCTCGGCGATGACGGCGGGGAGGACGTTCAACAGGAGGCTCTCCGAGATCTGCTTCTCCCGCTCGAGCTCCCTCCGGCTCTCCTCGAGGGACTCGTTCGAGGCGACGAGCCCCGTCACCGAGTCCCGCGTCGATTCGACCATGCTGTCGAAGGCGCCGACGAGCGCTCCGATCTCATCCCGGGACTCGTAGCCGACCGGCTCGTCGTAGTCTCCCCGGGTGACCCGCTCCGTGGCCGCGGAGAGGAGGCGGAGGGGCGCGAGGACCCGCCGGCGCAGCCAGAGGAAGCCGAGCGTGCAGATCGCGAGGGTGCTCAGGCTGAAGATGAGAGCGAGACCGATCCAGAAGCGGCTCTCCGCCCGGATCACCGAGGTCTCCGCCGCCGTCCGCTCCTGGAGCATCACCAGGAACTCGTTGATCGGCGTCATGATCTCCTTCTTGGCCTCGAGGTACTCCGGGCTGAACATGATCTCCCGGGCGAGGACCATGTCCGCCTCCCTCTCGCGGGTGAAGTTCCCCCGGTCGTCGGAGAAGAGGCCGCGGACCGCGTTCATCGCGATCTCCTCCATGCGGACGAGGGCGTCGGACTTCTGCTTCGCGAGGTTCAGCTTGGAGAACTCGTCTAGGGTGAACCCCATCTCCCGCATCCGGTTGTCCAGGCTGACCGCCGCGCCGGCCGGGCGAGGCCTCTCTCCGTCCATTCCGACGAGGTCCCAGTAGACGAGGTCGTAGCTCTCGGGGCGCGGCTGGGTCCCCATGCGCACACCGAGGATCTCCTCGAAGTAGCCGGCGAAGCGTTCATCCCCGGTGCTGACGAAGAGCCGGGCCATGCGGGTGAGGTCGTCCGAGCTCTGGCGAAGCTCGTCGGCGAGCTTGTACGACTCGTACCGGCGCAGCTCCGCCGCCGCGTGCCGCTCGTGGGCCGAGGAGAGCTGGGTCAGCGAGGCGAAGAGTCCGATGAGGAGGAGGATCAGGGAGACGAAGAGCGCGATGAGGAACTTCTGAACCGACACGGCTCGTCCTTTCCGTCGCCCGCTCCGAGGCGGGGCCCGCAGCATACCGCAGCCGGAGCGCCGGGCGGGAGGATCGCCGGGATGGCGATCGGTCTCCGCCCGGGTGGAGCCGCATCTCTCGGGGGGGAGCGGAGCGGCCCGGGAACCGTACGGTGGCGGCCCCGGGGCCGGTTGAGTAGGGTGCCGGGAGTCCCCTCCCGAGGAGGTCTCCCATGCCCGCCGTCTTCCTTCTCTCCCTGTTCCTCATCTTCCCCGCGGATGGGCCGCCTCCTGCGGCCATCGCCGCCTGGCCCTCCCTGAAGGCGGGCGACACCCGGCTCCCGGGGATCGAGGGCGGCCCCGAGCTCCGGCTCAGCGGTGACCTGCAGGTCGTGGAGGGAGCCGCCGGTCCGTTCCTCCGGGGCGAGGGAATGACCGGGCGAGGGGTCGTCGCGCCCGGGACCCTCGGCGGGCAGCCGACCGCGGCGTTCACCGTCTGCGCGTGGGTCGCGATGGACGCGCCGACCGAGTGGGGGGGCGTGATCGGCGCGCTCCAGGACAACGGAGGCTTCGAGAAGGGGTGGCTCCTCGGCTCCCGTCGGGATCGCTTCGCCTTCGCCCTCGCCACCGTGGGCTCGGATGACGGGGATGGGATGATGACCTACCTCGTCGCCGATGCCCCGTTCACCCCGGGTCGATGGCATCATGTCGCCGGCGTCTACGACGGCGCGGAGATGAGGCTCTACGTCGATGGGCGGCTGGCGGGGAGCTCCCGGGAGCAGTCCGGGCCGGTCCTCCACGCGGAGGATGCCCCCTTCGTCGTGGGCTGCTACCTCGATGACAACGAGTACTACCCCCACGCGGGGGGCATCGCGGATCCGCGCATCCATGAGGGCGCGCTGGAGGGGTCGGCCATCGAGCGGATCGCCGCAGAGCGCGCGTCCCTGCGCGACGCACCTCCCCTCGTCCTCCCGCTGCGGCTCGTGGTCGAGCCCTACCTGCAGGGGGTGAGCCGGACCGGCATGACGATCCGCTGGGAGACGAGCCGCGCGGTGGCCGGCCGGGTCGAGTACGGGACGACGGCGGAGCTCGGCTCCGTCGCCGAGGCGGCGGGAGAGTCACGAATGCAGGAGGTGCGGCTCGAAGGCCTCGCGCCCCGCACGAACCACTTCTACCGGATCGTCGCCGGGCCCGCCGGGGGAGAGACGGTCACGAGCGCGATCCACACCTTCCAGACCGCGGTCCTTCCCGAGGATGCGTTCGCCTTCGCGGTGATGGGGGACACGCAGAACAACCCGAGGATGACCGAGACGATCAGCCAGCTCGCCCTCGGGCATCGTCCGAACTTCATCGTCCACTGCGGGGACCTCGTCGGGACCGGCAGCGTGAAGCGGGAGTGGGTCCACGAGTTCTTCGCGGGGGCGCGGGACATCCTGGCGCACTACCCGCTCGTGCCCACCCTCGGCAACCATGAGCGCGACGCCCGCCTCTACTACGACTACTTCTCCCTCCCCGACCCGGAGTACTTCTACGACTTCCGCTTCGGGAACGCCCACTTCTTCGTCCTCGACACGAACCGCCCGGTCGATCCCTCCACCGACCAGCATCGCTGGCTGCGGGAGACCGCCGCCGCGAGTGACGCCCGCTGGAAGTTCATGGTGCATCACCAGCCCGCCTACACCTCCGACTCGAACGACTACGGCGACACCTGGAAGCTCGGCGAGACCGGCCGGGGGGACCCCCGGGTCCGGGAGCATCTCGTGCCCCTCTACGAGGAGCTCGGCATCGATGTGGTCTTCAACGGCCACATCCACCTCTACGAGCGCACCTGGCCGATCCGCGCCGGCGAGGTCGACGCGGAGGGGGGGGTCGTCTACATCACGACGGGGGGAGCCGGCGGCGGCCTCGAGCAGTTCGCCCCCCAGCGCACCTGGTTCAGCGCGGCGAAGTACCGCGGCCATCACTTCTGCCTCGTCGCGATCCACGACGGGGTCTTCGAGTTCCGGGCCTACGACGAGGAGGGGCGCCTCTTCGACCTGCTGACGATCCGGAAGTAGGGGGAGGCCCCGCGGCGCCGTCCGCGGCGCGGGCTCACGGACCGTCGCCTGCCTCGAGCAGGAGGAAGTGCTCGTTGAAGGTGTTGTCGTTCGTGTGATCCTCCGAGACTCCGTAGCGTCGGGCGAGCCCCACGTGGGAGCTTTGATCGAGGACCTCCAGTCCCTCCGACGAGAAGTACTCCCGTTCGTGGTAGACGATGGCCTCGCCGTCGTAGCCGCAGTCCTCCTGCAGGAAGCGCTGGGTGCGTCTGTAGGCCGCCGACTCCCGGATCTCCTGCGGCAGGTGGATCATCCCGATCCGGTCTCCCGCCGTGCACGCCGATCGCAGCCAGCCCCACAGGCGGTCGGAGACCGGCGGGGAGAGGTAGTAGAAGAAGCCCTCCAGGAGGAAGAAGGTGGGGCGGTCGCGGCCGAGCTTCGCCAGCTCCTCGTCGAGGAGCGCCTCGAACGGCTCCCGCTCGAAGTCGAGCGCCCGGTGCGCGAGGTGCCGCACCGCCGGGACTCGTCCGTCCCGGGCGAACTCGGCGAGGCGGGCGCGCTTGAAGGCGACCACGTGGGACTGGTCGACCTCCAGGGAGAGGCTCGTCTCCCGCAGGCACGGCAGGAAGGGGTACATGCTGAACCCCGCGCCGAGATTCACGAGGGAGACCTCGCCGTGCGCGGCCTGAAAGCGCTCCAGCGCCTCCACCCAATAGCGGCAGCGGAGCTGGATGTTCACCGGGTCGTTCTCGATCACCTCATGTCGGAACTTGTCTCCGAGGCGGGCGACGGCGGAGTCGACCCAAAGGGAGGCGAGGGGGTCCCGTGAGAGCTCGGGATCGAGGGAGCGGAAGTAGCAGGTGATGAACGCCGTGTCCGAGATGTCGGGCGCGCGATCCATGGGGGACTCCTGGGGGCCGGTGCGTGCTCCGCGCGCGGGTCTCTCTCGTCCGTCCCGCGCCGGGGGTGGGGGAGCCGGCTCGGCGGAGGGACGGGGGGCGGAGGGAGCGGTCGCCGCGGCGCTCCGTGAGAAGTGGCGGAGAAATGGCGGTGGGGGTGGGATTCGAACCCACGGAGGCGTGAACCTCGCTGGTTTTCAAGACCAGTGCAATCGACCACTCTGCCACCCCACCGCGGCGGTTTGATCGGCGAGAGCCTACCGGGTTTCGGGGGGCTCTTCATCCTCTTCCGGCTCGAGGGGGAGGCGGAGCTGCCGGCGGTCCTCCATGCGGGAGAGGCGCTGGTCCCGCAGGGACTGGGCCCGGTCGCGGAGGTCGGCGACCTCATCCACCTCATCGACGATCTCCACGCCGAGGATCGTCTCGAAGATGTCCTCCACCGTGACGAGTCCGCAGGTGCCACCGTGCTCGTCGGCGACCATCGCCATCGACTCCCGCCCCTCGGCGAGGGCGGTGAGCGCCTTCCGCAGCGTCGCGACCTCCGGCAGGTATCGCACCTCCCGCTGGTACTCCTGCAGCGTGTCCTGGCGGCTCCGCCCCTCCGCCACCGCCCGGAGGACATCCCGCTGGAAGAGGTAGCCGGTCACCTCATCGCGGTTCCCTCGGTAGAGGGGGATGCGGGTGTAGCTCCTCCCCTCCGGCTCCCCGAGGAACTCCTCGATCGTCGTCTCCCCCGGGAGCATCCAGCAGACGGTGCGGGGGGTCATCACATCGCCGATCCGGATCTCGTCGAGGCGGAGGACATTCTGGTAGAGGGTCTTCTCATGGCGCTGGAGATCGCCGGTCGTGGCCGCCATGTCGATGATCGCCTCGAGCTCCCCGCGGGAGATCCCCACCGTCTCCCCCCGGGTGAGGAGGCGGGTGAGCGCGCGAGTGAAGACGAGGATCGGGGCCATGACGCGGGTGAGGAAGGCGAGGACGTAGCCGACGAACCCGATGAGGGAGCGGGAGTAGGTCGCGCCGATCGTCTTCGGGATGATCTCGGAGATCGTCAGGATCAGGAAGGTGAGGATCCCCGAGAACACCCCGACCCAGAAGTCATCGGTGATCTTGTGGGCCTGGGCTCCGGCGAGGGTCGCGCCGAGGGTGTTCGAGATCGTGTTCAGGGTGAGGATCGCGCTGATCGCGTCATCGATCCGCTCCGACTTGAGCTCGAAGAGATGTCGGGCACCCCGCCCGCTCTCCCGACGCTCGGCGAGGGTGCCGATGGGGACGGAGAGGAGCGCGGCCTCGAGGAGGGAGCAGAGGAAGCTGATCCCCAGGGTCGCGCCGACATAGATGAGGAGGAGGGTGAGATCGCGGGGGTCCGCTCCCTCCGTGATGATCGACGGACTGGTGAGGAGAGGCCAGGCGAGCTGGGGAAGGTCTGGGAGCAAGGGGTGACTCCACCTGTGGGTCGCCCGCACTCGATCCGCGCGTGCCGGTCCTCGGCGCGCTCTCGACGGGCAGCCCCGAAGCCTACAGGATCCGCTCCGAAGTGGAAGACGGGGAGGAGACCCACTTCGGACGCGCGGGGAGGGCGACGATCGCCCGAGCCCCGGTCACGGGGCCGGGTCTCCGCGGACGGGCTTGCGGGCGGGGTGGGTGTGCTGCAAGGTTGCGCCGGCCGTCTCCGGGTGGGGAGGTCCCGGGGACCCCCCGGCCCGACCCGGGAGGGGGGACGCGGGGAGCGGTGGTCCGCGCGGTGCGACCCGTGGGGCGAGAGGGAGGTCGACGGTTGGAGATCAGGGAGCCGGGCGCCGCGCGCTGGGGTCGGGTGGAGCGCGCGCTCCAGCTCGGGGCCATCCTCCCCTTCGTCGCGCTCCTCGCCGCGCTGCTCCTCTCGCCGGACCTCCGAGGGACCCTCCTCGAAGGAGGGCGGCTCCTCGTCGATCAGGAGGAGGAGGCGCTCCGGACCTGGGCGCAGGAGCGGGGGGCCTGGGCCCCTCTGGCGACCTCGATCCTGATGGTCGCGCAGGCGATCGCGGCGCCGATCCCCGCCATCGTGGTGACCCTCACGAACAGCGCGCTCTTCGGCTGGGTCCTCGGCGGGCTGCTCTCGATCCTCAGCGCGAACATCGCGGCGGCCCTCTGCTACCTCATCGGTCGGGCCTGGGGCGAGCCGATCGCCCGACGGCTCGTCAGCGAGAAGGCGTGGCAGCGCACGACCGGCTTCGTGGAGGAGCATGGCACCCACGCGATCCTCGTCGCGCGGCTGCTCCCGTTCGTTCCCTTCGACCCGATCAGCTACCTCGCGGGCGTGGTGCGGATGCGGTTCTGGCCCTTCTTCCTCACCACGCTCGTGGGGCAGGCCCCGGCCGGGATGGCCTACTCCTGGCTCGCGACCCGCCGCGATGATCCGGCGCAGTTCATCGGTGCGGCGCTCTGCATCGTCGCGGGGCTCGTCCTCGTCGGGATCATCGTCCGGCGGCGGCTGCGCCGGGCCTCCGACGCCGGCCCCTGAGCTCAGGGCGCGGACGCGCGCGCCCTTCAGTCTCCCAACAGCCGGAGCAGTTGATCCCGGTCTCCTCCGGGGGGCAGCTGCTCGATCAGGGCGCGCGCCTCCTGCAGCGCATAGGGGGAGGCGTGCTGAAGGAGCGCGCGAATGCCCACGGTCCCGATCTGGGCTCCGGGTGACCTGATGATCTGCAGCATCATGTCGACCGCGGGATCCCCGGGGATCTGGGCGAGCGCGAGGAGGCCGTCCCGAGGTCTGAGCTCGGAGTCGGGCTGCAGGGCGAGCTCGCCGATCCGATCTCCCCAGGCCTCGAGGAGGGCGGGGTTCTCTCCGCGATTGAAGGCGAGGAGGACGGGGAGGAGGTCGTCATCGAGAATCTGCTCCCGCAGCTCGCGGATGATCTCGGGGAGCTCCCCGGGAGGTCGACGCGACAGGTCGAGGCCGTACGCGAGGAAGTCCTCATGGCCCTCCGCCATGGTGCGGAGGAAGTCCCCCAGCCACAGCTCCTCCGTCGAGAAGAAGTCGAAGAACTGCGCGCTCTCTCCGGACTCCATGTAGCTCGCGAACTCGGTGAGGAGGCTCTCGAACATGCGGGTGCCTTCCGGCCCCAGGGAGAGCAGGTCCGCGGCAAGGGTCCAGAGAGCGGCGATGTCGCCGGCCACGAGGGCCTCGTGGAACGCGGCCTCCGCCTCGCCGATGCCATTGATGAGGACCCGCTGACGGTTGCTGAGGCTGAGGGCGGAGGTCCGGATCGAGGTCTCGGTTCCCCCCTCGCCCAATCCGTCCCGCTCCAGCCGGGCGCGATCGCGCTCGTTGAGGGCTGCATTCAGGGCATCGGTGAGCCGCTCGATCTCCATCTCGAGGGCGACCACCCGGCGCTCGTCCTCGCTCGGTCCGATCGTGGTGGCGGGTGGTGTGACCGCGTCTGCACCGGGAATCGGGCTCGGCGCGCTCCGGGTCCCGAGGAGGAAACCCAGAAGGAGCGCGAGTCCGGCCGGAATCGCAATCTTGAAGATCGACGGCATCATGGCCTCGCTTTCGGGAGTCGGGCCGGTGGCGAGCGATTCAGGGTAACCGATCGGAGAGGCGGGGATAGCCGCCCTCGCGGGGTCCCGCCTCCAGTGGGGGAGGGGAACGGTCGATAAGGGAGAGAGAAGGAGTGCGCGATGCAGCAGGATCCCCCTCAGTCGGAGACCCCGCCGGATGGGCCCGGCGCGGTCGAGGCCGACGCGGCCCCGACCGTGTCCGCCGATCGTGAGCAGGATGTCCGCGTCCGCCGGAATCTCCAGGCCCTCCTCGATGTGGAGCTGCCGCTGATCGCCGTCCTCGCGGAGAAGGAGCTCTCCCTCGCCGAGGTCCTCGACCTCGAGGTCGACAGCGTCATCGTCTTCCCGAAGCACAACTCCGACCCGATCTCCCTGCGCGTGAACAATGTCGAGGTCGGCTCGGGGAAGACGATCAAGGTGGGGGACCACTTCGGACTCCACCTCCGCAGCTACTCGCCGGAGCGGGTCGTCCACACCCTCTTCTGAGGGCCTCGGGCGCGTCAGAGGGGCAGATCTCGCCCCCTCCGAGCCGCTCTTCCGCCTCCGGTCTCGTTGATTCCAGCATCAACGGATCCGCACGGGCCGCCGCTCAGATTCTCGGAAGACGGCCCCCCGCACCAGACCTGCTAAGGCGCTACCTGGAAGATACTTAGCCCTCCCCACGCTCTCCGGCAGATCTCGCCGCTTTGTCCTTTACACTTTATAAAATGCAAGCTAGGTTTTCGGGAGTGGTGTGCTCCACCCGCGTCCGCCCGCACGCGGTCCACGTCGGAGGGAGGGGTTCGCGTGATCGAATCGAGTCGACTGATCGAGTCCGCCCCGACCGCGGAGGAGGGGATCGAGCTCCGCCGCCTCCTCGAGGAGTACAAGGGCGTCACGGCTCGTCTCGTCGCCTCCCACGACACCCTCCGGGCGCAGCTCGATGGGGTCCGACGGGAGCTGGCCGAGAAGAACCGGGAGCTGGAGCGGAAGAAGCGCCTCGAGGCGCTGGGCCGCGTGGCCGCCGGCGTCGCCCATGAGTTCCGCAATCCCCTGGGTGGCATCCGACTCACCATCGACACCCTCCGCCGCGACCTCGATGGAGACCGATCCCACGGGCGGCTCGATCGCATCGCCCGAGCGGTCGGTCACCTCGACCACATCGTCGAGGACCTGATGACCTTCACCCGCGACCCCGTCCTCGAGCGCTCCTCGATCGGGATCCCCACCCTGATCGATGACGCCATCGAGATCGCCTTCACCGGCCTCGACGGGGTCGTCCCCGTGATCGCTCGGGCGGGGGAGGCGGAGCTCGAGGTCTTCGTCGACCGCCACGCCTTCACCCAGGTGCTGGTGAACCTCATCGACAACGCGCGGAGGGTGATGGAGCAGTGCGGGGCGCTCGACGAGGAGGGTCCTCACATCGCGATCGCGTGGGGAAGGACGGCGGGGCTCATCGACCCCGTGACGTGGATCGAGGTCGCCGATCGTGGCCCCGGCATCCCGGAGGGAGAGGAGGAGCGGATCTTCCATCCGTTCCACTCCCTGCGGGAGTCCGGAACGGGGCTCGGGCTGGCGATCGTGCACGGACGCATCGAGGCACATGGAGGAGAGATCGCGGTGGTGTCCGATCGACGCGCACCGCAGGCCGGCTACGAGGGGGCCCGATTCCGCATCGAGCTCCCCCTGACGAGCGAGGTACGCTGATGGCACGCATTCTGGTCGTTGACGATGATCAATTCATGCGCGGATCCCTCACCGATGTCCTCGAGGGGGCGGGGCACGAGGTCGTCCCGTGCGACGGCGCGGAGGTGGCGCTGAAGAGCCTGGCGGGGGACGCCTTCGATGTGGCGATCACCGACCTGAAGATGCCGAAGGTCTCCGGGCTGGAGTTCCTCCAGCGGGCGGTCGAGATCGACGGGAGCCTCCCGGTCATCGTGATCACCGCCCACGGCACGGTCGAGACCGCCGTGCAGGCGATGAAGCAGGGAGCCTTCGACTACATCCTCAAGCCGTTCGGGGAGGAGGAGGTCACCCTCCTCGTGGAGAAGGCCCTCGCTCACCGCCGGATGGCGAGTGAGAACGAGGTCTTCCGTCGCGAGTCGCGGGAGCGCCGCAACGAGCGACCCCTCCTCGGCGGGACCGATGCGATCGTCGAGGTCCGCGACCGGATCGCGTCGATCGCGGACACCGACACGACGGTGCTCATCCGGGGCGAGACCGGGACCGGCAAGGAGCTGGTCGCCCGGGAGATCCACTTCACGAGCCCTCGGGCCGACCGCCCCTTCGTCACCGTGAACTGCGCCGCCCTCTCGGCGGGCCTGCTGGAGAGCGAGCTCTTCGGCCACGAGAAGGGCGCCTTCACCGGCGCGGACCGTCGGCGGGCGGGGCGCTTCGAGCTCGCGGAGGGGGGGACCCTCCTCCTCGACGAGGTCTCGGAGATCGAGCCGAACCTGCAGGCGAAGCTGCTGCGCGTGCTGCAGGAGCGGGAGTTCGAGCGGGTCGGCTCCGAGAAGACGATCCGCTGCGATGTGCGGGTGCTCGCCACCACGAACCGGGATCTCTCCACCGAGGTCCGCGAGGGGCGCTTCCGGGAGGATCTCTTCTTCCGGCTGAACATCGTCCCGATCGAGATTCCGCCCCTCCGCGAGCGGAAGGACGACATCCCCCTGCTCGCGGATGAGTTCCAGGCGCGGATCGAGCGCAAGACGGGACGCCCGCACCGCCGACTGATGGAGGCCACGGTCCGCACGCTCCTCGCCTATCACTGGCCGGGGAATGTCCGCGAGCTCGAGAACCTCATCGAGCGCGCCGTGCTCCTCTCGCCGGGGGACGAGCTGATCATCGAGGGGCTCGCGGACTCCGGGGCGCCCCGGCACGTCCGGGAGTCCGATGTCGAGGCGTTCGCCGGGCTCAGCCTCGAGGATGTGGAGCGCCTCCACATCGAGGAGACCTACCGCCGCCACGACGGACACCAGCGGCGCACGGCGGAGAGCCTCGGGATCGGGGTCCGAACCCTCCGGGACAAGATCAAGAAGTGGGGACTCACCGTCGAGCGGGGGGAGAAGGTCACCTCTTGAGCGGAGCGGCACGATCTGCCTCGACCGGCGACTTCCGCCGGGTGGACCCCCATCTGGGGGTCCTCCTCGACCGTGGGGTGGCGATCCCCCAATTTCGCCCCCAGCGGAGACTTATGACCTGGATCGACGCTCCTCCGCGTCCTTTCCGGTCACTGGCACCCTCCATGCTTTCCCGCTCCCGGAGCCCGGGCTCCGTCCGCGATGGAGCGCGGCCGGAGGGGCCGGGCGGCAGGAGTGAGGAGACGAGCGCGTGAGTGGAATCCTCGGACAGCTCTTCGATCGCGGGACGATCGCCGGCCTCGAGCGGGCGGTGCAGTTCACCGTGCGGCGCCACGAGAGCCTGCTCTCGAATGTCGCGAACGCGGACACGCCGGGCTACCGCCGGACCGACCTCGACCAGGGGGAGTTCCGCCGCCTGCTCGCCCGGAGCTACGCGGCGGACGCCGCCGGGCGTCGGGACGCGTTCGAGGGGGTGCGCGGCGATCGGGCCGAGCTGGTCTCCGGCTCGCGCGGCCCGTTCCGCTTCAGCAGCCTCGGCCGGGGACCGCTCCGCCACGACGGGAACGATGTCTCGGTCGAGCGGGAGATGGCGCTCCTCAGCGAGAACGCCGGGAAGTACTCGGCCTACAGCGCCCTCCTCCGCAAGGGGCTCCGCCAGATGCGGGCGGCCATCACCGGCCGCCCCGAGGAAGCATAGGGGGACTGAATGCTCGGCAATCTCGAGATCAGCGCGTCGGGGCTCGAGGCCCACCGCATCTGGATGAACACGATCGCGGAGAACATCGCGAACGCGAACACCATCGAGCGCGACGGGAAGAACGCGCCGTACCGTCGTCGCGAGCCGATCTTCTCCGTCGATCGTCAGGGCAACGGCAGCGCGGTTCGTGTCAGCGCGATCGTCGAGGATCCCTCGCCGTTCCGCGTCGAGAGCGATCCGAGCCATCCCTTGCGCGACGAGAACGGGAATGTCGCCTACCCCAACGTCCAGGTCATCCAGGAGATGGTGGACATGATGATGGCGAACCGCTCCTACGAGGCGAACGTGACCGCGATGGAGGTCACGAAGAGCATGTTCAGCTCCGCCCTTCGGATTCTGGCGTAAGGAGAAGCGAGCGATGGCGATCTCCGGCTCCAACCCGATCCCGGACCTCGGCGCCTCCGGCGTCGGGCCGCTGCAGCCCGGCGCCAACCGCGGTCCCGGGAAGGCCGGCGGTCCGTCCGCGGGTGGGGGACCGTCCTTCGCCGATGTGCTGCGCAACTCGATCCGAGAGGTCAACGACCTGCAGCGGAGCGCCGATGCCGCGATCCGGGAGCTGACGCTCGGCAACACGAACAACGTCACCGAGGTGGTGAACCAGGTCGAGAAGGCGGACCTCGCCTTCCGCGCGCTCCTCGCGGTCCGGAACAAGCTGGTCGATGCGTACGAGGAGATCAGTCGACTCCGGGTGTGATCCGCGGGTCCGAGCTGCGCGTCACGGAAGACGTGTGAGGAGAGGGAAGCATGGACGGGAAGCAGTGGCTGGACCGGAGCGTCGGTCCCCTGCGCGACACCCTGCAGAAGCTGAGCCGCGCCCAGCAGCTCAGCCTCGGCATCCTCGGCGTCGCCCTGCTCGTCGCGCTCGGCACGCTCATCTCCAGCGGCTCGGGGGAGGAGAACTGGAAGTTCTTCCCCATCGCCGAGGGCCAGTCGCAGGTGCTCTTCACGAGCTGGCTCGAGGCGGAGGGCATTCCCCACCGCATCGACTCCGGCCAGGGCGGAGTCCGGATCCCCCGAGCCCAGGCCGAGGCGGTCAACCTCCGCGCGAACATGATGCGGGCGGCGGGCCAGAACACCGACAACTTCGCGTGGGTGAACGAGGCCGTCAACTGGCAGGAGAGCCGCGCCGCCCGGGCGGATCGCTATCACCGGAGCATTCTGAACCAGCTCGCGAGCACCCTCTCGGGGACCCACGGGATCCTCCAGGCGAATGTCGAGGGTCCCAAGAAGGAGGCCCGAAACCGGATCTACGCGCGGGGCGAGGCGAGCGGGGCCTCGATCCAGCTGATCGAGGATCGCAACTTCTACCCCAAGGGGATCCCGCCTGAGGTCGCTCGGGGCGCCGCGCAGTACGTCGCGGGAGCCCTCGGCGTCCCGTCCGGGAGTGTGAGCGTCTACGACAGCCGCATGCAGCCCCTCGACACCTCGGCGAACGGCTCCCTCGGCCGGGACTCCAGGCTGAAGGGGCAGTACGAGGCCGATGTGACCGGGGTCCTCGAGCTCTCCTTCGCCCCCACCGCCTTCAAGGTCGTGGTGAACCCGCTGGTGACCTCCCGCCGGAGCCAGGAGCGGACCACTCTCATCGATCCCGAGAACACCGTCTCCCTGACCCGCGTGCAGGAGACGGAGGAGTCATCCGCCGGGGGGGAGGCGCGCTCCCCCGGAGTGAAGACGAACGTCGCCCTCGGCAAGGGAGATGGCTCCGTCGGAGGATCCTCGGGGAGCTGGGAGAGGACGAGGAAGGAGAACGCCGTCGACTATGGGAAGCGGGAGACGACCACCGAGATCCCCGCGGGGGAGCTCGAGGGGGTCTCCATTCTGGTCGCCTTCGGCATGGACTCGGTCCTCGAGAATCTGCGGCAGGAAGAGGAGCAGCTCACGGGACGCAAGGAGCTCTCCGAGGAGGAGCGGCCCGCCCGGATCGAGTCGTTCAAGCGGAAGTGGGAGCAGGACCTGCGCGCAGTCTTCCCGCCCAACCTCACCGACGATCGCCTGAGGATCACGGTGATGGTGAACCCCCCACCCCCCGTCCCGGTGAAGACGGCCTTCCGCGAGCCGAACTCCCGCGGTGTCCTGACGTGGGCGAGCTCTCACGGGGTCGCCCTGCTCATCGTCCTCCTGACCACGCTCGGGGGCTTCTTCCTCCTGCGGGCCGCCCGGTCCGGCGCGCCGGACATCGAGGAGCTGCCTGATCCGGTGGCGGAGTACGAGGACTACCTCGAGGCGCTGGCCGAGCGCTCCGCCGAGGAGGCGGTCGCCGGCGTCACGGGCGCGGCGAACCGTGAGCCGTGGACCCTGAGCGAGGAGGACAGCCAGACCCTCGGCCTCCTCGAGGATGTCACCAGCTTCGCGCAGGAGAACGCCGACACCGCGGGGCTCGTGGTGCGGCAGTGGCTCCAGAAGGGGCCCGTCACCCCGAAGGGGAGTGCTCCGTGAGCGACCCCAGACCGCGAAACGCGACGACCTCGCCGTCGCGCGGGCCCTCCGGGCTCCGAAAGGCCGCGATTCTCCTCGTCACGCTGCCGGCGGAGACGAGCGCGCTCGTCTTTCAGTCGCTCAGCGAGGATGACATGGAGCGCATCTCCCAGGAGATCGCCCACCTCGGCCCCGTCGACCGCCAGGAGACGGTCGAGGTGCTGGAGGAGTTCAAGGACACCGCCACCGTTCAGCAGATGCTCCGTGAGGGGGGCTTCGACAACGCGATCGAGCTGATCCGCTCCTCCCTCCCGGAGGAGAAGGCGAACCGGCTCGTCCGGCTCCTCAACGCCCAGCGGCAGTCGATGCCGTTCTACTTCCTCGAGCACACCGAGGCCGATGTCATGGTCACCTTCCTCCAGGAGGAGCACCCCCAGACGATCGCCCTCATCCTGAGCTACATGCCTCCCTCGAACGCGGCCGAGGTCCTCACCGGGTTCCCCCCGGAGCGGCAGGTCGAGATCGTCCGCCGCATCGCGACCCTCGGGCACACCAGCCCGGAGGCGATCAAGCGCGTGGAGGCGGGGCTGCAGAAGTTCCTCGCGACCCAGGCGTTCGAGGAGCGTCAGGAGGTCGGGGGGGTGAAGACCGTCTCCGAGATCCTCAACGTCCTCGACCGGAGCACCGAGCGCGCGATCCTCGAGACGATCGAGGAGGACGACAACGAGCTCGCCGAGGACATCAAGAAGCTGATGTTCGTCTTCGATGACCTGGTCCTCGTCGACGACCGCGGAATGCAGAACGTGCTGCGGGAGATCGCCAACGAGGTCCTCGCCCTCGCGCTGAAGACCGCGAGCGACGAGCTGAAGGAGAAGATCTTCCGAAACATGTCCGCCCGGGCCGCGGAGACGGTGCAGAGCGAGATCGAGTTCATGGGCCCCGTCCGGATCACCGATGTGGAGGCGGCGCAGTCTCAGGTCGTCGAGGTCGTCCGTCGCCTCGAGGAGGCGGGAGATGTCGTGATCAGCGGCCGCGGAGGGGAGACCGACCTTGTCGAGTGATCTCCACCACGAATGGGGCGATGACCTCCGACCGCTCGATCTGGCCGCGGCATCCGCCGCTCGCCCCGAGCGGGAGCGGCTGCTGCGCGGCGGCGAGGGAGGCACGGTCCTCGACCGCCCCATCGGGATCGAGGACATTCCGGCGCTGACCGAGGCGCTGGTCGCGAGCAGCCGGGGCCAGCTCGAGCGGCTGCGCGGCACCACGACCGAGATCGAGGCGGAGTTGCGCCGCAAGGTCGACGCGAGCCTTCAGCGCATCCGCGCCGCCCTCGACACGGCGCGCTCCCAGATCGCGAGCCATGTGGCGGAGACCGAGAGACGCTCCCAGGCCTCCTTCGAGAGCGCCGAGCGCGAGGGCTTCACCGCCGGCGAGGCGGCCGGGCGGGATGCGGGGCACCGCGAGGGCTTCGAGGCCGGCTACTCGGAAGGGCTCGAGAAGGGGCTGCGCGAGGGGCGGGAGAGCGCCACGCGCGATCACGCCGCGCGCCTCGAGGAGAGCTCCTCCCATCTCGTGGAGACCCTCACAAGCCTCCTCGCGGAGATGGAGCGGGAGAGCCGGGAGCGGCGGGAGCACGCTCAGGGCGAGCTCCTTTCCCTCGCCCGGGAGATCGCGCACCGGGTGATCCGCCGCGAGGCGGAGGCCCCGGAGCCGCTCGTCCTGCGCTCCCTCGAGACCGCGATCGATCGGATCGAGAACCGTCATGAGGTCACCATCGAGATTCACCCGGAGGATCGCGCCGCCGTCGAGGCCTTCCTCCCGTCCCTGCACGACGCGCTCGGGCGGACCGGCTCGGTGACGATCGTCGACTGCGAGCGGCGCGAGCGCGGTGGGGTGGTCGCCCGCACCGAGGCCTGCATCGTGGATCAGTCGATCGAGACGCAGCTGGCCCTGATCGAGGAGCGCCTCGGCGCGCGGATGGAGGCGACCGAGTGAACGCCTTCGCCCGAGCGACCCGATCCCTTCGTGACTACGACCCCGTCCGGGTGACCGGTCGGGTCCGTCGCGTGGTGGGGCTCGTCGCCGAGGCGGAGGGGCTGCCCCTCGCGGTGGGATCCTCCTGTCGCCTCATCTGCCGTGGGCAGGGGAGCCGGGAGCTCGACGCGGAGGTGGTCGGCTTCCGGGACGGACGGACCCTCCTCCTCCCCTACGGCCGCCTCGACGGCGTCGCGCCGGGGGACCGGGTGGTCCACGACGGCTCGAAGCTCGATGTCGGCGTCGGACGGGAGCTCCTCGGCCGGGTCGTCGATGGCCGCGGGCTGCCGATCGATGGCGCCGGGCCGCTCGGCGCGATGGAGCGCTTCTCCCTCGATCAGCCCCCCGTGCCCGCGATGCGCCGACAGCGGATCGCGGCGCCGGTCGGCACCGGTGTCCGCGCGATCGACACGCTCCTCGCCTGCGGCAAGGGGCAGCGGATGGGGATCTTCGCCGGCAGCGGCGTGGGGAAGTCGACGATCCTCGGCATGCTGGCCCGTCGCTGCGAGGTCCCGATCACCGTCGTGGCGCTGATCGGCGAGAGGGGACGGGAGGTGCGCGAGTTCATCGAGCGCGACCTCGGCCCCGAGGGGCTGGCCCGGTCCGTCGTCGTCGTGGCCACCAGCGACGACCCGCCGGTGCTGCGGCTGCGCGCCGCGCGGACCGCCACCGCGATCGCCGAGTGGTTCCGGGATCAGGGGGAGGATGTCCTCCTCCTCCTGGACTCCCTGACCCGGGTCGCGCTCGCCCAGCGGGAGGTCGGACTCTCCGCGAACGAGCCGCCGACCACGCGGGGCTTCACCCCCTCCGTCTTCACCCTGCTGCCGCAGCTCCTCGAGAGGACCGGCGCCGGGGAGAGGGGGACCATCACCAGCTTCTACACCGTCCTCGTCGAAGGGGACGATCTGCACGACCCGATCGGCGATGCCGTCCGCGGCATCCTCGACGGGCACATCTGGCTCAGCCGGAAGCTCGCGGCGCGGGGGCATTTCCCCGCGATCGACGTGCTCGAGAGCGTGAGTCGGGTGATGCCCGAGGTCGTGGAGGAGGAGCACGTCGCGGCGGCGCAGCAGGTCAGGGAGGACCTCGCGCGGGCCCGGGATGTGGAGGACCTGGTGCAGCTCGGCGCCTATGTCCGCGGTCAGGACACCCGGACCGACGGCGCCCTCGACCGCCTGCCCGCCATCGAGGAGCTCCTTCGCCAGGGGGCGAAGGACTCCTGCACGCGGACGGAGGCGGTCGAGTCGATGCTCGCGATCGGCCGCGAGCGGGGCCTGCGCGCCATGGCGCGCGGCGGCTTCGGGGGCTCCCCCGGGCCGGTCCCGATCGGCGGAGGCGCGGAGAGCGGAGATGCACGAGGAACCGAGGGGGGGACGCGATGAGGGAGTTCCGATTCCGGCTGGAAGGGCTGCTGCGGATCCGCAAGGTGGAGGAAGACCGATGTCTCGGTCGGCTTCGCCGTCATCAATGCGCCGTGTCCGACGCGCTCGAGCGGAAGCGACAGCTCGAGTCGGAGCGCGGGCGGACGCTCGAGTCTCTCCGACGCCTCGAGTCCGGGACCCTCGAGATGGAGGAGGTCCTCCGTCATCGGCGCTACCTCGTCGCCCTCGAGAACCGCGGGCGGGAGGTCGACGCCGAGGTGATCCGCCGCCGTTACGAGATGCAGGGCGTTCAGCGGGAGGCCGAGAAGGCGGTCCGGGAGCGGCAGCTCGTCGAGCGGCTCCAGGAGAGACAGCGTGAGGATCACGATGTCGAGGAGCTGCGCCGCGAGGTGCGGGAGCTCGACGAGATCGCGGGGGTCAGCTTCGTCCGGGCGGGAGCCGCCGAGGACGCTGAGATGGGAGACGAGACGATCTGATGGGTGCGCTGAGGACTGTCTCGACGCTCTGGTGCGTCGCCTGCGGACTGGTCGTGCCCGCCATCCTCCTCGGGGTGGTGCTCGCCCGTTCGTTGGGGGTCCTCGACCTCGACCCGTTGGTGGATCGCCTCCAGCCCGGCCGCGGGACCGTCGACGCGGCGCCCGCCGGGATCGTCCCGGTCGAGGCGGAGGACGGTCCGATCTCCTCCGAGGCGGCGAGCTGGCGTCGACAGCTCGAAGCGCTCGATGACCGCGTCGCTCGCGAGTCGATGGCGGTCACGGAGCGGGAGGAGGTGCTGCGCGCGCGCGAGGGCGCCCACGATGCGGTGGCCGCCGCCCTCGCGGAGCTCCTCTCCGACCTCTTCGAGGTGCCGGTCTCGGTGGCCTCGATCCGCGAGGAGCCGGAGAGCTGGCGGGCCCGCCTCGCCGCCCGCGGTCGCTCCGAGGAGGACCGCCCGCGGCTCCTGAAGATGTTGCAGACCGTCGAGACGGAGTCTCTCGCCGAGATCCTCTCGACCTCGGACGCGTCGAACGGAATCGACGAGTTCACGGTGACCCAGCTCCTGGACGAGCTGCCGCCATCCCGCGCGGCCGAGGTGCTCACCGAACTCGGGAGGTTGGATCCGGCGCTCGCCGCGCGGATCGTCGGGCGGCTGCAGCAGCGGACCGCCCCGCCTCCTCTCTCCAGCGTGGACGAGGGAGATTCCGCCCCATGAAGGTGACGATGCTGACCGATCTGAAGGAGCTGCAGCCGGCTCCGCGCTCCGAGGAGCGCGGCGCGGTGCGGTCCGACTTCCCGGAGACGCTCCGCAAGGTCCGCGAGAGCGAGCGGACCGAGGCGCGTCGGCGGGAGGCCGAAGACGATGCCGCGCGGCTCGAGGCTGAAGATCCGGCGGAGGATCCGGTGGGGGCGCCCCGCTCCGAGGAGGAGCCGACGGATGGCGTGGGCGAGCCCGGCACCGAGGGTCCGGAGGGCGGGGCGGTCGCCGTGAGCCCGCTCACCGTCCCGAGCGCGGGCCCCGCGGAGGCGGCCCCGGCGACCGAGTCCGGGACCCCGGCCGGTCTCGACGGCTCGGCGACCGCGTCGGTCCCGACCCTCCCGCGACCCGCCGAGCGTCGCGCCGCCTCCGCTGCGGCCCAGCCCGGCTCCGAAGTGACGATGAAGACTCCGACCCCCTCCACGGGATCCGCGTCGGCCGAAGGGGAAACGGCCGCCCCGGTGATCGGGGAGGGGGCGAGGGGTCGGGAGAGCGCTCCCGCCCCCCTGGCGGCGCGAGAGGCCCTCGCGGCCCGCTCCGCGCCGGAGACCGCCGGCAGCGGCTGGTTCTCCGAGGCGCGACCCACGGCGGAGACCGACGCGGGGAGCTCCTTCCGACTGCTCGCCGAGGCGGACGGACCGGACGCGGCGGTGGAGCGGCCTCAACCGGCCTCCGCGCGTCCGAGCGTCCCTCCGCCCGTCGAGCCCTCGCTGGCTCCCACCGGGACGGTGGAGCTCACGCGACCCGAGGGGACCGCTCCGACCGCGCCGCTCCCCGGCCCCGCGCGGGCCGAGGGGACGGCGGCCGCGCCCGCCCCGGTCGTCATCTCCGCGGACCCGTCGGACCGCACCGCCCTGCCTCGACGGATCTTCCGCCAGGTGGGGCGCGCCCTCGCCCGCGGCGATCACGAGCTGCATGTGCGACTCGACCCCCCCCGGCTGGGGCGGGTCGAGGTCGATCTGCGGATCGAGGCGGAGGTCCTCAAGGTGCGCTTCGTGGTGGAGACCGAGGAGGTCCGTGACGCCCTCCGCGCCCAGATCGACGATCTGCACCGCTCCCTCGACGCCCACGGCAGCCGGGCGGAGTCGGTCGAGATCGACCTCCGGGAGGATCCGGCGGGTCGCGGGGGGGCGGAGCGCCGGGACACCTCCGCGGCGGGGAGGGGCTCCGAGGAGCCCGGACCGGAAAACCCGGCCCCGGATCGCGAACTCCGACTGTGGCACCTCGGCAAAACGGTCGATCTGAAGGGATAGGAGGCGACTCGATGGACATCGGACAGATCACCAGCGGCGCGTCGACCCCGATCTCGCAGGTCGGGAGTCAGGGCGGGATCCTCCGGCAGGAGGAGTTCCTCGAGATCATGATCGCGGAGCTCGCCAACCAGGACCCGTTCGAGCCGATGGACAACCGTGAGTTCCTCGGGCAGCTGACCCAGATGCAGAACCTCGAGGCCTCCACCGAGATGACCACGAGCCTGCAGCAGCTGGCCACGAGCCTCGAGGCGCTGACCTTCGGTCAGCAGCTCGCCTCCGCGAGCGCCCTGATCGGCCAGATGATCGTCGGGCACGACCTCGACGGCAACGAGGTGATCGGAATCGTGACGAGCTACCACGTCGACGGGGGGCAGTCCTACCTGCAGCTCGAGGGCGTGCAGGGCTTCGGCACCCAGCTCGGCGATCCGAGCGTCCCGTCGAGCGCCCGGATGGCGCTCACCGATGTGACCGAGGTGCGCGGACCGATCCTGGTCGAGATCACCGAGGACGAGGCGGGAGCCGAGGTCCCGGTGGATGAGACCGGAGAGACCGAACCCGAGGAGCCCGTGGACTCCGAGGAGGTGCCGCCGGGGGACGATGTCCCGCCGGGCGACGACTCCTCCCCGGAGGAGCCGACTCCCTGAACCAGACGACAGCTCCCCGCCCACGGTGGGCGGGGGGGACGATCGGCGTCATGGACGGCGCCGTGTGAGCCGCATGGACGTGGACGAAGCGACACGAACAGAAGGAGTGAGGGCGAGCCATGGCGCTGATCCGTTCCCTCAACACCGCCGTCGCCGGCATCCAGGCCCAGCAGTTCCGGATCGAGATGATCGGGAACAACATCGCGAATGTGGACACGACCGCCTTCAAGGCGGGCCGCGTCGACTTCGCCACCATGTTGAGTCAGATGATCTCCCACGGAGTCGCCCCCCAGGGGAACCTCGGGGGGATCGACCCGACCCAGATCGGACACGGTGTCTCCGTCGGCAACACGAGCGCCGACTGGGGGCAGGGTCCGACCGAGGCCACCGGGGTCGCGAGCGACCTCGCCATCCAGGGGGGCGGCATGTTCGTCCTGCAGGATCAGGCGGGCGGTCGGCTCTTCACCCGCGACGGGAGCTTCACGATCAACCCGTCCAACCTCCTCCACGACCCGGCCAGCGGCTTCGTCGTCCAGGGGTGGATGGCGGATGACAACTTCGAGATCAACACCGGCGGGAGTCTGACCAACATCGAGATCCCGCTCGGTCTGGAGACGATCGCCCGGGCGACGAACATCGTCACCCTCTCGGGCAACCTGCGCGCGAACGGCCTCGTCGGCCGGGAGGGCACGCAGCTCTTCTCCGAGCGTCTCTACGACGATCGGTTCACGAACAGCGACCTGATCTCGTCGGAGAACCCGCTCGGCCTCGCCCGGGCGACCGCGGACACCCCGCTGCAGAACCTCGTGCGTTCGAACGGCGATCAGGTCGACTACGACGCGACCACCGGAGAGGTGGGCACCGCGGGGACGAGCAGCTTCGTCTTCCCGGAGCTTCAGGACCAGCCGACCGGCGTGGAGATCGACCTCATGGCGCAGAAGGGCTCCCGCTCCCTGCCCGGGTCCACCTTCATCGTCGGGGATCCGCCGCCGACCGGCGGCACCAGCCTCGGGGACCTCATGGGCTTCTTCGAGCGGACCTTCGGCATCAACACCGGCACCTGGAACGGCGTCGAGCAGACGGAGAACATGCTCTCGTTCCAGCGCCGCGATCCCCAGACCGGCGAGGTCCACAACGGGACGATCGAGCTGAACGCCGGGGGGACCCCCGACATCGCGACCCTGTCCAGCATCACCGACCACGATGCGGACTTCCGCGGCGTGCAGGTGGGGGACTTCATCCGCTTCGACTCCGGGGCGGCCGCCGGTCAGATCGCCGAGATCGTCGGGGTCAGCGCCTCCACGCCGGGCGGGCCGCTGGACACCCTGACCTTCCGCACCGACGGCTTCAACTCGCTCGAGGTGACCCCGGCCTACGGGGACACCTACGCGATCCACGCGTCGACCGGGGTGACCCTCGCGCAGGACGCCTCGCTCGCGACCATCGACGGCGGCTCCCCGACCGTGACCATCGGAGCCCCCGCGACCAACGGCTCCCTCCGCTCCTTCACCATCACGGACAGCGCGGTCACGAACTTCATCTCGGAGCGCGGGATCGGCCTCAATCAGGAGGTCCGGTTCCTCTCCGGGGGCGCGGTCGTGAGCGGGTTCATCACCTCGCTCGACCCCGCGGGGAACGCGTTCACCGTGAGCTTCGACGCGAGCCTCGCCCAGGACCCGGATGCCGGCTCGACCTTCGAGGTCCTCCAGCAGGCCCAGGGCAGCGTCCAGGTCGCGGGGAACGTGGGAGTGAGCAACGACATCCACGGGCTCTCGATGATCTCCGGCGGACAGGCGATCTCCTTCTTCAACGGCACCCCCGTCCGCTCCGCGGAGGGGGAGTCGATCCGCATGACCACGACGATCTACGACTCGCTGGGGACTCCCCGGCAGATCGACCTCACGCTGGTCAAGGAGGGGACGACCTCGAACGGACCGAGCGTGTGGCGCTACTTCGCGGAGTCCCGCGATGACGCGGACCTCGATCGCGTGGTCGGCTCCGGGACCATCCTCTTCGGGGCGGATGGCCAGGTCCTCGGGACCGGTCGCCCGGACGAGATGCTGACCATCGACCTCCAGACCACCGCCGCTCAGGCGGAGGGGGTGGAGACGCCTCTGCAGGTCGAGCTCGACCTCTCGCGGCTGACGCAGTTCTCGGTGATCGGCTCCGAGCTGGAGGCGCGCCAGGACGGGTTCGGCGGAGGCACCCTCTCCGACTACGCCATCGGCGCCGACGGAGTGATCCAGGGGATCTTCTCGACCGGCGAGGTGCGGCAGATCGGTCAGATCGCCCTCGCGCGCTTCGCGAACCCGAACGGCCTCACCGACGAGGGAGGCAACTTCTACTCGGCGGCGCCGAACTCGGGTGAGGCCCAGATCGGCGCGGCGGGGTCCTTCGGTCGCGGAACCCTGATGTCCGGCTTCCTCGAGGAGTCGAACGTCGACCTTGCACAGCAGTTCACCGATCTGGTGATCGGGCAGCGCGCCTTCCAGGCGAACGCCCGGACCGTGTCGGTGTCGGACGAGATGCTCCAGGAGCTCGTGAACCTGATCTAGGTCGCGAGCCGGAGCCCGGAAGGAAAGGGAGGAGGGAGACCATGATCCGACTGACGCGCCTCGGCGGCACGCCGTTCCTGCTGAACTGCGAGCTGATCAAGACCGTGGAGCGGACGCCGGACACGCTGGTCACTCTCGTCCACGGAGAGCGAATGATCGTGCAGGAGACCCCCGACGAGATCGTCGAGCGGGTCGTCGAGCACGGTCGACTGCTGCGGGCGTTCGCCACCGCCTGACAGCAGGGAGGGTCCGGCTCCCATGGGGGGGCCGGCCACTGGCAGAGGGGATCTCCCGTGCCCCGGCGGACCGGGGCCGTGCTGGAGAAGTGTCATGGACCTTTCGACGATCATCGGACTGATCCTGGGAGTCGCCCTGGTGCTCGCCGCCATCGGCGGAGCGCTCCCGAACTTCATCGATGTGCCGTCGGCCCTGATCGTCATCGGTGGCGGGATCGCGGCCACGCTCCTCAGCCTGCCGCTGGAGCGTGTCCTGAAGGCGCCGAGCATCCTGAAGAACGCGTTCTTCACCCGGAAGACCTCGAACTCCGCCCTCGTGGCGGAGGTCGTCCGGTTCGGTGAGATCGCGCGGCGGGATGGGATCCTCGCCCTCGAGGGCGTGCTCGGAGAGGTCGAGGACCCGTTCCTCGCCCGGGGACTGCAGCTCGCGGTCGACGGCTCCGATCCGGAGTCGATCGCGGTCACGCTGGAGTCGGAGATGTCGAACCTCGCCGGCCGCCACCGCGCGGGCAAGCAGGTCTTCGAGCTCCTCGGCAAGTACGCGCCCGCCTTCGGGATGATCGGGACCCTCATCGGGCTCGTCCTGATGCTGCAGAACATGAAGGACCCGAGCCAGATCGCCCCGAACATGGCGATCGCGCTCCTGACCACCCTCTACGGGGCGATGCTCGCGAACATGGTCGCGCTGCCCCTCGCCGACAAGCTCCAGGTCCGGACCGACATGGAGCTGGCGCGCATGGGCATCGTCACGGAGGGGATCATCGCCATCCAGTCCGGTGACAACCCGAAGGTCGTCGAGCAGAAGCTCCAGATCTTCCTGGCCCCGGTGGAGAGGGTGGCGGCATGAGCGGCAAGAGGAAGGCGCAGCCGATCACCGTCGTCGAGGGGGCCCCCGAGTGGATGGTCACCTTCGGGGACATGATGTCGCTCCTCCTCTGCTTCTTCGTGCTGCTCTTCTCCATCTCCGAGATCAAGTCCGAGAAGCTCTTCGATGTCGTGTTCGCGGTGCAGACCGAATCGGACGCCGACGAGCTCTCCCTCATCGACCTCGACGACGCCGTCACGATGCTGAGCAGCCTCTCCGAGATCTCCGCGACCTCGACGAGCGAGCAGGAGGGGCGGATGGAGCAGCCGATCTCCAATCCCTTCGGCGAGTTCGCCTCGGTCCACCGGGTGAAGGACGACCTCCACATCGACATCGAGGGGGACGTCGCCTTCGAGCCCGGCTCCGCGGAGCTCTCCGCCGAGGGGCGTGAGGTCATCCGGAGCGTCAGCCGTCGCCTGCGCGGCGGCTGGAACCGGGTCCGCGTCGTGGGGGTGGCCTCCCGAATCGAGGGGGAGGGGGACGAGTCCCGCCTCGCCTACGAGCGCTGCCGTGCCGTCGGTGATGTCCTCACCGAGCCCTCCCCCGAGGAGGAGGGGATCCACCATCTGAGACTGGAACTGGCGACTCGCTGGAACGATCCGCTCCGCTACGAGGAGCTGACCGACATCGAGCGCCTCCGCAAGCGTGACCGCGTCGTCATCGTCCTGACACCGGAGCCGGTGCAGGAGCTGGTCGACCGCGAAGCCGAGAAGACGGAATAGGAGCACTCCCGTGGCTGAGAAGCCCATCGCCGGCGTCGACCTCGAGGCCGAGCAGATCATCGAGGAGGAGGCGGAGAAGCCCGTCTCCGCCGGTCGGAGGAAGTCGCGGCCCTGGCTGCTGATCCTGGGAGGCGCAATGGTCGTCGAGGCCGTCATCGTCGCCTTCGTCTTCAGCATCATCGGGGGCGGCTCCGCCGGGGCCGGAGCTCCGGAGCCGGCCGAGGCCGGTCCGTCCCTCCGCATGGAGACCCTGAAGGGGCTCGTCGCCGGCTCGGTGATCGAGGTCGGGGATGTCAGCCACTCCATGCCGAATCCCCAGAGCCCGGGTCGTTCGATCGAGGTGACCCTCAAGGGGGTCTCGGTGTCCTTCAACAAGGACGCCAGCGAGATGCTCCAGACCCTCTTCGGGGAGAATGAGGGCGCGGAGGCCGTCATTCAGGACGAGCTTCGGGCCCAGATCCGCGCCTTCCTCCTCGAGGTCGGGGTGGAGCACGTGAAGCGGCGCTCCGTGAAGCTGGAGCAGGAGATCGAGGCCTGGCTGCGGGATCCCTCCCGGAGTCGGGACCTCGCGGGACTCGGTGAGTGCGTGATCCGGGTCAGCTACGAGCAACTCAAGGCGAGATGAGGCGCGGATGAGCAACGAGCCGCACGAGCCCCGGGAAGAGCCGGGGCCCCAGGAGCCGGCCGGGACGCAGGAGGCGGGACCGGCGGCCGAGAGCCCGGCCAGTACGGCGACCCCGGCGCCCGCCGCGCCGACGGCGGTCGTCGATGTCGGCGAGGTGGAGCAGCTCCTGCGCGAGGCGCTCGACGGGTACGAGGAGATCCTCGCGACCGTCGATGCCGCCACCGCGCCGGGGGCGGTCCGTCGGGACCCGGGAGACCGGGTCGAGCCGATGCCGCCGATGGGGGCGGACCTCGTCGATCAGAACCTCGATCTCCTGCGGGATGTGCATCTCCAGGTGAAGGTCGAGCTCGGGCGGGGCCGGATGCACCTCAAGGACATCCTGCGCCTCGGGCAGGGCTCGGTGGTCGAGCTGGAGCGTCTGGCGGGAGACCCGCTGGACATCTACGTCAACGACAAGGTGATCGCGCGCGGGGAGGTGCTCGTCCTGAACGAGAGCTTCTGCATCCGCATCACCGAGGTCTTCCATCGCGAGCTGCCCACGCAGGCGACCTGAGCCGGTCGCCGCGGGCTTCACGCGGGGGACGGATCGAGCGAGGTGAACCGCGCGCAGGATGCGCGCGCGCCCGATCGAGTCCCCGGGAACGAGAGAGCGACGACCCGGGAGACCGGGTCGAGAGGGGTGAGACATGGAGAGGGGTTCGACGCCGCGCGTCCTGCGCGGCCTCGTCTCTGTCGTCATCGTCGGACTGTGCGGGGGGGGCCTCCTCCTCGCGCCCGTCAGCCTGTCCGCCCAGAGCGCGTGGGACGGGGGCGGGGGAGTCCGCGGAGCGGGGGGCTTCCAGGTCGGCGGCGACGGTGGGGGTTCCCCCGAGGCCGCGGGCACCGAGAGCCCGACGCTGCGGCGCGCCGCCGAGCGGACCGGCCGGGGGAGCCCCGCCGCCGCGGCGAGACCATCCACGGGCGCCACCGTCGTGCGCACGCTCCTCTGGCTGGTGGTCGTGCTCGGGCTCGCGATCGGGACGCTTCACCTCATCCGCCGGATCCTCCCGGGCGCCGTGACCCCGACGAATCGCCAGCTGATCAGGGTCATCGCCCGGGCTCCCGTGGGCCCGAAGCAGCAGATCGTCGTGACCCAGGTGGCCGGCCGCCTGCTCGTGCTCGGCGTGACGCCGGACCGGATCAACCGCCTGGGCGAGATCACCGACCCCGCGGAGATCGCGGGCGCCGTCCCCCCGGAGGAGTCCTTCGCCGCCCGGTTCGCCTCGGTGCAGGAGGTCTATGGCGAGGGTGACCCGCTCCCGGAGTGGGTGGCGGAGGCGGAGTCGCGCGAGGAGTCCCGCTTCGAGCCCTACCGTCGCGAGATCTCCCGCCTGAAGAGCATGGTCGCCGACTGGCGCCGGGACGAGCCGGGCCGGGAGAGGGGGCGGGGATGAGCACCACGCTCCGGTCGCGGCGACCGACGCCGCTGGCCCGCGCCCTCCGAGGTCTCCTCGTGGCGGGGATGCTGCTCCTCGTGCTCGGGGGACTCGCTCCGCCGCACGCGGAGGCCGCGGACGGGGATGGAGTGCTCGAGCGGGCGATCTCCGGGGCGCCTTCCGACCTCTCCGTCTCCCTGCGGATCGCCGCGATCCTCACCGTCCTGACGATCGCGCCCGCGATCCTCCTGATGACCACCTGCTTCACGCGCATCATCATCGTGCTCGGCTTCGTGCGCCGCGCGCTCGGGACGCAGGAGGTGCCCCCGAACCAGATCATCATCGGGCTCGGCCTCATTCTCACCTTCACGGTGATGGCTCCGACCTGGGGGGACATCTACGAGAACGCGCTCGACCCCTACATGAACGAGCAGCTCAGCGGTGAGGAGACGATCGAGTACTCGGTGCAGCGAATCCGCAGCTTCATGTTCGATCACATCCACCCGGACGACCTCCTGCTGATGACGGAGATCACGAGCCCGGAGCTCTACCAGCGCTACGAGCTCGACCCCGAGAAGGACTGGGGCACGATCCTCGAGGCGGTGCCGACCACAGCGGTGGTCTCCGCCTTCGTCCTGAGCGAACTGGAGCGGGCGTTCGAGATGGGCTTCCTCATCTACCTGCCGTTCGTGGTGATCGACATGGTGATCGCCTCGGTGCTGATCTCCATGGGGATGATGATGCTGCCGCCCGTGGTGGTCTCGCTGCCGTTCAAGATCCTCATCTTCGTCCTCGTCGACGGGTGGGGGAAGATCGTCGAGCAGCTGATGCTCAGCTTCCAGTCCGGGGTCGCCTGACCAGAGGGGAGGACGGGGATGGACCCGTTCGACTTCGTCATCCAGAACGCGCAGGACGCCCTCTGGGCCACCCTGAGGCTGTCGCTGCCCCTGCTCCTCGTCGGGCTGGTGGTCGGGCTGGCCATCAGCGTCTTCCAGGCGGTCACCCAGATCCAGGACCAGACGCTGACCTTCGTGCCGAAGATCGTGGCGATGGTGCTGACCCTCATCTTCCTGCTCCCCTCTCTGCTGATGTGGGCCGTCGAGTACACCTGGCAGACCTTCGAGCAGCTGCAGCAGGTCTGGGGGTGATGGCGGATGCCGGTCCTGCCGATCGAGTCGACCGAGGCGCTGGTGGTGTTCCTCCTGGTGTTCTTCCGGATCACCGGAGTGCTGCTGTCGGCGCCCCTGTTCTCGAACCGCGGCTTCCCGGTCCCGGTCCGGCTCTGGGTGGGGGTGCTCCTCGCCCTGGTCATGTTCCCGGTGATCTGGGGGCGGTCGGCGGACGGCGCCCTCCTGCGCCTCCTCGAGTCGGAGGTCGCCCTCGTCCTCGCGGTCGGGACCGAGCTCGCGATCGGTTGGATGATCGGATGGATCGCCTCGGTCATGGTCCTCGCGATGCAGCTCGCGGGGCACATCGTGGGTCAGGAGATCGGCTTCGCGATCGGCGAGGTCTTCGATCCGATCAGCGAGGGGCAGAGCGCGATCACCACGCAGCTCTTCTTCACCCTCGGACTGGTGCTCTTCGTCATCCTGGGGGGGACGCAGCTCGTCGTCGATGCGGCGAACCAGTCGTTCACCGTCCTCCCACCCGGAGGGATGGTCGCGGCGATCGGAGCCGGCGGCGCGCTCCTCGACCCGGAGTTCCTCGTGGTGGACACGGGGAACGACCTCTTCCGCAACGGGCTGAGGATCGCCCTGCCGGGGATGGTCGGGCTGATGCTCGCGACCGGCGCCATGGCGATCCTCGCCCGCTCGGTGCCGGAGATGAACGTCTTCATCCTCGGCTTCACGATTCGGATCCTGCTGGGCCTCTTCACGGTCTGGATGATCCTCCCGCTCGTGGGGGAGGTCTTCGCGGCCGGGATGCAGGTGTCGGTGGAGATGCTCGACCAGCTCCTCCTGATGTGGAGAGGATGATGCCCGGTGGCGGACGACATCGACAGCGGTGAGAAGACCGAGCCCGCCTCCCCCCGGAAGCGGGAGGAGGCGCGGGAGAAGGGGCAGGTCGCGCGCAGCGGCGACCTGAACTCCGCCCTCCTCCTCATCGGCGCCTCCCTGATCCTCCACATCCTCTCGAGCACCCTGCTCGCGGGGGCGGCGCGCGTGATGGGTGCCTCGTGGGGCGGGATCTCGGGCGGGGTCTTCTCGGTCGATGCGGTGATCCATCAGGGCGTGCACTGGCTCCCGATCCTCCTCCGATTGCTGCTGCCGCTCCTCCTCGGGCTCATGGTGATCGCCCTCGCGGTCAACGTCCTGCAGATCGGGTTCCGGATCACGACCAAGCCGCTGGAGCTCGACATCACCAAGCTCGATCCGATCAAGGGGGCGAAGCGGATCCTCTCGCGGCGGGGCGTGATGCGCCTCGTGTTCGGCCTCGTGAAGCTGACGATCGTGGGCCTGGTGCTGTGGTCGGGATACGAGGCGATCCTCCTCGACTCCTCGGAGGATCATCTGGCGAGCCTGCTTCACGCGACGACCGAGCAGGCGTGGAGCTACTCGATGTCCCAGCTCTTCGGACTCGCGATGCGCGCCGGGATCGCCCTCCTGCTCCTCGCCATCGTGGACTTGGCCTATCAGCGCTGGCAGCACGAGCAGGACCTCCGCATGACGAAGCAGGAGGTCCGGGAGGAGCTGAAGCGGATGGAGGGGGACCCGAAGCTCAAGGAGCGGCGCCGGAGGATCCAGCAGCAGCTCGCGCTGCAGCGGATGATGCACGATGTCCCCGCGGCGGATGTGGTGATCACGAACCCGACGCACTTCTCCTGCGCGCTGAAGTACGACGAGGAGTCGATGGCCGCCCCGCGCCTCGTGGCGAAGGGGCAGGATCACATCGCCCTGCGCATCCGGGAGCTGGCCCGCGAGCATGGGGTGGCCGTGGTGGAGGAGCCGCCGCTCGCCCGCTCCATCTTCAGCACGACCGAGGTGGGGGAGGAGATCCCCCCCGACCTCTACCAGGCGGTCGCGGAGGTGCTCAGCTTCGTGTTCCGAACCGTTGAGCGCACCGGAAGGCGGGTGAACGCATGAGCGACCGCCTCGCCCAGCTGGCCGGGCCGATCGGGCGCAACCGCGACCTCGTCCTCGTCGCGGCCCTGATCGGCATCCTCGTGGTCATCCTGAAGCCGCTGCCGACGGTGGTGATGGATGTCCTCCTCTCCATCAACCTCACCTTCTCCATCCTGATCCTCCTCACCACGGTCTACGTGAAGCAGGCCCTCGACTTCGCCGTGTTCCCGTCCCTCCTCCTCCTGACGACCCTCTACCGCCTCGCCCTGAACATCGCATCGACGCGACTGATCCTCGCGGATGCGCGGGACGAGGGGACCGCCGCGGCGGGGGAGGTGATCCAGCTCTTCGGGGACTTCGTGACCCGGGGGAACGCGGTGGTGGGCTTCATCATCTTCGTGGTGCTCGTGGTGATCCAGTTCGTGGTCATCACCAAGGGCTCCGGTCGGATCGCCGAGGTCGCGGCCCGGTTCACGCTCGACAAGATGCCGGGACAGCAGCTCTCCATCGATGCGGACCTGAACGCCGGCCTCATCGATGAGCAGACCGCGAAGGAGAGGCGGGACCGGATCAACCGCGAGGCCGACTTCTACGGCGCGATGGACGGAGCGAGCAAGTTCGTCCGCGGGGATGCGATCGCGGGGATCATCATCACCCTGATCAACATCGCCGGGGGTCTCATCATCGGAACCCTCATGAACGGCTGGTCCGCCGGGCGGTCGATCGAGACCTTCACCGTCCTGACCATCGGGGACGGGCTCGTGAGCCAGATCCCCGCCCTGGTGATCTCCATCTCCGCGGGCCTCATCGTGACGCGCTCGTCGACCCCGACCGACCTCGGCTCCGAC
This sequence comes from Pseudomonadota bacterium, assembly GCA_017859655.1. Lineage (GTDB taxonomy): Bacteria > Planctomycetota > UBA8108 > UBA1146 > UBA1146 > JAFMMO01. Next base: position 529 of record JAFMMO010000004.1, on the reverse strand, counting down.
CTCGTGGGCCAGGTCTTCTCGAACCCGCGCGCGATCCTGATCACCGCCGGCTTCCTGATCGTCCTCATCCCGGTCGGCCTGCCGGCCTGGGTGCTGCTCCTCGGAGCGACGGTGCTCGGGGCGGTCGCCTTCCTCACCCGGGAGGAGCAGCAGCGGATCGCGGTCGAGGAGGAGCGCGAGGCCGCGCAGGAGGCGGGGGAGGCGACCGAGGCCTCGCCGCGGGAGGTCCAGCTCCCCGTGGTCGACCCCCTCGAGCTCGAGGTGGGCTACGGGCTGGTGGGGCTCGTCGACCCCGGCGACGGGGGGGGGCTCCTCCATCGGGTCTCCCTGATCCGGGAGCAGCTGGCGAGCGAGCTGGGGCTCGTGATCCCGCCGGTGCGGATCCGGGACAACATGCAGCTGAAGCCGGGGGACTACCGGATCAAGCTGAGGGGGGAGGAGGTCGGCGACGGCTCGATCCTCCTCGATCACTGGCTCGCGATGGACTCGGGGCTGGGCCTCGAGCCGATCGACGGGGTCCCCACGGTCG